>CAJYVK010000094.1 GCA_913778455.1 uncultured Hymenobacter sp. | reverse complement strand
CCCAGCACATCCTGGCCAGCCGCGCTCCCCGAGCCCTTGATGCCGACGGTGGAAAAGCGGAATGTTTCGGTTCCACTAGTAGCAGGTGTAGCCGCATCGTACACAAACTCAATGACGTTGGTACTTTGATACAACTTCACCTGAAACGAGAAGTTGGCGTACTGAGCTGCATTGGCATCGGTCTTATCGTGCACGTTTTTCCACTGGATGGTGCACACCTGGTTGGGGGCCGTGCCAGTGGTAGAAACCCGGTATTCGGCCGGCGAGGAGCCCGCTTCCAGGTCAAAGTTGAAGGGCATCAACAAGTTGGTGTTGGCTGCCGAGGTGCTGCTTATTGGGTCGACGCCCGGCAGCTTGCCGCCCTCGTACTGCGCAAACATATTGACCGCCGAAGGGGCGGCACTACCCAAGCGAATAAGCCCGTTGGTATTGAGTACGAATTGATTGAAAGTAGCTCCGTTATAAACGAAATTGAAGCCGATTGCTTGCGGCGCGGAGTTGTCGTCGTCGGTATTAGCCGTCGTGATCACCGTTCCCGACGAACCCAAATCGGTAAATGTGCCCGCGACGTTGGTCGTGCTAGCCGTATTGTAATTCAAAGTCTGCGCCTGTGCTGCCGCCGCCCCGCCCAGTAGCAAGGCCGTAAGGCCCAACTGCCCTAGCCGGGAGCGCCAAGAAGTTACCCGCGTGTAAGGGTTTATCATGTAAAAGGAGTTAAAAGTGAAAAAGGAGCTAAAAAAGGCCACCGTCAAAGGTGACGAAAGCAAAAAGAGCGGTCGGTTTAAAAAGTAAAAATCCGGTCGGCATTCTTGCGCCCACAAGATGCTACTTTTTTGTTAAACTTCAGCGCTCTAGCCCGGAGATTTTTCGTCTGGCTGGCGGTAGCTGTTCTGCTTATTCCCGGCGGGGTGGGTAAAATCGCGAACTTTGTGCTCGTCATGGCTTCTCTAAAACCTAATGCGCTACGCGTGGGCCTCTTCGGGGCTGGGCGCGTGGCGGCGGCGCTGGCCCCGGCGCTGGCCGCCGCCGGGCACCACCTCGCCTTCGTTGCCAGCCGGGCGCCAGGGCCTGCCCAGGCTTTAGCGGCCGCGTTGCCCGGCTGCCCGGCGCTGCCCCTGGCCACTGCCCTGGCTTCCCCGCCCCCCGCCGATGTCTACCTGCTGGCCGTGCCCGACGCTGCCGTACCGGAAGTAGTGACGGCCGGCAACTGGCCGGCGGGGGCACTCCTGGCCCACGTAGCCGGGGCGCTGCCGCTGGCCGTATTCGCGGCCCAACCGCTGGTGCGGGGAGGGGTACTGTATCCGCTCCAGACGTTCAGCCCCGGCCGGCGCATCGAGTGGCCCACCGTGCCGCTGTTTGTAGAAGCTGCCGAGCCGACCACCGAGGCTATCCTGTTGGCCTTGGCGCGTAGCCTGAGCCAGCGCGTAGCGCTGCTCGACTCGGCCCAACGCCTGCACCTGCACCTGGGGGCCGTGTGGGCCAGCAATTTTACCAACCACCTGCTCGGTGTAGCCCAGGCCCTGCTGGCCGAGGCCAGGCTGTCATTCGACCTGCTGCACCCGCTGGTGCGCGAAACCGTCGATAAGGCCCTGGCGGCCCAGCCCTCGCCCTTTGGCGTGCAAACCGGCCCCGCCGTGCGCCGCGATGCGCCCACCCTGGCCGCCCACGAGACCGCCCTGGCTGCTCACCCGGCGTGGCAGGCCCTCTACGGGCAGCTTACGGCTAGCATTCAGGCAGCGGCCACCCCTGCGGGGTAAGCTGCGGCCGGCTGCCTACCTTTGTACCTTGCATTCAGGCCCAGCGGGCACCCGTATTTTGACTCCCTCGACCATTATATTTCACTTCCAGGATGGCCAGCCCGCCCAGACGCACGTGGCGGCCAGCGGCGAATCGGTCCTCGACGTAGCCCTCAACAATGGTATTCAGCTCCAGCACAACTGCGGCGGCGTGTGTGGCTGTAGCACCTGCCACGTGTACGTAGACAAGGGCGGCGACGAGCTGCCCGAGATTTCGGACAAGGAAGAAGACTTCATCGACCGCGCCATCAACCCGCGCCTCACTTCGCGCCTGGCCTGCCAGTGCGTGCTGCCCTCCGAAGCCGTGGAGTTGGTCGTCACCATTCCGCCCCAAAACTTCCTGGGGCACTGATATGGGAGTTATGAGTTAGAAGTTATGAGTTATGAGTTGGCTTGGCAGCCGCTCCGCTCAGACTACCCAACTCATACCTTCTAATTCATAACTCATAACTCAACCAACGTGAACCATTACGAACCGCCCATTCACTGGGCCGACCACGAGGACGTGGCCATTGCCCTTTACGAGAAGTTTGGCGATGACTTTACGGAAGCTAAAATCTACCGCATTCGCTTTACCGAGCTGCTGGAGTGGGTGCTGAGCCTGCCCAACTTTGAGGGCACGCGCGAGCAGGCCAACGAAGGCCACTTGGAGCAGATTCAGGCCAAGTGGGTGTACGAGTGGCGCGACCACCAGTAAGCCAGCCCATAACCCGCCCGCCCGGGGCGCGTATGACAGCGCCGGTCCGGCTGCCTCAGGGGTAGCCGGGCCGGCAACGCTTTTTTCCTTTGGCCGACCACATGAAAACCGGAACCGTAAAATTTTTTAACGAAGCCAAGGGCTTCGGCTTCATCACCGACGACACCAATAAAGAAGATTTCTTCGTGCACATCACCGGCCTCAACGGCGGGCAGATTCAGCAGAATGACCGCGTGGAATTTGAAACGCAGGAGGGCCGTAAGGGCATCAATGCCGTGAACGTGCGCCGCATCTGAGGCACCTGCCTGGCTCAGTAGCTGCGTGTTTGGAAGCGCCCCTGCCGCCCGTCGGCAGGGGCGCTTTGCGTAGGCGGCAGGGGGGCGCCGTACCTTGCGGCTGCTAGTACCGCTATCATGCCCGCTCCTTCCGTGCCCACGCCCCGCCTGCCTGCCCCCGACGAGGAAGAGCTGCTGCCCGGTCCCGGGCGGGGCAGCCGGCTGGTGCGAGCCGTGCCGGGCCTGGTGCGCTGGCCCAACCTGGCGATTATGCTGCTGAGCATGGTGCTGGTGCGGGCCCTGCTGCTACCGGGCCAGCCGCTGGGCGTGGTACTCGCACCGCGCTACGGGCTGCTGGTGCTGGCGGCGCTGCTGGTGGCGGCAGCGGGCTACATTATCAACGACTACTACGACGTAAAGATTGACGCCATCAACCGGCCCGACCGGCTGGTGGTGGGAACGGTGCTGCGCCGGCGGCACGCCATGCTGGCTCACCTGGTGCTGAATGGGCTGGGGGTGGGGCTGGCCACGCTGCTTTCGTGGCGGTTGGGTGTCGTTACGCTGGGCGCAGCGGCGCTGCTGTGGGGCTACTCGGCCCGATTCAAGCGCCTGGCATTGGTGGGCAACGTCAGCATCGGGTTGCTCACGGCGGCGCTGGTGCTGCTGCCCGAGTTGCAGCTGCTCACCGGGCGGCAGGCGGTGTGGCTCTACGCGCTGGCCGCTTTCCTGCTCACGGTAGTGCGCGAAATTGTGAAGGACCTCGAAGACATGCGCGGCGATGCGCAGCACGGCTGCCGCACCCTGCCGCTGGTGTGGGGCGTGGCGCGTAGCAAGTGGGTAGCCGGCTTTTTTCTGGCCTGCCTGGTGCTGCTGGTGCTGGGGGCCGCCGGGCAGCTGCTGGCCTGGGGCCGCTGGCCACTGGCCACCTGGCTGCTGGGGCTGGTGCTGCTGCCGCTACTAGAGCTGGCCCGTCGCCTGGCCCGCGCCGACCGCCGCCGCCACTTTCGGCAGCTCAGCGCGGGGTGCAAGGCTATCATGCTGGCGGGTATACTGAGCATGCTGCTGGTCTAGAGGACTTTTGCGCCAGTCAATTACCTGCGGCTCTAAGCGCTTCGGTAGAAAAAAGACTTTTCCCGGCCCGCGCTACGCCCGCTTTCGGGCAAACATGAAGCGTTGATGTAGTGCCCAGCCAACCGCTGGCCGCCAAAATCCGTTGAGGTCTCTCTACGTAATTCTTTTTTCTCGTTTTATGCGCTTTTTTCCGCTCTTAGTGGGACTGCTGAGCTTGGCCTCCGTTTGCTTCGGGCAAACGCCGCCCGGCGACCCGCCGCTCGTTGTAACGCCCAAGCCCCCTAAGCGAATTACTATTCTACCCGTGCCGGTGCTGTTTTACCAGCAGGAAACCGGGGCCGGCTACGGCCTGGGTGGCCTGCTCAGCGGCCGCCTCGGTACCGATACGCTCACGCGGGCCTCCAACATGCGCGTGCAGTACTGGACTACCCAGAAAAAGCAGTCGCTGCTGCAATTTGTGCACACTATTTATTCGCCGGGCGAGAAATTTTACCTCAACGGCGAGATAAGCGCCTACAAAAACCGCCTGTATTATTTCGGTACCGGCAACGACGCGCCCGCGGTACAGAAGGACAACCGCTCATTCTTGGATTTTCAGCTGTTTATTATCAATCAGCGTTTCCAGAAGAGCATTGCACCCAACCAGTTTCTGGGTCTGCAATACCGCCTCTCGCGGGTATACAATATCGAGCCCGCCCAGGGTCGGGTAGATGACAACGGTAACGAGATACCGGTGACGCCCGCCGGCGGCAATCGTAATTACTTTCTGCTCGACCAACGCGTGGACGACCGCCAGCGGCAGAACTTTAGCCTGTCCGGCGTCGGCCCGGTGTACACCTACGATAGCCGCGACGTGGCGCTGGGGGCCTCCAAAGGCAGCCTGCTCGACTTGCAGGTAATGTTCAACGGCAAGTTTGTGGGCTCCGACTACAACTTTGTGCGCTACCAGGTTGACGCCCGTCACTTCCAGCGCATCTTTAGCGATAAGACCATCCTGGCGCTGCAATTTCTGGGGCAGTTCCACTCCGGCGAGGTGCCGTGGTACGGGCTGGCTGGCATCGGGGCTAACCTGGGCGGCACGCTCTACAACAACGCCAACCTCATGCGGGGTATCTACGAGCAACGTTTCCGCGACCGGCAGCTCGTAACCGCCCAGGCCGAGCTGCGCCAACACTTATTCTGGCGCATCGACGGCGCGGCCTTCCTTGGCCTTGGGCAAGTGGGTAATAACTTCAGCGACTATAGCTTCGGTGGCATTCACACGGCCGGTGGGGTAGGAGCACGCTTCAACTTCATTCGCCGCGACCGGGTGAACCTGCGCTTCGACTACGCCTTTGGTACCGACCCGGGCTTTTATTTCGCCATTGGGGAAGCTTTTTAAGCTATTCTATACTTTAAGGAATGCCTATTTAAACTGCGTCGCTGAAAAGCGACGCAGTTTTTTTTAGCTAAAAAGGTTAGCTAAACATTTGTTTGTGCTTTGGTTTGACTAGCAAGCGATTATGCTAAGGTAAAAATGAAAAATAAGTGAAGTGCAGGGGCTTGGGTAAAAATTAATTGCGCATTTCCTATCCTTCGGCGGGCCGGGGCGTACAAACCTCCTCTATGGACCAACTCGCCCAGCCGGTTCGCTTCCACTCCGCGCATGAAGCTACGGCTACCATCCACCCGGCCCTTCTTTTTCAGCCGCCCACTGAGGAGCAGCTGTTGCAGCAAGCCGAGCGCGCCCTGCACCGTCAGCTGCCACCTCCCCACGCGGCCTTGCAAGCCTGCATCATCATTCCGGCCAAGGATGAGGCGACTTCCCTGCCCGCTACCCTAGCGGCGCTGGCAGCTCAGACTACCCTCGGCGGGCAGGCGCTGCCCACGGGCATGATAGAGGTAATCGTACTGGCTAACAACTGCGTAGACCGGACGGCCGCCGCTGTGCGGCAGTCGGCCCGCCGCCACCCCAGCTTGGTAGTGCACGTGGCCGAAGTGCAGTTGCCCCGCCCGCAGGCCCACGTGGGGCGGGCCCGCCGCTTGCTACTCGATGAGGCCGCCCAGCGCTTGGAGCGCACCATTGGCCCCACTGGCGTGTTGCTCAGCACCGATGCCGATACCTTGGTGGCCTCCACCTGGCTGGCCGCCACCCTGCACGAGATTGAAAACGGGGCCGAGGCCGTGGGCGGTCGTATTCTCACCCAAACGCCCGCCGCCGTAGAGCCCTGCCCCGTGCGGCGCATTCAGCTGCGTGATGCGGCTTACCGCGTACTACTGCGCCAGCTCGAAGATAAAATTGACCCCTGCACGGCCGACCGCTGGCCCTGCCATCATCAGCACTACGGAGCCAGTTTGGCGCTCACGGTACGCGCCTACCGGCAGGTGGGTGGCTTGCCAGTAGTACCTTTTTTGGAGGATGAAGCGCTGTGGCAGTTGCTGTTGCAGCACGACCTGCCGGTGCGGCACAGCCCGCTGGTGCAGGTGTACACTTCGGCCCGCCGCTGCGGGCGCGTGGAAGTGGGCTTGTCATGGCAGCTGCGCGAATGGGAAAGCCTCACCGCCCAGCAGCAAGAGCCGCAGGTACCCTGCCCGCACGAGTTGGTACGGGTGTGGCGGGCTCGCCGCCGCTTGCGTGCCTGGTGGCGGCAGGGCAGCTACCAAGCCAGTGCCGAGCTGGCCCGCCTGGCGCAGGCCGTGGAAGTAGCCCTGCCCGATTTACTGCGGCAGGCCCGCCAGGTCGCGACCTTTGGCCAGCTCTGGAGCTGGATTGAAGCTACCCGGGGTGCCGTACTGCCCGTGCCGTTGAGCGGCGCGATGCGCGACTTGCGTGCCTATCTGCGTGAGGGAGTAGCGGGCTGATAGCACCGATTGAGTAAGCCGGTGCCACATTAGAGAACTCTACTCCTGGGTCGGCTTTACCTTCCCCTTCCTTTTGCTGGAAAGGGTCGACTATACGACTGCTTTCCTATGTCGGCTCGCTCTTACTGGCGACCAAACAAATCAAGCCGGTACTTGTCGGCGCGGTGGCCGTGCAGATGGCGTAGGGGGCCGGCGGGGCTGGCCTTTTCGAGGAAAAACTCGTGCACTTCGTCGCCCGTCTGCGGGTAGTCGGGCACGACGGGTGTCCAGTGCACCAACAGCAGGTGCGCCCCGGTCGGCAGGGCGGCTAGCATCAGGTCCGCGGCGCGGGCCAAGTCGGCCGGCGACCAGTAGTAGCCCACTTCCGAAAGTAAAATCAGGTCGAATTGCCCATCGGGAAACTCATTGGGCACCTGCATGCGGCGTAGGTCTACCTGCGGGAGCGCAGCGCAGCGCTGGCGGGCCTGGGCCAGGGCGGCTTCGCTCACGTCTACGCTCAGGAGCTGGCCGCAACGCGGGGCCAGCTGCGCCGTGAGTACCCCGATAGAGCAGCCAATCTCGAAGGCCCGCTCGTAGTGCGGTTGGTCGAGGGCAGCTAGGATATCGGCGTATTTCTGGCGCTCGTAGGGGCTGCTGGCAAAGGCCCAGGGGTCGTCATTGGCCCGGTACACGTCGTCAAAATAGCCGGGCGCTAGGGTATTAGGCTGGTTGGTGTTCATGGGTGGGCAGGGGTTCGATGAAAGCTTCGGTGGGCTGGGCGAAATGCGCCAGCATGGCTTCGGAGAGCAAAAAGCCGCTGGGGTCGTCGGTGATGGTGCCGGGGGCCAGCTGCGAGCGGTGCGCCGCAATGGCCCGCTGCTTTTGGGGCAGCACGGTGCCGATGGCGAGCCGGAAGCCCGTGCCTTCTTCGGGCCGGGGGAGATCGGCTTCGGCAGCCCGCTCCCAGGCCCACACCACGTATTCGAGGCGACGCGGTGGCGCGGGTAGGCCGGCTAGCGCGGCGGCGGTGAGGCGGCTGGTGGCGCGGTGGTCGGGGTGAGGGTCGCGCCGCCAGGGCGTGAGCACGGTTTCCGCCCCCTGCTCTTGGATGAAATGGGCTAGCCGGGCAGCGGCTTCTTCGAAGGCTGAGCCCTCGCTGGGCACTTGGCTATCGGGTAGGCCCAGGTAAAGCACGTTGTTTTCATCTACGCCCAGTACGGCCAGGGCGTGGCGCAGCTCGGCGTAGCGCAGCTCGCGCCGGGCGGCGGGCGAAAACTCCTGCGAGTGCGGGTGCGACATAGTGCCGTCGCTCACCAGCACGGCGGCTACTGCCCGGCCCGCTTGCCGCAGCAGGGCCAACAGGCCACCGCAGCCCAGTGCCTCATCGTCGGGGTGCGGAATGACGATAACCGTGCGGCCCAGCGTAGCGGCGTAGCTGGCGGGCCGCACGGGATAAGAATCAAAAGGCAAGGAGGGCATAAGGACTAGACCGACCGCTACAACCGGCGTCGGTTGCCTCCCTTACGCGCTTTTCAGCAAAAAAGCTAGCGAAAAAAGCCAGGCGGATACTGGCTCCGCCTGGCTGTAGAAAATGGCAACGCCCGTTAGCGCAGATAGTAGTGGAAGTTGGCTCGCCAGCTTCACCTGAAAATTTATTGCCGATGACCCTCGGTAAGCTGGTAGCCGTTTTGGCAATCTAAAACAATTGATAAGCAGGCTTGTCCGAAGCCAGGGCGAAGCGCCCGGCATCGGCCACGGTAGCGTCGGGCGCGGGTTGGCGCAGGTAGTGGGTGAGGTCGCGGTGCAGGCGCTCAAACGGCTCGGGCTGGAGCAGACCGCGGGCGCCCACGCTGCGCTCGGCCAAACGTAAAGTTTGCAGGCAAATATCCTCGGTGGTGGCCCGCAGGGCGTTGACGTAGGCCGCCAGCGCCTCGGGGCGCACGGCGGGCAGGCCCGCCGGGGTGGGCGGCAGGGCGGCGTGCTCGGCCGCGCCGCGCAGCCAGCGCTGGCCGGTTTCGTGCAGGGCCAGCAACTCGCCCAAGCGCTGGCGCTGGTAGGGGTCGTCGGTGCGACCCAGGCGGCGCAAAAAGCGCCGCGTTTCGTCGAATACCGCCGCGGCCCCGCCCAGCTGCACCGCCGCAAATCGGGCTGCCCCGCCCCCGAACCACGGGGCGCGGTAATAGTCGTTGGGCTGGCCAATGAGGTCGTCGGGCGTCACCGCAATGCCCGTGAAATCAGCCTGGAAGCTGGCCGTAGCCCGCATGCCCAGCGGCCGCCAGAAGCTACGGTCAAGCACCGGCGGCCGCTCGTCGGCCCGCAGCAGCACGAGCTGCCAGCCGGTGGGCGCGGGCGGCGCGGCTGGGGTGATCGCTGGCAGTGGCCCCTGGTCGAGCCGCCGGGCGGGCGTAGGCGGGGCTAGCAGCGCTCCGGTAAGCACCGGCCGCGTGATGTGACCCGCGCCCGAGGCAAAGGTCTTGGCCCCGCGTAGCTGGTAGTGTCCCGGCGCGCCGGCCACCGGTACCAACTGCACGCCGTGGGCCGGGTTTTCGGTATTCCACACCCCAAACACGTGGCCAGCGCGGGCATCGGCGGCGGCGCGGGCCAGTTGGGCCGGCGTGCCAAAGCAGCGAATGAGCAGCAGCGCATTCACGTGGCCTTCCCACAAGCGCCCCACGGCCAGGTTGCCGCGCCCCACGTGGTAGAGCGCTTGGTAGAGTGCCAGCGTGGCCGCTGGCTCACCCAGCCCGGCCCCGCCCAGGCTGGTGGGCAGCGCCGCCGTCAGCAGGCCCGCCTCGTGCAGCCAGCGCACTTCTTGGGCCGGAAAGCCGCCGACCTCGTCGGTGGCCGCCGCTTGGGCCAGCAGGCGCGGGGCGAGCTGGGCCGCCGCGGCCACGCAACTCGCCGGGGTGGCGGGCAGTGCGGCGAGGGCAGGCGCTTCGGGGGCGGTCGGGGCAGCGAGGCGGTCGGTGGGCGTGAAATCGGTCATCAAAATCGGCAGTGGGCGCGTGGGGTAGGACTAACTAACCCCAAACTCAGCAATTCAGTTGCCGGGCTTACGTGATAACCCGCGCGTAGCTTTTTGAAAAAAAGGCCCGCTGGCCCCGTTTAGCCGGTGTTACCTTTGTGCTGCCAAACCCTTACCACGGTTGGCCGGGTAGGGGCGAGGCAGCTTTTGCACTCCGCACGGCTTTTTATCCCCCAAATTTTCCCTGCCAATGTCCGCCGCTCGCCCCATTCGCGCCGCCCTGCTTTCCGTGTACCACAAAGACCGGCTGGCCCCGCTGGTAGCCACCCTGCGCCGCCTCGGCGTGCAGCTCTACTCGACGGGCGGCACCCAGCAGTTTATTGAAGAGCAAGGTGCCGAGGTAACCGCCGTGGAAGACCTCACCGGCTTCCCCGAGGTATTCGGTGGCCGCGTCAAAACGCTGCATCCTAAAGTGTTCGGTGGTATCCTGCACCGTCGCCACGAGGCTGGCGACTTGGCTCAGGCCGAGCAGCACGGTATTCCGCCCATCGATTTAGTGGTGGTCGATTTGTATCCGTTTGAGGAAACCGTGGCCAGCGGTGCCCCCGAGCAGGACGTAATTGAGAAAATCGACATCGGTGGCATCTCACTGCTGCGCGCTGCTGCTAAAAACTACCGCGACGTGCTCGTGGTAAGCTCCCGCGACCAGTACGAGGCCGTGACCGAGCTGCTCGAAAAAACCAACGGCAGCCCCAGCCTCGACGACCGCCGCCACTACGCCGCCGCCGCCTTCGCCGCTACCAGCCACTACGACACCGAGATTTTCAAGTACGTGAGCCAGGGTACGGCGCTGGCCCCCGCCGAAAACGCGGCGGCCCAGCCACTGGCCGACCTGCCCTCGACGCCCCTGCGCTACGGCGAAAACCCCCACCAGGCCGGGGCCTTCTACGGCGACTTGTCGGCGCTCTTCGAGCAGCTGCACGGCAAGCAGCTGAGCTACAACAACCTCGTGGACGTAGACGCCGCCGTGCAGCTCATGCGCGAGTTTGCCGATGGCGCGCCCGCCGTGGCTATTCTCAAGCACACCAACGCATGCGGCGTGGCCCAGGCGGCCAGCCTGCACGAGGCCTACGTCAACGCCTTAGCCTGCGACCCGGTCTCGGCCTTCGGCGGTGTGATCATCGTGAACAAGGAAGTAGACCTGGCTACGGCCGAGGAGCTGAACAAACTGTTCTTCGAAGTGCTCATCGCCCCCGGCTTTGCCACCGACGCCTCGCCGATTCTGCGCAGCAAGAAAAACCGCATTCTGCTGCTGCAAAAGCCGGTTGAATTTCCGAAAAAGCAAATCAAAACCCTGCTCAACGGCGTCATCGAGCAGGACGCCGACCTGCAAACCGAGACTGCCGCGGACTTCCGCACCGTTACCGAGTCGGCCCCCACGGCCGAGGAAGCGGCAGCCCTGGAGTTTGCCCTCAAAATCTGCAAGCACACTAAGAGCAACACCATCGTGCTGGCCCGCCCCGGCCAGCTGCTGGCCTCGGGCGTGGGTCAGACCTCGCGCGTGGATGCCCTGCGCCAAGCCATTGAAAAAGCCGGTAGCTTCGGCTTCGACCTGAAAGGGGCCGTAATGGCCTCGGATGCCTTCTTCCCCTTCCCCGACTGCGTGGAAATCGCCGCTACTGCCGGCATCCGCGCCGTGGTGCAGCCCGGTGGCTCCATCAAGGACCGGGATAGCATCGACGCCTGCAACCGCTTAGGTATGGCCATGGTGCTGACGGGCGTACGCCACTTCAAGCATTAACCCGTTAAAATTATTTATTGATAGTGCCCTGATATTCAATAGAATATCAGGGCGTTTTATTAAATAAAAAAATTATATATTAAATAATTATTTATATAATAAATAATAACTAATTAATATTGAAGATTTTAAGATTTTTTTAATATGATTTGTTAAAAATCTTGTGAATTTATGGTGTCATAGCAAAGATATACGAATACCTTTGCACGAGTTATTCTTGAAGTATTCAATAATAACTCATTTCATAATATAGTAAAAGCACAATGATAAAAATTAAAAAACTACTTGCACTTGTGAGTGCTGCTCTGCTTTTGAGTTGTAGTAAAGAACAGGTAGAGAGTGCATCTCCTGCTAATTCTTCAATTGAGATCTATACTCCTGTGGGGGTATACACTAAAATGGCTTTTGCTAAAGCGATGGCAAAAGCTATAACGAATCCTGCGGTCAGGGAACTGCTTGTGAATAGAGCAGCTATGCAGTTTGATAAGGACTACGATGTATTATATCAGCAAATTAAAAACGAAATAGTCGAGGGACGTTCGCTAGATGAATATATTAAAGAGCTTTCTAGTAGCTCGGACTACAATTTATTCAATCGAACTCCATTATTAACCGTATTTATTCCTAATAATACACAGAATAGTTTTGGTAATAGTAAAATTTCTTCTAACATAAAATGGGTTGCTGTTCGAGATTATGAAAATAAGCTTATTGCTTATAATTCAAGTGGGGAAGTTAAAGAGCTAGATGAGAGTCAAATCCCATCATTTCCCGTGATGGTTATCAAAGAAAATGAACGCGTAGTGTATGAAAATGATGCAAAGAAACATTTTTCAAAAGGTGGATTTATTTTTGAGTCTAAAGGTAACAAGTATTTTTTCTCTAATGATGAATTTGATGCCTCTAAAGTAGCTGATATTTCACCAAAGGTAAATGGCCAGCCGCAATCGAGAGTGGTAACCGACTTGCGAGTAATCGATTCAGAAGTGCGAACTGCTTATGACCATAGCTTGACTTGTAATACTTGCCCACAAAGAGATTGGCTATACTATGGAATCTATCCAGTTACTGGACAGAATGAGGGACCAATGAATATTAAATATTCGGAAGCTATCACTTCTGTGCAGTTTACCAATAAAAACGTGTTTTCTACTCTTGGTGGTTGGGATGAAGGGAACTATGAGTTATACGTAAGTGTATTTTTCGGAGGTGCTTCAACTGGGGTATTTTCGTCTATGTTGAAAGTTATTTCGGTTAGCCCTAGTGATATGTTTAAATTTGATGAAGATGGTAATGTAATAGGGGTTAATCAATACCTGACTTCTTACGTAATTGTGCCATGGGATATGAAAGCATATGGTAATCGCTGGGCATTTAAAATCGAGGAATACGATCCAGAAGTTAAGAAGACGGCTACTTATGCCCATAGCTCGACTTATGGGACTAATTTTAAGCTCGATACTAGCGTTCCGATTGCGAAAGAAGTTAAAATTGGTGCAGAATTCGGAACTACGTCTTCTACACAAAACAGCACTAATTTTACTTACGAAACGACAGACGCTAATGATATATTAGGTGGAGCTATTTTAAATTGGACTGATGCAGTTATGGTAAAATCTAATTCATACAAAGTTTTTGGGCATACTATAAAAACTGCGCAAATGGGTACGATTAATACTGGTACTACAATAGTTGGGGTAGAAACGATTCGAGTCGGACCATAAAGTTTGTTAAATGCATAATCTACATTTAAAAATCTGATATAAATAGATTTTCAAAATAAATTACCTGTTTAATTATAAGGCAAGTGTGTATAAATAATAATTATACAATATTGAATAATCATTTAATGTATTTTTAAATTATAAAAATATAAATTCTAAAAAGGTATGTGAAGCGTGCGCCACTTATTATGAAATAAGACGTGCTAGGCGGGCGTTATAAGCTGCCGCTCAAGACGGCGGAGTGAGGTGTGCATCAAGTGCGCCTCACTTCGCCGTACCTTTGTTTCTTGCTACTGCTTCCTATTCCTGGCTAAGCTATCTAAATGGGTTTTTTCAATTTCCTGACCAGCGACATTGCCATTGACCTGGGCACTGCCAACACGCTAATCATTCACAATGACAAGATTGTGGTGGATGAGCCGAGCATCATTGCGAAGGACCGCACCACCAACAAGGTGATCGCGGTGGGCTCCAAGGCCCAGCAGATGCACGAGAAGACGCACGACAATATCAAGACTATTCGGCCGCTGAAGGACGGCGTAATTGCCGATTTCCACGCCGCCGAAGAAATGATTAAGGGCCTCATTCGGCTCATCGACACCCGGACGCGGCTGTTTCAGCCCTCACACCGCATGGTTATCTGCATTCCCTCGGGCATTACGGAGGTGGAGAAGCGGGCCGTGCGCGACTCGGCCGAGCACGCCGGAGCCAAGGAAGTGTGGATGATTCAAGAGCCGATGGCCGCGGCCATTGGTATTGGCATCGACGTGGAGCAGCCAGTGGGCTCAATGATCATCGATATCGGGGGCGGTACCACCGAGATTGCGGTAATTGCGCTCTCGGGCATTGTGTGCGACCAGTCGATTAAAACGGCCGGCGACGTATTCAACCAAGACATTCTCGATTACATGCGCCGGCAGCACAACTTGCTCATTGGCGAGCGCTCGGCCGAGCGCATCAAAATCGAGGTGGGCGCGGCCCTCACCGAGCTCGACAACCCGCCCGCCGACTACGAAGTGCGCGGCCGCGACCTGATGACGGGCATTCCGAAAGTAATTAAGGTAACGTCGTCGGAAATCGCCATTGCCCTCGACAAGTCGGTGGCCAAGATCGAGGAAGCCGTGCTCAAAGCGCTGGAAATCAGCCCGCCCGAGCTTTCGGCCGACATTTACGAAAATGGCATCCACCTCACCGGCGGTGGGGCGCTGCTGCGCGGCCTCGACAAGCGCTTGGCCGTCAAGACCAAGCTGCCCATCCACATTGCCGAAGACCCGCTGCGCGCCGTCGTGCGCGGCACCGGTAAGGCCATCAAGGACATTCAGGGCTTCCGGGGCGTACTCTTGACGTAGTCAAGAAGTTATGAGTTATGAGTTAGAAGTTATGAGTTGGCTGGGCAACGCTCGGTAACGCATAGCTTCTAACTCATAACTTTTAACTTATAACTCCTAACTCAACACCGTGCGTAATCTCATCGCGTTTCTGCTGCGCTTCCAGGGAGTCATGCTCTTTGTGCTGCTGGAGGTGGTGAGCTTGTTCCTGTTTGTTACCAACAGCTCGTACCAGCGAGCCGCGTTCTTCAACTCGGCCAACTCGTACGCGGGGGCCGTGCTGGCCCGCCGCACGCAGGTGCTCGACTACTTTCGGCTCGACGAGTTGAATCGACAGCTGCTGGCCGACAATGCCCGGCTGCGCCAGCAACTGTACCCGCCCGATTTTACGCGCCGCGAGGCCGACTCGCTGCCCGTGGGTCGCGATACGCTGGGGCACATTATTTACCGCCACCTGCGGCCCGATCCGAGCGCGGCGCTGGCTACCACGGCGACGGGGGCGGCTAGCGGCAGCATGAGCCTTCGACTTAAAAAGCCCAATCCGCTGGCTCGGCCCGACACGCTGCTGCTGGGTGGGGCCCGCCTGCCCACCCGCGACGTGGAGTACCCGCTGGTGCCGGCCCGCATTCTCAATAACTCGCTACGGGCCGTGGACAACTACCTGACCCTGAACGTGGGTACCGCCGATGGCGTGCAGCCCGGTTTGGGCGTGGTGGCCGCCGGTGGGGTAGTGGGCCAGGTAAAATCGGCCAGTGCCCACTACGCCACGGTGTTTTCGCTGCTGCACTCCAAGATGGCCATCGCGGCCAAAATCAAACGTGACGGTACCTTTGGCAGCGTGAAATGGCCCGGCGATGACTACAGCCACGCGCTGCTCGACTACATTCCGCGCCAGAACCGTTTGGTGCGCGGCGATACCGTGGTGACTTCGGGCTACAACTCGGTATTTCCTGAAGGGGTGCTGATTGGCACCGTGGAGTCATTCGTGAAAGAACCGGACAAGAACTTCTGGACCGTGTACTTGCGGTTGAGCGTCGATTTTAGCCGCCTCACCTACGTGTACGTGGTGCACAGCCGCCCCCACACCGAGCGCGACTCTCTCGAAACGGCCATCACCGCTCCCGAGCCCACCCCGGCCAAGCCACCCGTCAACCTCACCCGCCCCCGCCGATGAGCTTGTTTGGAACATTCCTGGGCAACCTGCTGCGCTTCGTGCTGTACGCCGGGCTGCAAGTGCTTATTGTGGGGCAGCTTTCGCTGTTCGGACTGGGCTGGTGCTTCTTATATCTGGGCTTCGTGCTGTTTCTGCCCCTGCGTACGCCCATTGCGGTGCAGTTGCTGTTAGGTTTCGGCATGGGGCTAGCGATGGATATCAGCTACGATACGGGCGGGCTGCACGCCGCCGCCGCCGTACTACTGGCCTACCTGCGCCCCTGGGTGCTGCGCCTGCTCACCCCCCGCGACGGCTACGATACCCAAGACTCGGTAAACGTGCACCAGATGGGCTGGCAGTGGTTTACGGTGTATCTGCTAATGCTCGTGGGCCTGCACCACTTGGTGTATTTTTTCCTGGAGTTGGGCTCATTTCAGCACCCGCTCATTACGCTGGAGCGGGTGGGCGTGAGCATCCTGTTTACCAGCACTGCCCTGCTGATTGTGCAGCTGCTGTTCTTCCCGGTGCGGCGCAGCCGTAGTTAACCGGGAAAGTGCTGGCTGGCGAACTGCCGGGCGTACGCCCTTACTCGGTCGCGCACCGCCCTAAACTGCTGCATTATCTCAGCCTCAGTGCCGGTAGCCTTGGCGGGGTCGGGAAAATTATGGTGCAGTTTCTGGGTCGCGGCCGGAAAAACCGGGCATACCTCGTGGGCGTGGTCGCACACGGTGAGCACGTAATCGAATGGTACCGTAGCGTACTCGTCAACGTGGTTGCTGGTGTGGTGGGCGATGTCCACGCCGTCTTCGGCCATTACTTGCACCGCCCGCGGATTGAGGCCGTGGGTTTCAACGCCGGCCGAGTATACGTTGGCCCGCCCGGCGAGTAGCTGCTGCAAGTAGCCGTGCAGCAACTGGCTGCGGCACGAGTTGCCGGTGCACAGCACGAGGATAGTGGGGAGCGTGTCCATACGGGAAAGAAGTGCGGATTTTGCCGCCGCGAATGATGGCAAGACGACCCGGAGTAGGGTACAAATTTGGGTTGAATTAAAAATAAGAAATTAAAAATGTATAATCCATTGAATTTATAATTTTTAATTCCGTTTAGGAAGTTGAAAACCGCTCTAGGTATACCAGCGGCGGCGCAGCCAGAAGGCCACATTAACGAGCGCAATGAGGGCTGGCACCTCAATCAGCGGCCCGATAACGCCCGCCAGCGCCTGCCCCGAGTTGAGCCCAAACACGCCGATGGCCACCGCAATGGCCAGCTCGAAGTTGTTGCCGGTAGCCGTAAACGCCACCGATACGTTTTCGGCGTAGCTGGCCCCGAGGTATTTGCCGGCGGCGAAGCTGAGCCCGAACATGATGACGAAGTACAAGGCCAGCGGCAGCGCAATACGCAGCACATCAAGTGGCAGGCGCAGGATTAGCTCGCCTTTGAGGCTAAACATCAAGACGATAGTGAGCAGTAGGGCCACCAACGTGACTGGGCTGATGGCCGGTATAAATACTTGCTCGTACCACGTATCACCCAGAAGCCGCCGCAGCCCCAGCCGCGATAGCAACCCCGCCGCGAAGGGCACTCCCAAGTACAGCAGTACGCTAGGGGCAATATCGCCCACGCCCAGGCGGATGGCATAGCCTTGCAGCCCGATGGAGGACGGTAATACGCTAATGAATAGCCAGGCCAGCAAGCTATAGAACAATACTTGAAATATCGAGTTGAGGGCTACCAGACCGGCGGCGTATTCGCGGCTGCCATCGGCTAGGTCGTTCCAAACCAGCACCATGGCAATGCAGCGGGCAAGGCCAATAAGAATGAGCCCGGCCATATAAGCAGGCTTATCAGGTAGCAGCCAAGCCGCCAGCCCAAACATCAGCAAAGGGCCGACTAGCCAGTTCAGTATCAGCGATAAGCTGATAATGCGCACGTTGCGAAAAACGGCGGGTAGCTGCTCGTACTTTACTTTGGCCAGCGGCGGGTACATCATGAGCATGAAGCCCGCCGCCAGCGGAATGTTTACCGTACCTACCGACAAGCGGCTGACGGCTGGCCCCATACCGGGCAGGAGGTAACCCAATGCTACGCCCAAGACCATCGCCAGAAAAATCCAGAGCGTGAGGCCCCGGTCAAGACCCGAGAGCTTGCGCTGCGCCAAGCCCGCCGGCGACGCCGGTGGAAGTACATTGCTCATGATGAAAAGAGACTGGCTTACAGACGTTCGGTGCAACCTCAGCAGCACCCGCCGCCCGGCGTGCAGTTTGTAGTGGGTAGCTGGGGCAGCGCTAGGCTGAACGCGGGCACGCCGCAGGCCTCCGGGGCTAAGCAAGCCGTTTGCTTGGGAGTGAGGAGAAAGTCAGTACCATCGAAGGCCAACCCAAACTTGCCAATGGTAGCCTGCTGGTATTCAACCTCAACCTTCAACTCTTCACTACCCAGAATGCGCTCGGAGAGCTGGAGAATGTGCAAGAACTTTTGCGGGGCTAGTCGGTGGTCGTAGTCGCCGGCGGCCCAAAGTTGAAGGTTGGCTACCACTTCGTGGCGCTCTACGCCGCCACAGTCGATAAAATGACGGCTCACCCGGCCCACTTCCGTTACGTGAAAATGATTGGGTAGCAAGGTGCCATCGGGCAGGCGAAAGCTAACGGTGGCGAGCCCGGCTAGAGTCTGCTTCAGGTCGGAAATACGCATGGCGGGGGTAGAATAAGGTGAAATGTTAGCAGCCGCAGGAGTCGCCCGGCCCGCCGGCGGGGCAGGCCACGGCGGCCTCAAAAAAGCGGCTGAACTGCTGCTGTACCTGGCGCAAAAGCTCGGTGTTGAGGCAGTAGCACACCGTGAGCCCGTCGATTTCGCCGCGGATGAGGTCCAGCGCCTTTAATTCTTGCAAATGCTGCGATACGGTGGTGCGGGCCAGGGGCAGCTCGGCGGCGATATCGCCCGAAATGCAGGTGGTCTTACTGGCTAGCAACTGCACGATGGCCACCCGCGCCGGGTGAGCCAAGGCTTTAGCTACGCGCGCCAGCTGCTGTTGCTCGGCGGTGAAAGCGGTGGTTTTGGCGACGGTCATACCTGGGTTGAGAATCTATGACGCAAATATACGGCACACTATGACGTATGTTTACGTCATAGTGTGTGGAAAAAATACATTTTACCTTTATCGAACTGATTATCAAGCGGAAATTTCAACTCATGCTCCGAGCTAACAGGCATAAAAAAACCGCGCCAGCCTAGCTGGCGCGGTTTGCTACATAGCAGTTTCGCGGGTTTACTTAGCCGAGAAGAAATACGTGGCCGCCAGTTGGAAGCCCCGGTGGTAGGCTTTGCTGCCGGTATCGTTGCCATCGGAGTCTTTCGGCACGAAATTGACCAGACCCAGGCCGTAGCCCAGTTGAGCCTGCACGGGGCCGACGCGGTAGCCTACCCCAGCGTTGAGGCCCGCGTCGAAGCGACGAGCGGTGAGCGTAAACGTGGGCGCTCCCAGGCCCCCGCCCGAGCCCGCCGAGCTGTTGTCGTTTTGGCGATCACCGTACTCTACGTTGAGCGAGCCGGGATATTCGCCGTTGTAGGGCCTGTATCGAGGGTCGTTGCTTTCAAGCGTGGCTTTGTAAGAGCCGCCACCACCCACGCCTACGGCCAGGTAGGGACCGGCAAAAACCTGGAACCCGTGGTCGCCGCCCGTCGTGTATACTACGTTGAGCGGCAGCTCAATGTAGTCGAGGTGGGGATTACCATTAAGCCCCG
>CAJYVK010000093.1 GCA_913778455.1 uncultured Hymenobacter sp. | reverse complement strand
GGCTGCAAGCTACGCGCCGATGGCTACGCGCTTGAAGTCCGATACCGTCATGCCTTTCGACTGTTTGTCGAGCAGCTGGGCGATGGTCAGCGAGTTGTCTTTTACAAATTCCTGGTTCAGGAGGGTGTTCTCCTTGTAGAATTTGTTGAGTTTGCCTTGGGCGATTTTCTCCAGCATAGCCTCGGGCTTGCCTTCGGCACGCGCCTGCTCTTTACCGATTTCGATTTCGCGCTCTACCGTAGCCGAATCCACGCCTTCTTTGTCAACGGCAACGGGCTTCATGGCAACGATTTGCATAGCCACGTCGCGGCCTACAGCGGCGATGTCGGCGCTGCCTACGTTCTTCAGACCTACGAGTACGCCCTTCTTGTTATCCGAGTGGATGTACGAGGCTACTTTCTCCGCGGTGAGGGTAGTGTAGGTGAGGTCGAGCTTCTCGCCGATTTTGCCGGTCAGCTCGGTGATGTGCTCTTGTACGGTGCGGCCATCGGCCTCCTTGGCAGCCAGCAGGTCTTCCTTGGTGCCCACGTTGGTTTTCACCGCCGTGTCCAGGATTTGCTGCACCAGGGTGCGGAAATCGGCTACTTTAGCTACCGACTCGGTTTCGCAAGCCAGGGCTACCAGTTTACCGGTCGTGCCGTCTTCGCTTACGTTCACCAGCACGAGGCCTTCCGAGGTAGCGTTGTCAGCACGCTTGTCGGCAATTTTCTGGCCCTGCTTGCGCAGAATGTCGCGGGCGGCTTCGAAGTCGCCGTTGGCTTCAGTCAGAGCTTTTTTGCAATCCATCATGCCCGCGCCGGTCATGGTGCGGAGCTTGTTTACGTCTGCGGCGGTGATAGCGGCCATAGTTGTGACGGTGTACCGCGGACTCTGCGAGTCCGCAAATGGTGGGGTAAATTGATTGTTGACTACTTACGCACGGACTCGCGAAGTCCGCAGTACAAAGAAAAAGGGAACCGCCAAGCACTTGCCTCGACCGTTCCCTTTTTCGTCAAGCTTAGAAAAGCGGCTTAGGCTTCGTTGTCAGCTTCGGTTTTCTCCGCGATGGCAGCCTCATCGGCTTCCTTGCGGTCGGCATCTTCCTTGTCAACCTTACGCTCCGACAGGCCATCCTCGATAGCTTTGCCAATAACGTTGATGATGAGTTGGATCGACTTCGAGGCGTCGTCGTTGGCCGGAATCGGGAACTGCACCAGCTCGGGGTTCGAGTTGGTATCTACGATGGCGAAAACTGGGATGCCCAGTTTCTGCGCCTCTTTCACGGCGATGTGCTCGCGCTTCACGTCTACTACGAACAGGGCAGCGGGCAGGCGGCTCAAGTCCGAGATACCGCCCATTACGCGCTCGAGTTTCTCGCGCTCGCGGGTCAGCATCAGCTTCTCGCGCTTGGCGAGCGCGGCGTAGGCCGTGTTCTCTTTTACCATCTTGTCGATGGTAGCCATTTTCTTCAGCGACTTGCGGATGGTGGCGAAGTTCGTCAGCATGCCGCCCAGCCAACGGTCAGTTACGAAGGGCATCTTGAGGCGCTGAGCCTCGGTCTGCACAATCTCCTGCGCCTGTTTTTTGGTAGCTACGAACATGATTTTACGGCCGCTTTTCGCGATGTTGCGAATAGCATTGGCGGCGTAATCAAGCGAAGCCAGCGTCTTGTTGAGGTCGATGATATGGATGCCGTTCTTCTCCATGAAGATGTACGGCGCCATTTTCGGGTCCCACTTGCGCGTGAGGTGACCAAAGTGGGCACCTGCGTCAAGCAGCTCTTTGTAAGTGGTGGACTGAGCCATGATACTACTACGGTTAAACGATTAGCGCTTAGAGAACTGGAACGAGCGACGAGCCTTGCGCTTGCCGAACTTCTTGCGCTCGACCATGCGGGGGTCGCGGGTTACGAAGCCTTCCTTGCGGAGGGCCGACTTCACCTCGGCGTTGTCGCTAATCAGGGCTTTCGAGATGGCGAGGCGGATAGCCTCGGCCTGGCCGGCGATGCCGCCGCCCTTCACGTTCACCTGAATGTCGTACTGGCCCACTTGTTCGAGGGTAGCCAGCGGCTGGTTCACGATGTTCTCCAACAGTTCGTTGGCGAAGTAGGACTTCATGTCCCGGTTGTTGATAGTGATATTCCCTTGCCCGGCTTGCATGTACACGCGAGCCACCGAGGTTTTTCTTCTACCAGAGGTGTTAGTAGCTGCCATTATGGTGGAAAATAATCGGCCAAAATCGGCCGTAAAAGCAATGATTTACAGGTTTTTCAGCTCGTATACTTTGGGCTGCTGCGCCTCGTGGGGGTGCTCGCTGCCGGCGTATACGTAGAGGTTGCGGAACTGCTCGGCACCGAGGCGGTTATCCTGCAGCATGCCTTTTACGGCGTGCTCGATAGCCTTGCGCGAGTCGCGGTTCATCTGCTCGCGCAGGGTGCGCTGCTTCTGGCCGCCGGGGTAGCCCGAGTGGGTGATGTACACCTTCTCGTTCATTTTCTTGCCCGTCACGCGCAGCTTGTCGGCGTTGATAACGATCACGTTATCGCCGCAGTCGGAGTTGGGGGTGAACGAAGGCTTGTGCTTGCCACGCAGTACGTTGGCAATTTGGCTGCACACGCGGCCCAGCGGGGCCACGCTGGCGTCGATGATAACCCAGCTTTTCTGGGCGTTGGCCTTGTTGACGTGGGTCGTCTTGAAGCTCAGGTGGTCCATGCGAGGATTGGTAAAAATTACCGGCTAAACAATTGACAATAAACCCCAAGCTGTTGGGGCTTGGGGAAAAACGGTCACAAAGGTACGGGTTTTAAAGCAGAATAGCAAGTGATAGCCTGACTTTCAACCGTGAGCCGGAATTTAAGGCTGCCGCGCCGCCGCTTGGAACCCTCACACCACCTTCGGCAGGTAAGGCTGCCGGGCGTATAGCTCCAGCCAGCCAGTCAATCCTGTACCGGTACGCAGACGGGCTGGCTGGCTCAAGTAAAAAAGGAAACGGGCCGCACGGGTCGTATCCAGAAATAAAGGACGGTTTAGCAGGCTGCCCTCGCAGCGGCAGGAACCTAGGAATTGCAAAAGCCCAGTTGTAAGGCTGCCCCCGGCGTACCGAGCACTAGACCTGCCGGGCGCTCACATACCGGACACAAGCCCCCGGATAACGATTTCGGGTATCTGCGCCGCTTATTGTAGGTTTGACTTTCTTTCTGCGCTGCCTACCACATTGGCTTGTGGCTTTACTAGTCCTTATGAATACTCTGCGTACCGCTTTCCGCGACCCTGGCGATACTTCCTATCTGGCGCGGGTGCTGCTAGCGGTCGGGGCTTTGGTGTCGGTTAGTTTTATTTTCATTACGCAGAACCCGTACGATACCGGCGATAGCATCCTGCATTATCTCTTCGCACGCTTTGCGCCGCACCACCCCCTCAACCTGCTCGATAACTGGGCTAAACCGCTTTTTACCCTGCTGCTGACGGGGCCAGCCCAATTGGGATTGCGCGGGGCAATGCTGTATCAGTGTGGCTTGGTGGCCGCTTCGGCGTGGCTAAGCTACCGGGTAGCCGAGCGACTGAGGGTGCCTTACGCGGCGCTGGCCATCCTCTTCTGCTACACCGCGCCAGACTATTTCCGCATTCAGTTTTCGGGCCTGACGGAGCCCCTGTTCGGCTTCGTGCTGATTGCGAGCGTGGCGCTGTTGGTGTCGGGGCGACCGGGCTGGTCGGCCGCGGTGGTTTCCTGGCTGCCTTTCGTGCGTTCCGAAGGGTTTATTCTCTTGGGCCTGTGGGTACTGTGCCTGGGGTGGCAGCGGCAGTGGCGGGCTCTGCCCTTGCTGTTGCTGGGCTACCTGGTCTACAGCGCCGTGGGCGCGGTCGTGTATGGCGAGCCGGGCTGGGTATTCGGTCGCAATTCT
>CAJYVK010000092.1 GCA_913778455.1 uncultured Hymenobacter sp. | reverse complement strand
TTGGTGAGTTGGTGAGTTGGTGAGTTGGTGAGTTGGTGAGTTGGTGAGTTGGTGAGTTGGTGAGTTGGTGAGTTGGTGAGTTGGTGAGTTGGTGAGTTGGTGAGTTAAATCTTGCAAGTTACGTACTGTGCAAACTCACCATTTCACACTTCACCATTTCACCGCCCACATGCGTTACGTTTCGCTCGACCTTGAAACTAGTGGCTCCGACCCGCTCCGGCATCAGGTGCTGGAACTGGCGGCCGTGGTGGAGGATACCCGCCGTACTGCGGCTACGCCGCTGGCCGAGCTGCCGGCTTTCCGGCGCGCTTTGCGCTACCGCGAGTTGACTGGTACGCCCGGCGCGCTGGCCCTCAACTACCGCCTGCTTGTCGAGCTGGCCGATAAAAGCAAGGCCGACGCGCCCGACATCTGCCGGCCCGAAGACGTGCTGCCGCAACTGCGTGAGTTCCTGCTGGCCCACGGCTTCAAGCCCGATAAAAAGGACTGCGTGAGCATCACGCTGGCCGGTAAAAACGTGGGCACCTTCGACCTGCTCTTCCTGCGCCAACTGCCCGGCTGGGGTACCTTGGTAAAAGCTGAGCCCGCCGTGCTCGACCCGGCCGCCTTCTACCTCAACTGGCACAAAGACTCGCGCTTGCCGTCTATGCTCATTTGCCAGGCCCGCGCCGGCGATGCCGAGCCCCACGTCGCCCACGAGGCCCTGGCCGACGCCCTGGAGGTAGTGCGCCTGCTGCGGCCCTTCTACGAGCACCCGGCTTATCAAGTGGTGAGATAGTGAAAAAGTGAGATGGTGAGTTTGCTGTTCGACAGGTCTGATTGACCGAACAGCAAACTCACCATCTCACTTTTTCACCATCTCACCGCTACCAGCTGCCGCTGGCGCCGCCGCCGCCGCTGCTGCCGCCGCCGAAGCCACCGAAGCCGCCCCCTCCGCCGCCGAAGCCTCCGCCGCCTCCACCGCCGAAGACGCCCCGGCCGCCCGAGAAGTCACCGAAGATGATGGGGGGCACGAAGCCGCCGCCGCGGCCACCCCGGCCGCCGCCGCGTGAGCGCAGCAGGAAGACCAGGATGAGTATACCGATGATGATCCAGAAGCCCGGCCCCGAGCCCGAGCGGTCGCGGGAGCCGCGCCGCCGCTGGGCCTGGTCGGGGTCAGCCTTGTACTCACCCTTGGCCAGGGCGATGAGCTGGTCGGTGGCCCGGTCAATGCCTGCGTAGTACTGCTTTTGCTGGAAAGCGGGCACTATCGTGTTGCTGATAATGCGCTTGGCCAGCGCGTCGGGAATGGCCCCTTCGAGGCCGTAGCCGGGCTGGATGCGGGCCTGCCGTTCCTGCAAGGCCACGAGCACGAGCACGCCGTTGTTCTTGCCCTTGCGGCCGATGCCCCAGGTTTCGTACAGCTTCTGGGCGTAGTCGGCGATGTCGCTGCCGCCGAGGGTGGGCACGGTGACGACGGCTATCTGCGAAGATGTGCTGTCGTCGTAGGCCACCAGCTTCTGTTCCAGAGTTTCTACTTCCTGGGGCTGCAAGATGCCAGCCAGGTCGTTGACGAGTCGCGCCGGGCGGGGCACGGGGGGGATATCCTGCGCCCGGGCCGCCAGGCCCAAGCTCAGCAATACCAGTAACAGCCAGGCCCAGGCCAGCGGGCTCGCCGCTGGGCGCGAGGGCCGAAAAGTAGCCAGCGTGCTCATGACCGCGGGGTGGGGGAGGGCGAGTCGTCGCCGTAAGAAATCTCGTCGTCCAGCTCGTTGACGTCGGTGGCGGCGTTGTAGGGGTACAACTGCCGAAGCTGCTCGCCCACCAACCGGATGCCGCGCTCCAGGCCCAGCACGTACTGCTCCTGCCGGAAGTGGCCCACCACGGTCTCCTTCACGTCTTCCCAGAAGTCGTCGGGCACCGAGGCGTTGATGCCCGCGTCGCCGACCACGGCGAATTGCCGCGTCTGCCAGGCCAGGTAAAACAGCACCCCGTTGCGCAGCTGGGTGCGGTGCATTTTAAGCTCGGCAAACACCTGCGCGGCCCGGTCAAGCGGCTCGGGCGTGGGGCACTTGTCTTCCAGGTGCAGCCGGATTTCACCCGAGGTGCGCAGCTCGGCTGCCTTGATGGCGGCCACCAGCGCTTCTTCCTGGGCGGGGGTAAGAGGATGGGTCATGGTTTTAATTATGAATTATGAGTTATAAATTATGAATTAAAAAACTGGGGCAGTGAATGCTGAGGGGGTACCCTTCGAGCGCTCACTGCCCCAATTCATAATTCATAATTTATAACTCATAATTAATGAGCTATTTGCTGCCGGCTGGGGTGTTGCCACCTGAGGAAGCACCGCCCATGTCGCCAAAGTCTACTTTAGGGGCCTCCTTGGCCGAGGCGTCGGCCTCGAAGTAGCCCTTGGGCGGGAAGCCGAACATGCCGGCAAACAGGTTGTTGGGGAACGAGCGCGTGAACGTGTTGTAGTCGTTGACGGTGCTGTTGAACTTATTGCGCTCCACGTTGATGCGATTTTCGGTGCCCTCAATCTGGGCTTGCAACTCCTGGAAGTTGGCGTTGGCCTTGAGCTCGGGGTAGTTTTCACTCACGGCCAGCAGGCGGCCCAGGCCCTGGCTCAACTGGCTTTGGGCTTCCTGGAAGCGCTGAATGTTTTCGGGGGTGAGCTGGTCGGCATTCAGCTGCACGCTGCTGGCCTTGGCCCGGGCGTTCACGACACCTTCGAGGGTTGACTTTTCAAAATTGGCGGCGCCCTTCACCGTGTTGACGAGGTTGGGGATGAGGTCGGCGCGGCGCTGGTAGGCGCTCTGTACGTTGGCCCACTGGCCTTTAACGGCCTGGTCGCGCTCAACCATGCCGTTGTAGCCGCACGACGACTGCGAGAGCAGCGTCACCATCGCGGCGAAGTAGAGAAGAAGGCGTTTCATAGGGTGAGGGGTTTCTAAGTGCTGGCTTTTAGCTTTGAGGCCCAGCGGTGAGAAAGAAAAGAATCGAACGGCCGTAACTACCACCGGTTGGCGGTGGTTATGGAGCCCGACCGGCGCAAAGTACGCAGCGGCCCGGCAACGGTTGTACGGTTCTGTTTTTCCGCCTTTGCCTCCTTCGTCCATGAAAGCTATCATCCCCGTTGCCGGCATTGGCTCGCGCCTTCGGCCCCACACCCACACCCAGCCCAAGAGCCTGGTACCGGTGGCTGGCAACACCATCCTGGGCCACATCGTCGACCGCCTGCGCGGGGCCGGGCTCACGGAGTTTGTGTTCGTCATTGGCTACCTCGGCGATAAGATCGAGGACTACGTGCGCCGCCACTATCCCGAGCTCAACGTCACCTTCGTGGTGCAGGAGCCGCGCGAGGGCCTGGGCCACGCCCTGTGGCTGGCCCGCGAAACCTTCCGCCACGACCCCGACGGCGTGCTTATCCTGCTCGGCGATACCATCGTGGACGTGGACCTGCCCGCCCTGCTGCGCCAGCCCGGCTCGGTGCTGGCCGTGAAGGAAGTGAAAACGCCCAGCCTCTTCGGCCTGGTCGAAACCAACGCCGCCGGCCAGGTGAGCCGCGTGGTCGAGAAGCCGCGCATTCCCAAGTCCAACTTCGCGATGGTGGGCCTCTACAAGCTCGCCAACGCCGAGAAGCTGGCCCAGGCCCTGGAGTGGCTCATCAGTACCGGCCGCCGCACCCACGCCGAGTATCAGCTCACCGACGCGCTCATGCACCTCATTGAGGAAGGCGAGCCTATGCAGACCGCCGCCGTCGATAACTGGTTTGACTGCGGCCGCAAGGAAACCCTGCTCGAAGCCAACGCCCGCCTGCTCGATCGGCCCGAGTTCCGGCAGGTGCGCGAGTATCCCGAGTTTCCGAATACGGTTATCATTCCGCCCGTCAGCATCGGGGCCGATTGCCGCATCGAGCACGCCATCATCGGCCCCAACGTGGCCGTGGGCGACCGTACCATCATTCGCCACACCATCGTCAGCGACAGCATCATCGGTTCGTACTCCGAGCTCAGCTCGGCCGTGATGAGCGACTGCATTGTGGGTTCCGACGCTTCCTTCCGCGGCTTAAACCACAGTCTCAACCTCGGCGATAACACGGAGATTGATTACAGCCAAGCGCGGGGCTAGCCCACCGCTTCGCGCACCTACGTAAGGGTAGGGGCTGACTGAAAATGAAAAAAGCTCTCCGACCAAACGGCCGGAGAGCTTTTTTATGAGGCGGGAATGCTCAGCGCTTTATAGCAAATTTGCCGTTGGTCACTACCTTCTTATCCGTACCACCCGAGGCATTGTCCCCGGTGAAGGAAAATGTACCCGCCACATCGGTAGCGGAGAAAGTGGTGATGGTAACGGTGCCCGACCCATTGCCCCGCAGGTTGGAGGCGACGTAAGCCGTGGAGTTAGTGCTGGAAGCAGTAATGTTATAGGACATCAAGTAATTGGCATTGCCAGTGGCGGCGGCAATGCTGTAGGTGCCCGCAGCAGCCGGTACTAGTAAGCTGATGGTGTTGTTGGCGATGCCATTGGTGGTACCACTAACCCCCGTTACATACAAGTCGGTACCTTGCACGGTGGCGTTGGCGAAGGTTGAGGTGTAGTTCGTGTTGTCGGCCGTCCAGGTAACGCCCGTGGTAGTGGTGGCTGCCGGCGTAGCATCGTCTTTCTTTTTGGCGCAGGCCCCCAGTAGCATTAGGCTAACCAGGGCAGCCGCCCGCCCAGAAAAAAAACTAGAAAGTAATTGCATAAAATAGGTGAGAATTAAGTGCTTTGCAATGTCATATTGCCCAGCAAAACTAGTACGTATCCTCACGAATTATTCATAAGCCTAAGCAAAAAAAATATTATTTTACTAATACGTTGTCAATCAGCCGCACCCCGCCCAGGTGCGCGGCCACGCACAGTACGACGGCCCGGCCGGCCTCATAGCCCGCCAGCGGCTGCAAGGTCTGCGCGTCGGCCACCTCGAAATACTCGGGTGTAAACTGCGACTCCCCGGCCAATGCGGCCAGCGCCTGGGCTTGCACCTGCGCGGGGGCGACGCCCTGCTGCACTTGGTGGGCCGCCTGCGTCAATACTTGGTAAAGCAGCGGGGCCACGGCCCGGGCTTCGGGGCTCAGGCGGCGGTTGCGCGACGACATGGCCAGCCCGTCGGCCTCGCGAATGGTCGGTGCCACCACCAGCTCCAGGTCGAACGACAAGTCGGCGATCAGCTGCCGTACGATGGCCACCTGTTGAAAGTCCTTCTGGCCGAAATACGCCGCGTGCGGCCGGGCCATGTGAAAGAGCTTGCTCACCACCGTCGCCACGCCGTTGAAGTGGCCGGGGCGGTGCGCACCCTCCATTACCCGCTCCAGCGGTCCGAAGTCGAAGCGCAGCACGGCGGGCTGGGGGTACACCTCCTCCACGTTGGGCATGAAGAGCGCCGTGCAGCCTGCCCCAGCCAGCAGGGCCGTGTCTTGCTCGGGCAGGCGTGGGTAGAGGCGCAGGTCGTCGGCATTATTGAACTGGGTGGGGTTGACAAAGATGCTGGCCACGACATCGTCGCAGGTGGTGGCGGCGGCGGCTACCAGCTGCAAGTGGCCGGCGTGCAGCGCGCCCATGGTCGGCACCAGGCCCAAGCGGCGGCCCGCCTGCCGGCTGCCTTCGGCGAAGGCACGGAGCTGGGCCACAGTAGTAAAAACGTGCATCAAGCTAAGCAATAGAACGATAGGGTTGGGCAAATTTTATTGAAAATTTGCGAAAAAATGCGTAATTTTGTGGAGCCAATCTATGGCCTGTTCTCAAATCCTTTAGTTCACTAGCTATGTCGAAGTTGCGCATCCTGTACGCGGCCACCGAAATTGACCCCTTCCTCCAGACTACGAAGGTAGCGGAGCTGCTGCGCCGCTTGCCGGCCGGTATGCAGGAGGCCGGTGCCGAAATTCGGATTTTCGTGCCGCGCTTCGGCATTATCAATGAGCGTAAGAACCGGCTGCACGAAGTAGTGCGCCTCTCGGGCATCAACATCGCGGTGGGCGACGACGAAAAGCCGCTGGTGATTAAAGTTGCTTCGATTCCGACCGCGAAGCTACAGGTTTATTTTATCGACAACGAGGACTACTTCCACCGCAAGTCGGCCCTGGTCGATAAAAACGACAAGTTTTTTGCCGACAACGACGAGCGGGCCATCTTTTTCTGCAAAGGTGTGCTCGAAACGGTGAAAAAGCTCGGGTGGTCGCCTGATATCGTGCACTGCAACGACTGGATGACTTCGCTCATTCCGCTGTACCTGAAAACGACCTACAAGAAGGATCCGGTGTTCAAGGATGCCAAGTCGGTGTTCACGGTTTACAACAACGAGTTTCAGGACAAATTTGAGGGCAACCTGGTGGATAAAGCCAAGATGCTCGACATTGACGACCAGATGCTGACCTCCCTTAAGTCGGCCGATTTCTCGGGCTTCGTGAAGCTGGGCATGGAGTACGCCGACACCGTGGTGCGCTCCGACGAAGACTTCTCGGACAACCTAAATGGCTTGTTTAAAGAGTACGCCGCGCACAAGCGCCTCAGCCAGGTAGCGGCCGACGAGAACCTGCTCTCCTCGTACCAGGCGCTCTACAACGAGCTGGCCAACTAGCCCGCCGACGCCTCCCCGCCGATGCGGGACGATTTCCGTAGCTTTGCATTATCCCGTACCGGCCGCTGGCCTCGCTTTGGGGCGAAACCAGCGGCCGGTATTTTTTGCGGCCCGGCACTAATTTGCTGTTTGGCTGAAAAATTGCTAGTGTCCTGCGCCCTGTCTCAATCATCGGCAGCGTCTCTTACTCCTATTCGTCTACTTTACTTCCCTCCTGCATATGTGCGGTATTGTTGCTTACCTGGGCCATCGTGAGGCCTGCCCCATCATCCTCAAAGGATTGCGCCGCCTCGAATACCGGGGTTACGACTCGGCTGGCGTGGCGCTGCTCAACGGTACGCTGAGCGTCTATAAAAAGAAGGGCAAGGTCGCCGACCTCGAAGGCTTCTTGGCTGGCAAAAACACCCACGCTACCGTGGGCATGGGCCACACCCGCTGGGCTACCCACGGCGAGCCCAACGACGTAAACGCCCACCCGCACTACTCGACTTCGGAGCGCATTGCCATCATTCACAATGGCATTATCGAAAACTACGCGGCCCTGAAGACCCACCTCGAAAAGCAGGGCCACAAATTCCACTCCGATACCGATACGGAGGTGTTTGTTAACCTCATCGAGGACATTCAAACCAACAACGCCTGCTCGCTGGAAGAGGCCGTGCGCCTGGCCCTGCACGAAGTAGTGGGGGCCTACGCCATCGTGGTGCTGAGCAAGGATGCCCCCGACCAGCTCATCGCGGCCCGCAAGGGCTCGCCGCTGGTGATCGGCATCGGTGAAGGCGAGTTCTTCGTGGCTTCGGACGCGACGCCCATCATCGAGTACACCAACGAGGTAGTGTACGTGAACGACTACGAGCTGGCAGTTATCAAGGACGGCCAGCTGGCCATCCGCTCGCGCGAAGACGTGGTGCAGACGCCCTACATCCAGCGCCTGGAGCTGGAGCTCGACAGCATCGAAAAAGGCGGCTACGAGCACTTCATGCTGAAGGAGATTTTCGAGCAGCCGCGCTCCATCCTCGACTCCATGCGCGGGCGCCTGGAAATGGGCGGCAGCCACCTCAACATGGCGGGCTTCCGCGCCTACGAGCAGAAGTTTGTAAATGCCCAGCGCATAATCATCGTGGCCTGCGGCACGTCGTGGCACGCCGGCCTGGTGGCCGAGTACCTCATCGAGGATTTGGCCCGCATCCCGGTGGAAGTGGAGTACGCTTCGGAATTCCGCTACCGCAACCCCGTTATCTCGGAGCGTGACATCGTAATTGCCATCTCGCAAAGCGGGGAAACGGCCGACACGCTGGCCGCCCTGGAGCTGGCCAAGAGCAAGGGCGCGACCATCTTCGGTATCTGCAACGTGGTGGGCAGCAGCATTGCCCGCGCCACCGACGCCGGCGCCTACACCCACGCCGGCCCCGAAATCGGTGTGGCTTCGACCAAAGCCTTCACCGCCCAGGTAACGGTGCTCACGCTGCTGGCCATGTGCATCGGCCAGCGCCGCGGTACCATCTCCGACGTGAAGCTGCGCGAATTGGTAATCGAGCTGCACAACATTCCGACCAAGGTGGAGAAAGCTCTGAAGCTCGACGCCGAGATTCAAGCCATCGCCGAAACCTTCAAGGACGTGCCCAACTTCCTGTACCTGGGCCGGGGCTACAACTTCCCGGTGGCCCTGGAAGGTGCGCTGAAGCTGAAGGAAATCAGCTACATCCACGCCGAGGGTTACCCGGCCGCCGAGATGAAGCACGGCCCCATCGCCCTCATCGACGAAAACATGCCGGTGGTGGTTATTGCTACTAAAGACAGCTCGTACGAGAAGGTAGTAAGCAACATCCAGGAGGTAAAAGCTCGCAAGGGCCGCATCATCGCCGTCGTAACCGAGGGTGACACGACCATCCCGGCCATGGCCGAGTTTGTGATCGAGGTGCCGCCGACTTCGGAAGTGCTCGTGCCGCTCGTGTCGGTAATTCCGCTGCAACTGCTGAGCTACCACATCGCCGTGATGCGCGGCTGCAACGTGGACCAGCCCCGCAACCTCGCCAAGTCGGTGACGGTGGAGTAGTTTTTGAGGGTAGGAGGGTAGGGGTTGAGGAGTTTTTCTTTAACCGCTTACTCAAATCAGGAGCCGCTTTCAGTATTGGAGGCGGCTCCTGCTGTTATTTGTGCTCGGAAGCTTACCCTCCCAAACTCATACCCTCCGACCCTCAAACCCTAAACTATGCCCCACCAGGTCATCCTTACCGACCAGGCACCCGCGCCCATTGGTCCTTATTCGCAGGCTATCAAGGCCGGTAGCACCGTGTACGTATCGGGCCAGATCCCGCTGAGCGCGGCTGGCCAGCTCGTGGGCGAAGGCGACGTAGCCGCCCAAACGCACCAGGTGCTGCAAAACCTCACGGCCGTGCTGAAGGCCGCCGGGCTGGCCCTCACCGACGTGGTGAAGTGCTCTATCTTCGTGAAGAACCTGGGTAATTTCGCCACTATCAACCAGGTATACGGCTCTTATTTCGACGAAGCGACTGCGCCCGCCCGGGAGACGGTGGAGGTAAGCCGCCTGCCGCGCGACGTGGAAGTCGAAATTTCCTGCATCGCGGTGGGCGCGTAGGCGCGGGCCTGTGCAAAAAGGCCGCCAGCGGCATCGTAGCGGGGAAGTGCCACCAGGCGCTTCCCCCTTTTGTTATGAAAGAGCTTGGACTTGCCATGTTGCTCGTGGGCCTGGTGTCGCTGGCGTTGCCGTTTATCAACCCCAACGTCCACTATTTTTTCTTAACCTGGATTGACCAGTGGGGGCCCACGGTGGCCTGGGGCATTCGGGGCGGTATCACGCTGGTGGGGCTGGTGCTGTGGCTGTGGCGGCGCGGGCGCGACTAAGGCGGGCTAGCCGCCCGGCGGGTGCCGGCAGATAACTTGGGTGCGGGGCTACAATGTCCGGCCGGCCCGCGCCGTACCTTTGTACTATTATGAGTAATCGACCTGTTCGGGTGCGCTTTGCACCTTCGCCCACTGGGCCGCTGCACATTGGCGGCGTGCGCACGGCGCTCTACAATTACCTGCTGGCCCGCAAGCTGGGCGGTACCATGATACTGCGCATCGAGGATACCGACCAGAACCGGTTTGTGCCCGGCGCCGAAGACTACATTCGCCAGAGCCTCGACTGGGTAGGCATCAAGCTCGACGAAAGCCCCTGGGTGGGTGGCCCCCACGCGCCTTACCGCCAGAGCGAGCGCAAGCCCATGTACCGCCAGTACGCCGACCAGCTCATCCGCGACGGCTACGCCTACTACGCCTTCGACACGCCCGAGGAGCTCGACGCCATGCGCGAGCGCCTGCAAGCCGCTAAGGTGCCCAACCCGCAGTATAACAGCATCACCCGCGCCCAGATGCGCAACTCGCTCACCCTGCCCGAAGACGAGGTAAAGGCCCTGCTCGACAGCGGCGCGCCCTACGTCATTCGCCTCAAGGTGCCGCGCAAGGAAGAAATTCGCTTTCAGGATATGATTCGCGGCTGGGTAGTGGTGCACTCCTCGGCCGTGGACGACAAGGTGCTGATGAAGTCGGACGGTATGCCGACCTATCACCTGGCCAATATTGTGGACGACCACCTGATGGAAATCTCCCACGTGATCCGGGGCGAGTAGTGGTTGCCCTCGGCGCCGCTGCATGTGCTGCTGTACAAGTACCTGGGCTGGGAGAAGACCATGCCGCAGTTTGCCCACCTGCCGCTGCTGCTCAAGCCCGACGGCACCGGTAAGCTCAGCAAGCGCGACGGCGACCGGCTGGGCTTCCCGGTATTTGCCCTGGAGTGGTGCGGTACCGACGCCGAAACCGGCGAGCCGACCGTAAGCCGCGGCTACCGCGAAGACGGCTACCTACCCGAGGCGCTGATCAACTTCCTCGCCTTCCTGGGCTGGAACCCCGGCACGAGCCAAGAGATTTTCTCGATGGACGAGCTCATCCAGGCGTTCTCGATGGAGCGCGTGAGCAAGTCGCCCGCCAAGTTCGACCAGAACAAGGTCAAGTGGTTCAACGAGCACTACCTGCGGGCCAAGTCCAACGCCGAGCTGGCACCTTACCTGCTCACCGCCGCCGCCGAGCACGGCGTGGCCTGCGACCCGGCCAAGGCCGAGCAGATAGTGGGCGTGATGAAGGAGCGCGTGAGCTTCCCGCAGGAGTTCTGGCAGGAAGCCCGCTACTTCTTCGAGGCCCCGGCCGAGTACGACCAGGCGGTGATCAGCAAGAAGTGGAACGCGCAAGTGAGCGCTGCCCTGGCCGCCTACGCCGAGGCTCTGCCCGACAATTCGGAGCCCAGCGCCAACGCCGAGGTGCTGAAGGCGCTGTTCAACCAGACGATGGAAGCCCAGGGCCTCAAGCCCGGCCAGGTGCTGCAAGCCCTGCGGGTGGCCACTACGGGCGCCGCCGCTGGCCCCGACTTATTCGAGACCCTGGCCATTCTGGGCACGGGCGAGGTGGCCCAGCGCCTGCGGGCCGCCGTTGAGCGCCTAGGGTAGTTTAACGGGTAAAATTCTCGCGCAAAGAAAAGCCCTCGGCCTGCCAGCCGGGGGCTTTTTTAGGTGGATTTTGTAGCTGACGCTGGCTGGGTTAGGTAGGGTGGTAGCGCGGGTAGGTGGGGCCACTAGTAGGGTAGGACGGATCGATAATTTTTCATGAAGTTGGATTACAGGAGGATATAATCTTGTGCTTTTTGACCGGAGCCAACGGTACCTTTACGTGGGGAAACTTGTAACTAAGCCTCTGTTAAGCTATTTTCCTTATTTACTCCTCTTCATTCATGAGAAATTTCTATTCTAAAAAAGTGTTAACTTTTTTAGTTGCGGCCTTTGCGGCGGGTTCGGCGGTAGCCGCGCCATTTAAGCCGGGTAATATCGTAGTGGCCCGCGTGGGCGATGGCAGCGCGTCGCTCTCGGGCGCGGCGGCGGCCGTATTTCTAGATGAGTACACGCCCGGCGGGACGCTGGTGCAGTCGGTGCCCATGCCGACCTCGGTAAGCGGCAACAACCGCATTCTAACGGCCGCCGGTAACGCAACTACCGAGCTGGCGCTAACCCGTTCGGCCGATGGCCGCTATCTGGTACTTACCGGCTATAGTACGGCACCCGGGACGGCGTCGGTAGCCAGCTCGGCGGCCACCGACGTTGCCCGCGTGATTGGCCTCGTGGGGGCCGACGGTAGCGTAGATACCAGCACGAGTACCGGCGACGCGTTTAGCGGCGTGAGCATCCGGGCGGCCGCCACGGCCGACGGAATCAATCTGTACAGCGTAGGGGCCAGTTCGGGCGTGCGCTACCAGACGCTGGGTAGCTTCGCCAGCACGCAGCTGAATACGACGCCTACCGTGGTTCGGGGTATCAGCGTGGCTGGGGGTAACCTGTACGTGTCAGCCTCGACCAGCCCCTTCGTGGGCCTGAGCCAGGTGGGCACTGGCCTGCCCACGGCCGCCGGCCAAACCGTAACGGCGCTGCCGGGCCTCACGCCAGCGGGGGGCAGCCCGAATAGCTTCTACTTAGCCGACCTGGACGCTACCGTACCGGGCGTAGACGTAGCCTACATAGCCGACGACCGCGCCGCGGCCGGCATTCAGAAATGGAGCCTGGTAAACAATACCTGGGTGCTCAACGGCACCATTACCGGCTCGGGCGTGCGCGGCTTGCAGGGCAGTGCCAGCGGCAGCAGCGTATCGTTGGTGGCGAGCAGCGCCAATGGGCTCAACCTGTATGCGTTAAGCGATAATGCGGGGTATAATGCGGCCCCGAGCCAGGCAACCCTACCGACCGCGCTGGTTACGGCGGGTGCCAATACTGCCTTTCGAGGCGTAGCGCTCGCGCCGGTAGCTCCGGTGCCGGCCATTGCCAGCCTCGCGCCCGCCAGCGGGCCGGTAGGCACTACGGTGACCGTAACGGGCAGCAATTTTACCGGTGCGACAGCCGTAACCTTAAATGGCGTAGCGATAACCGGTTTCACGGTAGTAGATGCAGCTACGCTCACCTTTGTGGTTCCCACGGGTGCTACTTCGGGCGCAGTGGCCGTGACGACGCAAGGTGGTACTGCTACTAGTGCGACCGCCTTTACGGTAACCGTACCGGCCCCGGCCCCCACCATCGCGAGCTTCACACCTGCCTCGGGTAGTACGGGAGCTACCGTCACCGTAACGGGCACCAACCTGACGGGAGCTACGGCGGTAAGCATTGGTACGCTGGCCATCCCGAGTTTCACGGTGGTGTCGGCTACCAGCCTCACGTTCGTGCTGCCTACCGCCAGCGGGGCGGTTAGCGGCCCCATCAAGGTGACGACGCCCGGCGGTACGGCCACCAGCGCCACCAATTTCAATTTTGTAATGGCTGCCCAGGCCAGTCAGGCCCTGCCCGAGCTGGCGGTGTATCCGAACCCGGCCACCGACTACGTGCGGGTAGAAATGCCGCAGGGGGGGCCGCTGACGGTGTCGTTGCGCGACCTGCTAGGCCGCCAGGTACTGGCCCCGACCGTGCTGGCCGCCCGCCAGCCGCTGCCTTTGCCGGCTGGCCTCGCCCCCGGCGTTTACCTGCTCGAAGTGCAGCAGGGCACGACTACGGCCGTGCGACGCATTGAGAAAAAATAGCGGCACTACGCTGGCTTGAAGCTGCCTTCTGAAAGGCCCCGTCGGATTAGCCGACGGGGCCTTTTTTATGGCGGAGCGGCTCGGGTAACTGCTTCTAAGGTCTTCTCGGGTTGTACGGGGCGTGCTTAGTCCCACTCCCTGCTCTTTGGGAAGAGAAGTTTTTGTTGAATTGCTACCCGCTGCTTGAAGAGGAAATCTGGTAATTAATAGCCGATAGCTCTTTTAGCAGAGACGCGGCTCTCTTTCAAAAAAGGAAGAGCCGGGCGCGGGATACTCCGTTCCCGGCTTGCGGCTCCAGGTTATTTCCGGCATGGCTCATACACGAAAAAGCCCCGACTGCCAGATGCAGTCGGGGCTTTTTACAAGGAGGCAGCGGGGCTGCTTATTCCACGGCCAGCTTAGTGGTCAGCTGCTGGCCATCGGCCGTGCGCCAAGTCACGAGGTAGAGGCCGCGGGCCAGCGGCTGAGCCGGCTGGATGGTCGCCTCGGCCGTGCCGGTGGGCAGCGTTTGCGTCAGCACCAGGCGCCCCACGTTATCGTGCAGCTGTACCGTACCGCCGCCAGCGGCTAGGCCCGTAGCCGATACCTGGAAGCGTTGGCCGGCCGTGGGGTTGGGGTACACGGCCAGGGCCGGCGCGGCGAGCTCCGTGGCGAAGCGTACGGTAACCACCGCGGAGTAAGCTACGGTGCCATCAAGGTCTACCTGGCGCAGGCGGTAGTAGCTGGTGCCGGGCAGGGGCTGGGCATCCACGGCGGCGTAGTCGTGGCGCAGCAGGCTGGTGCCCTGGGCTGCCACGCGCTGCACGTCGCTGAAGGTGCTACCATCGGTCGAGCGCTGCACGACGAAGTGAGAAGAGTTCTTCTCCGAAGCCGTAGCCCAGGCCGTGCGGACTACCGCGCCCTGGCGGGTGGCGGTGAAGCTCAGCAGCTGCACCGGCAGCGGCGTCGGCAGCGGTGCGTCGCCGGTGAGCGGGTTCTCAGCCTTGTTGGTCGAAGCCAGGGCGAAGAACGAATTATTGTCGAGCGTGGTAAAGAACGAGGCCGAATTGGTGTAGCCACGCGGCGAGGCTGGCGAGAATACCCCCGAGCCTTCGGTAGAAGTCCAGGGACCAACGTTACCGCTCGACTGGGCCACGCGCAGGTTGCCGGGCACCGTCACTTTCTCATCTTCCACGTCGGTGTTGAAGCTCAGCTGTACCGAAATAGCGCCCAGGGTGCCAGCTGTTGAAAGCCGCTGAATGCGGTAGTAGCGGTTAGCCGAAATATTCGACAAGCCATCTAACCGACCGGTGGGGGCCGCGTTGAAGATTTCGGTCAGGATCGGTTGGGCTACGCTTGAAGAGCCTTCGGTCTGGAGCGTTACGGGGCGGTAGCGACCGCCCAGGCCCACCGGGAATACCCGGATGCTGGCTGCCGTGGGCATGGTGATGGCGAGGCGGCCGGCTACGTAGGCGCTGGCGCTAGCTCCAACAATGGGCTGCGTAGCTGTATTGGTGAGGCTCAGTATGTTGCTGGTACCCGTTACGATGTAGCCATTGCTCAGGGTGAGCAGGTTGCTTACCGTGACGCTGGAACTGGCCCCGAGCGTAAGTACGCGGGCCCCTACTTTCTGCACGTTGTAGAAGGTTGTAACACCGGTGAGCTGCCGGTTGTCGTCAGTGATGAACTGCACCAGGCCTTGAGCCGCGTCGAAGCCCAGGCCGGCGTTGTTGATGAAATTGCCACGCAGTACCAAGTTGCTCGTAGCGGCCGAGAACGACCCAGTGGCCAGGTTGGTGAAGTCGCCTACTACCCGCAGTAGGTTGCCATTCACGCCATCGGCTACCGTGTAGTTGCCGGCGTTGGTGAAGCTACCCGCCACGAGCACGCTGCCCGTATTGGCTGTGAACGACTGGCTATTGGCATTGCTAAAATCACCTCCGATGCTGAGGGTACCCGCGCCGGCCGTGTAAGTGCCATTGTTGGTGAAGTTCGTACCCACCGTCAGGGTACCCGTGCCCACGCTGGCATCGTAGGTGTAGCTATTGGCAAAGGCGCCGCCTACCGTGACGGCCCCGCGACCGTTGCTGAGCGTGCCACTGTTGGTGAGGTCGGTACCGATGGTCACTTGGCCTGCCCCCAGGGTGAGCGTGCCGCCGTTGGTGAGGAAGGCACCCGTGGTGAGGGGGCCATCGTTCAGGTTAAATGTACCGTTCAGCGTGGCCCCGCTCGTGGCCGAGGTCAGGGTAATGCTCTGGTTGGTGGGGTTAGTCACGGTGGTACCCGCGGCGACGTTCAGCGTGCCGTTGATGGTCAGGTCGAGGTTGCTGAGCAGGTTGGTATTGCCGCCCGAGAACGAGAGGTTGTTGTACGTATCGCGGGCGGGAAGCTGCACCTGCCCAGCGGCGTTATAATCGACGGTGCCGCCCGTGGGCTCCATAAAGGCCGAGTAGTTACCGGCTGGAAACAGCGCCGAGCCGATGCGGACGGTGCCGGTGCCGGTCACGGTGTTGAAGTTGTTGGCCGTAGAAGTACCCAGGCTCAGCGTGCCCAGCAGTTGGAGGCTGGCCGCCTCGTTGCCGGTCGTAGCTGCGTTGATCAGGTGGCCGCTACGGATAACCACCGGGTTAGCCAGGGTGGGGAAGGCGGTGAAGCTACCGCTGGGGTCGGAGCCGTCGGCGTTGTTGGTCCAGGCGGCGGGGTCGTTCCAGCTGGCCCCGGCGGCCCGGCCAGCCGTCGAGTTGCGACTGTGGAAGGTGGGCACGGCCCCGAATTCTGAGCTTTCACCCCCGGTGTAGTCACCGTCGAAATAGGTTACGGCCAAGTTGGTAAGCGTATTGCTGGCCGCGTCGGTGATTGGAACGGTAATACCACCCTGCGGCGTCCAGGCTCCGCTGACGAAGCGGCCCAGGCGGTAGTTGCTCTCCGTGCCGTTGATGTCGTTGTCTACGTACTTGAAAATGTGCGTCACGGTCGGGTTACGGAAACCCGTGCTGCGCACCTTCCAGTAGAGCGTCAGCTCCTTGTTGGCCGGGTCGGTAGTGGAGGGGTGGGCCAGGTCGATGGGCTGCACCGTGATGGTGCCCGGAGCCGAGTTGGCGGTCACGTTCATCGTAACGGGCGTGTACTTGGCCGTCGCCCCAACCCCGATGGGGAAGGTAAAGTTGGCCGTGCCGCTGGCGTAGCTCTTGCGCACGCCCAGGTCGGCCACGATGCCGTTGGTGCGAATGAAGTTGCTGGTAGCGAAAGTACCCGTTATGGCATTAGTAGAAGTATTGCTAATGTTTAGCAGGTTGGAGCCGATGTCGAGTACGCCGTTGGTCAGGGCCAGAGTACCCGTGATTTCCTGGTTGGCCAGGGTAGTGGCTCCGGCGCTGTTGTTGAGCGTCAGGTTGCCAAACTTGCCCAAGCCGTTGCCGTCGATGCTCTGGTTGGTCGTGCCCAGCAGCGAGATGCTGCCGCCCGAGCCACTGGTGTGGGTGGCCGAGTTGATGATATTGCCCAGCGAAGTCAGCGTTTGGCCAGCGTCGCTCAAGGTGCCTTTAGCAATGTTGAGCGTGCCCGCCACCCGCACGTTACGACCCAGCTGCAAGGTGCCGCCGGTCTGGGTATTGTTCACCACGAGGCCGCCAAACACCGTGAGGTTGCCGGTAGTGGTGCTGGTAATCTGCTGTACGGCCGGGCCTTTGCCGGTGAAAGTCGTCGTCTGGGTCGTCGTGCTGGGCCAGAAGCCGCCGCCCGAGCCAATGCCTGAGAGGCCGGTATTGGTCGAGGAGTTGTTGTTGTAGAGGTGCTGGTCGATGTTCAGCGGCAGGCCGTTGGCGTTGAAGTAAGAATTATCGTTGCCAATGGTCAGCGAGCCCTTCAGGTTGAGTGGGCTCAGGCCAGTGAGCAGGCCGACGTTGGCGCTGGTATTGTTCAGCCCATTTTCTACCTGCATGTCGTACAGCGGCACTTGCGATTCCACGCTCACCGTGATGTTACCGCTCACTTTGTTACCCAGGATTACGGTGCCGCCGGTCACGACCGTCGAGTCGGGGCGCAGGAACAGGTCGGCGGTAATGGTGGGGCGGGTATTGGTACCGCGCAGGGCCAGCGTACCGCCGCTCATGCGGAAGATGCTACCGGGGCCCTGCACCTCAAACAGGCCGCGCTCGTTGCTCTGGTATACCTCGGCGCGGGCGCCGCGAATCTCAACGGTACCGCCGCTCTGGTCGAAGCGCAGCGAGCCGTTGGTATTGGCCGTGGTGCGCCGAATCTGGCCGTTCACGTACAGGTTGCCGGCCGAGCCGACGATGATGGTGGGCCGGCCCGCGCTGGCGTACTCCAGGTCGTTGCCGATTACGCCGGTGGTGCCCACGTTGAACGTGCCGCCCAGCACTTGCAGCTTGCCCGCCAGCTTGAGGTCAGCGGCCGAGCTGGTGTTGGCGGCCGGGGCCGTGGCGTTGGTGGCCACCGTCACGGTTGCCCCGGGGGCGTCGATAGTCAGGGCCGCGTTGTCGGGAATCGAGTACGGGCTGTTGGCATCGTGGATGGTCAGCAGCTGGGTGCCGGCCGTCTTGGCGTAGCGCAGCGTACCGTTGGTGAGGGTCAGCCAGCCGCTGGTCGGTGTGGTGAGGGTGCCCGCCACATCCATATTCAGCGTGGCAGCCTGGCCCACGCCCTTGTTCAGGGTGAGGGTGTAGAGGTCGGTGAGGGTGGCGTTGGGACCGGTAAAGTTGGCCGCCTGGCTGCCCAGGAAGGTCAGGTTGGCGATGCGACCGCTGCCGAGATTGAAGTCCAGCGTACCGTTGTTGGTAAGTGAGCCGCCGATGGTCAGCGCATTAGCTACGGCCGTACCGGCGCTGCTGACGTCGAAGGTAGCCCCAGCGTCGATGCGCACATCAGTATCGGCCGTGAGGGTGCGAGCCGTGCCGTTGGGATAGCGCAGCACGCCGGTTTGCACGGCGATGAGCGAGTCGGCCCGCAGGTTGTTGCTGAGCAATACGATGCCGCTGCCGCCCGAGGTACCAGTCTTAAACTGCGAGAACACCCGCAGGGCGAGGTTGGGCATCGTCACGGTGCGGCTGCTGCCCGCGTCTACCCACAGGTTTTTATACGAATTCAGGCCCAGGGTAATCGTCGTGGTGCCACCCGAAGAGTTCGGAACGGTGGTAGTCGAGGTGGTCGGTATCGTGAAGTTGGTGGTGCCCGTGGTGTAGTACTCCACCGTGCCGCCATTCTCCTGCAAGAAAGAGCCGAAGTCGCCGCCGGGGAAAATGGCCGTGGCACCGTTGGCGCTTATGCGCAGGCGGCCCGAGCCACCAATCTTGGCGTCGGGCAGCGCCCCGAAGTTATGGCTTTTCGTGACGCCCACATCCATTACCGAGCCGCGGTCAATCACCAGCGAGCCAGCATTGGCGGCGTCGGCGGCTACCGTTACAGTGTGGTAGGCGTTCTTGCTCACGGAGCCGATAAAGACGGGGTTGTTGGCCCCGGGTATGCCGCTGGCGGCCGTGCCACCAAAGTCTACCGTGCTCCAGGTGTTCTTGTCGGCCCAGGGGCCGTTGACGCGGCTGTAGTAGGCCGTTACGGTGCCGAAGGCGGCGGGCAGGCCCGCCGTGTACTCACCCTCAAACTGGCTGAGGCTGTTGAAGTTGATGATGGAGGTTGGATTGCCCCGGGTGAGCAAGCCCGTGTTGGTGTACTGCGGCGTCCAGGCTACGGGCAGGTAGCGGCCGGGCACGTAGCTGGCCAGCGCACCGGAGGCATCCGCGTTGGTCATAGTAAAGCGCAGGCTGACGGTACCGGTCTGGATGGTGCCAAAGTTGGCGCTCCGCACTTTCCAATAGTAAGCCAGCGAGCCGGCCGTGCCGTTCGTGACGAAGGGATTGCGGGTGCTCACGGGGCTCACGCTCACTTGGCCGAAGCGGCCGTCGGCCGTAACCTTGGAAAGCGAGATGGTCGCCGGGGCATACTTGGTGCCCGTGCCCACCGGGAAGGTAAAGCTGTCGTTGCTGCCGTAAGTCTTTTGCAGGCCCAAATCGCTTTGGTTGCCAGCCGTCTGGATAAAGCTACTATTAGAGAAGCCGTTGACGCTGACAACCGCGTTCGAGGCGTCTACGTTGGTCAGCCACAGGCGGTTGGTGCCGATGGCCAGAATATTGTTAGACTGAAACGTGAGGGTGCGGGCCACGCTCATGTTGGCCGTAAACGTGGCAGCTACGCCACCGGCCGCCACCTTGCTGTTGATGTTGAGGTTGCCGAATACGCCGAAGTCGTTGCCGCTGATTACTTGGTTGGCGCTGCCAACTAGCGTAATGCTGCCCGTGCCGCCGCCGCTGGTGTGCGAGGCCGAATTGACCATGTTGCCCAGCAGGTTAATGGTGGTGTTGTTGTCGTTGAGTACGCCGTTGAGCAGGCTCAGGGTGCCGGCTACGGTGTAGTCGGTAGCTGAGCCCCCCAGCACCAGCGTACCCGCTGCCTTATCCACCACCCAGTTGTTGAAGGTGTTGGTGCCCGTCGTACCACCGATGATGCCGTTGTTTACCAACTGCTGGTTCTGGCCGCCGCTGAAGGTGGTTGTATTGGAGCTGGGCAAGTAGGCGCTGCCCGACCCAATGGTGAGCGTGCCCTGAATAGTCAAAGCCTGCGAATTGGCATCGAAAGTAGCCGCCGTAGTGGCGGCCGTGGTGGCCAGCGACAGGTTCGTGAAGGCGTCGATGGTGAAGTTGTTGAGTACCGTCAGAGGCTGGGCCGTGCTGGTGTAAGAGCCGGCGGCAAAGTCGGTAGAAACCGCAATGCCCGTCAGCAGCGCCTTGCTGGTGCCCGCCGTACCAGCCTTCGTGATATTGAGGTTCCACAGCGGGGAAGTCGTCAGAATCGCCGCGTTGGTATTCGAGGCTGGGAGCACTACATTGACGGTACCCCCGGTTACGATAACGTTGTTGGGGTTAACGCCGATGTGGAACATCCCCGCCGCATTAACCGGGTTTTCCACTTGGATGGTGCCGCCCGTCATGCGAAACGACTGGGTAAGCAGCGGGATCGAGAAGCGGGCGTAATCGGTGTTGCGCGGGGCCGAGCTGGTACCGCGGCAGCAAAACAGGCCCCCCGTGATAACGAACGACCCTCGGTGAATCGACGAGGTGTTGGATGGCCGGAAGCGGTCTACGTACGTCTCACCACCCTCGATCAGAATCTGGCCATCTTCCCGCACCACCATCGCGTCGGGAGTCAGGTTGTTGTAGCGCCCGCTGGAAATGCGAAACATGCCGTACACGGCCGTCCCGTTGGCGTTGTTGTTGGTCAGCGTAGCCCCGGCTATCCACAGGGTTGGGTTGGTAGTGGTCGAGCCGATGGTGAAGCCGGTGCCCGCATCGCTGCCATTGTGAATCTGCGGCAGCACAATGTTATTGCCAAGCTTGGCGATGCCGTTGATCAGGTTCAGGCGGTCGATGCCGTCGGCCGTGTTGAGCAGGCGCAGGTTACTGGCCGAGGCTCCCCCCTGGGCTACGGTGGCGGTAACGTTGAGCAATACTTGCCCGTCGATGCCCTTATTGAGCTGCAATACGCTCAGGTCGGTCGGGCCATTGCAGGCAAAATTAGCGTCGGTATTACCCGTAAAGTTTAGCAGGGCGTTTTGCGACTGCGTGTTATATAAGTCAACCGTACCGTTGTTGATAAAGCTGCCGCCCGCGTTCAGCGTGTGCAGGGCGTTGGCGTTGGTTACGCCCAGTGTCGTAGCCTTACCCACGTTGATGTCGCCCAGCACGGTAAGCGTGCGGGCAGTGGCGGCCTGGCCCAGGTTGAAGTTTACCAGGGGAGTGGTCGAAGCGGGATTGGTCGTGGTCAGCGTCAGGTTGCCGGTCAGCGTCAGCGTATTGTCGAGCTGCGCCGTGTAAGCGGTAGTCGTGCTGTTGAGCAGGCGCAGGTTGTTGTACTGGCCCGACCGGGGGTTGGGCAGCGTAGCCGTGGTACCCCAGTTGTAAAACTCCACCGTGCCGGTGTTGGCATCGTCGAAGTTGTTGCTGCCCGCGACAATGTCCGGGAAGTAAGCCGCCCCGATGCGCAGCGTACCCTGCCCCGACAAGCTGCTGAGCTGGGCAAACGGCGTGGTGCTCGTTTGCAAGTCAAGCGCCCCGCCCCGCTGAATGGTAATCTTGAGCCCCGTGGCCGATACCGCGCTGTTCACCGTCACTACGTAGCTGTTGGTCACTACTACGTTGTCGTTGTTGGTTGGCACGCGGGGCGATACCCGCGTCGAGCCGGTAGGGTCGGTGGTCCAGGTGCTGGCACTATTCCAGTTACCAGTAGTGCCCCCCCCGTTAAACGTATACAAGGTCTGGCCCATCGCCACACTACTCCAAAAGACAGCCAATAATCCAAGTACGAATACTCTCATCAAAAAAGGGATTAAGTAGAAAAGGAAAACAAAACCAATTTGTGCTTTTGTAATAAAGTGGGCACACCTTATCAATCAACAAAGTTCGGCTCTGTGAAAGAATGATAAAAATCAAACCCACTAAATGGATGTTAAATCCTCATTTCGTCTACTTTAAAACGATTTTGCCTGGATAAGTGCAAAAAATAATGAGTTTCGTGTAGTGATATTCCGTATAATTTTTCCAATAAAAAATATTTGACCCCCCACTCGGTGGTTATCCGGTCTGGTCACGAGTCGGCTGTTTGTCAACCTGTTTTATTTCTAATTGGGAAATTTCGGAGTGAAAGTTAGGCTATGAGCTCGGCACCAATGGGCGGCCAAACCCTAGGCTGCGCCTGCTCCGTATGCAGGGCGATGGTGCCAGCACTAGCTGGCCTTGCTTTTCCGCCACCCTCTTTCCCATCAGGTTCTCATGGCTAAGAAACCCACCAAGCCCAAGCAAAAACCGGCCGAGCCGGAGAAAAAGGCCCGCGTCCACAAGGAGCTGGAGGGCTTCGAAATCGGCGTAAATCCGCTGGGTGAAATCACTTCCAACTACTCCATCGAGCAGATAAACCAGTTTCTGGGTCGGCACGTGCGCGACAAGAAAATCGTGCATCGCGAGGGCCAGTTTGGCGAAGAGGCCCAGGCTCGTACCGCTGCCGAAGAGGCCCGGCTGGCCCGCCAGGATGAGGCCAATTTTCCCCTGGCCGAGGGTGACGACGAGCCCGAAGAAACCGACGAGGATTTCATGAAGCGCACCAGCCGCGAGGCCAAGCGTAAAAAAGACCAGGATGACGAGTAGTGAGTCTGTGAAATGGCGTGTGGTGAAATAGTGAGCTGGCAGACTACACCAGCTCACTATTTCACCACTCGCCATTTCACAGATTTTGAATGCGTTGTGTGCTTACTAGACGACCATTCTGATAAGTCTCGATTTTTTGCAACGCGCCGCTGTCCGAGTAGTTCAGCCACTCACCAAACCAGTAAAAATGCAGGCCGTCGGGCTCGTTCATCACGCGGGCCTGGCCCTGGCGAGCTACCTGGCCATTGGAGTGGTAGTAGATGAGGTCGCTGAGACCGTGGCGGCGGTGGCGCTCCTGGCGCACCAGGCTACCCGTTGGCGTGTAGTAGTACCAGCGCCCCGTGGCCTGCCCGCGCCGGTAGTGCCCCCGCGTAAGCGGCTTGGTATGCGCCTCATCGTAGTAGAGATTCCAGCGCCCCACGGGGTCGCCCTGGCGATTGAGGCGGTTGGCGTGCCAGAAGCCCCGCGGGCCGCCGGACAGGCGCGGTGCGCAGGCCGTAGCCAGTACCGCAAGCAAGGCAAAAGACAAAACGCGCATAGGCAAAGCAGGAAGCTTACCAAGGCAACGACGGCGAAGCCGCCGCCGTTCCGCCGGGCTGGCTACGAGTTCGGGCCGGCCGCTACATTTGCGCCTCACCTTATTTCTCTTTTCCCGTGCGCTCCCACGACGTTGATTACCGCATTCTCGGCTCCGACATTCAGGTGCTCGAAGTAGAGCTGGACCCCCAGGAAACCGTTATTGCCGAAGCCGGTGCCATGGTGTACATGGACGAGGCCATTGCCTTCGAAACCAAGATGGGCGACGGCTCCTCGCCCGACCAGAGCATTCTAGGTAAGCTGTTTTCGGCGGGTACGCGGCTGATTACCGGTGAAAGCCTGTTTCTCACCCATTTCACGCACCGTGGAAGCTATGGCAAGAGCCGGGTGGCCTTCTCAGCCCCGTACCCGGGCACCATCATTCCGGTCGATCTGAGTACGCTGCCCCAGGGGCTTATCGTGCAGAAGGACGGCTTCCTGGCCGCTGCCCGGGGCACCCAAATCAGCCTGCATTTCAACCAGAAGCTGGGGGCTGGGCTGTTTGGTGGCGAAGGCTTTATTCTGCAAAAGCTCACCGGCGATGGCAAGGCGTTCGTCCACGCCGGCGGCACCATCATCGAAAAGCGCCTCAACAATGAGCTGCTGCGCGTCGATACCGGCTGCATCGTCGCCTTCGAGCCAGGCATCGACTTTAGCGTAGCCCGCGCCGGGGGGCTCAAATCCATGATATTCGGGGGCGAAGGCCTGTTGCTGGCCACGCTACGGGGCACCGGCCGCGTTTGGATTCAGTCCATGCCCGTCAAAAAGCTCATTCAGGCACTGGCTCCGTGGGGCGGCAACGCCAAGAAGGAGAGCGGTACGGCGCTCGGCGGCATCTTCGGCAGCCTGCTCGACGAATAGCGGCGGCTTACCGCGAGCCGCCCGCCAAGTGGTACGCTACTACGCCCAGCGTCACGACCAGTGCGACGACCAGCAGCCCCACTAAAACAAGCGTGCGTCGCGAGGAGGCCCCAACCGCATTCAGCTGCTTAGCCCCGTTGAATGACGAACGGCGGTAAGAACGGGAGGACGAGCGACGCGAAGTACTGAGGTGGGGAGAAGCCATCGGGCAGAAAGCGAATTCTGAAGGAAATGCGTAGAAACTCAGTGGAACGAACGGACAAACCTACGGAGTAACTACTTAAATAGATTCAAAATAAGTTGTAAGCTGTTGTCTGCTCGCTCAATAGACGTTTTTGGCGGGTGAATACCGACCAACTGCCAGCCAGCTAGTGTTGATAGCTGAACTGTCTGAGTACGCCAGTTAGTTCAGCTTCGGCCGCAACACCACTCCTCTGCCGGATGCATATCGCCTTTGCACCCAACTATATATTGCCTCTGCCCGCCGGCCACCGGTTTCCGATGTTGAAGTATGAGTTGCTGCCCGAGCAGTTGCTTTATGAAGGCACCGCGACTGTCAGCAACTTTTTTGTGCCCACCCCGCCGCCCCTGGCTGACGTGCTGCTCACCCACGAGGCCGACTACGTCTACCGCCTGCTTCACGGTCAGCTCACCCGCCAGGAGGAGCGGGCCAGCGGCTTTCCGTGGAGCCCCGCCCTGGCCGACCGCGAAATAACGCTGCTCGGGGGTACCATCGGCTGTGCGCAGCGGGCGTTGGCCGGTGGGGGCGTGGCCCTCAACATTGCGGGTGGTACGCACCACGCTTTTGCCGGGCGGCCCGAGGGCTTTTGCTTACTCAACGACCAAGCCGTGGCTGCCAACTGGCTGCTGGCCCACGAGTCGGCACGGGTGCGCCAGATTCTCATCATCGACCTCGACGTGCACCAGGGCAACGGTACGGCGGTGCTCTTTCAGCACGAGCCGCGCGTATTCACCTTCTCCATGCATGGGGCCCGCAATTTCCCCGGCCGCAAAGAAGTGTCGGACCTCGACCTGCCGCTGCCCGATGGCCTCGGCGATGCCGACTACCTGGCCCGGCTGGTCGACGTGCTGCCCCGCCTGCTGGACGGCGACCTGTGCCAGCCCGATTTTGTCTTCTACCTCAGCGGGGTCGATGTGTTGGCTACCGACAAGCTCGGCTACTTGGCTCTCACTCGCGAAGGCTGCCGCCGCCGCGACGAATTAGTACTCACGGCCTGCCGCCAGCGCGGCCTGCCGGTGGTAGTGTGCATGGGCGGCGGCTACTCCGAAAAAATCAGCGATATCGTCGAAGCCCATGCCAACACCTACCGCGTAGCCGCCAGCCTCTGGACGTAACGGGCGTAAGGTAAGCGTTAGCTTGCCCGGCATGAGGTGGGTCGCGGCTCGCCGGACGCCGGGCAAGCTAACGCTTACCCTACAGCAAAAGCCCCTCGCCGGG
>CAJYVK010000091.1 GCA_913778455.1 uncultured Hymenobacter sp. | reverse complement strand
TGGCCGTATTGTGCACCTTGAATTTAGTGAGCAGGTGGCGGCGGGGCGTTTCGATGTGGGGTGGCTCACGAAGAGCTTGTCGGCCATTCGCTGGCTGGGGAGGCCGTCGGCAATAAAAGCAGAGCACTTCCTTCTCGCGGCGGGTTTCTACCTGGTGCGGGCCCAGCTACCCGACGGCAGCAGCCTCGTGCTGCGCACCGTAAAGGAATAGTCCAGCTTGGCTTTCGCCTGGAAAGGGCCCGCTGCACCGGTAGCGGGCCCTTTCCTGTTGGCGCTTACTTGCTTGCTGCAACCCCCTCATTCATTGCCAACTCACCCGGCCGCCACTTCCTTTGCAGCGCCTCCGCAGGGCCATTAACACCATCTTCATTTTCAGTATTTTATGCGCCACAATTCGCTTTTTTTTGCCCTTACCCCCTGGGGCCTGACCGGCGCGCTAGCCGCCAGCCTACTGGCCGGCCCGGCCCAGGCCCAGCGGCCGCCCCGCGTCTGCACCCCGGCCGACAACGGCCGCACCTACTCGCTGGCGCGGGGGCAGGCGCTGACCGTGCAATTGCCCAGCAACCCGAGCACGGGCTATAGCTGGCAGGTCGTCGGGCCGAAGCCGGCGCCGCTGCAGCTGGCCGACAGCAGCTACCACGCGGCCCCGGCCGCCCGGGGCATGGTAGGCACTGGGGGCATTCAGCACTGGAAATTCACGGCCCGGCAGCCGGGCAAGGCGGTACTTCAACTGGCATACCATCGTCCCTGGGAAAAGCTGGCGCCGGCCGATAAGCGCTACACGCTAACCGTAGTTGTCAAGTAGGACGCAGGGCAGCTATGCTGCTGTTGTCGTCGACGGGCGGGGCGGGTGTGGGGGCGGGGCCGCTGGCCAGCGGGCTCAGGGCGAGGAAAGAAAGTAGAAGTTTCACCGGCATACTGACGGCCAGCCAGCGGCTTGGGGCTGACCGAAGCTAGCCGCCCAGGACGGCCGCCCCGGCAGCCCGCTCCACCCGCGGTTGCCGGTGCGGCCGTCCTGGGCGGCTACTACGCCCCCATCCACACCGGGCCGCGGTAGAACAAGCCACTCGCGGAGAGCTTATCGCCGGGCAGCACGGTCGAGGCGGGCAGCGGGTCTACGGCGGCTAATCGGTGCACCACCCGCGACAGAGCTAGCGAATTGCCTACGTGGCCGGGGCTACCTTACTACGCTGGCTGATGGGCAAACTTCTCAAGGGCCGCCGGGGTGAGGGGCATGAAAAAGTTAACCAGGTTGCCGTCGGGGTCCCGAAAAAGCAACGAGCGATTTCCCCAGGGCATGGTGGTCGGGGCCTGCACGAGCGCGTCGCCCAAATACGTGGCCAGGCGCTGGTAATCGGCATCCACGTCGGCCACCCGAAACTCGATGATAGCCGTGCGGTTAGCGGCGGGGCTCGCCACGAGCTCGCCGCCGAAGGGGGCCAGGGTGCTCGTGTCGCCGATCGCCAGGGTGCCCCCCCGCGTGCGTAACTCGCCAAAGCTGGGCGTGGCGCGGACTAGCGGCTGGCCGCTCACGGTTTCGTAAAAGCTGGCCAGGCGCTCGAAGTCGGCGGTGATGAGGCGAACGGACGTGAAGTTCATGCGAAAACAGCAAGATGGGTGAGGTCGCAAAGCACGCGGGCTCCACTGACAACCCTATGGCAGTCCGTTTGGGCCGGGGGTAAAAAAATTACGCCGCCGGGGGCAGGTGGAGGCTCGCGAGGTAGTCGGCCAGCGAGAGGGGCGCTGGGTTGGTAAAGGGCCGCTCCGTTACCGCCAGGTGCTGCACCCGCGCCAGCCGAAACTCGCGGTAGGCTTGCCGCAGCTGGCACCAGCCCACCAGCTGCCAGGCGAAGTTGTAGAACACCAGCCCGATGGGCTCGACGTGACGCTGGGTGCGGCGGCCTTGCTTGTCGCGGTAGTCCAGCGCCAGCACCCGGCGACCCGCCAGGGCGAGTTGCACCGGTGCCAGGTAGGCGAGGTGCCGTTCCTGGTACTCGGGTACGTGCAGTCGGATGCCAGTAGCCAGGTGAGCCAAGGGCGCTTGCGCGGGTCCGCGCAGGACCGCGCGCACTTTGTGCAGGGCCGCCGCCACGTGCGGCTGTACCGAGTGGTCGGTGAGGGTCGTGCCCAACGCTTCCAGCAGCAGCAGCGCGTGGGCCTCGTCGGCGGTGAAGTTGACCGGGGGCAGAAAGTAGCCCTGCACGAGAAAATAGCCGCGCCCGGCCTCGAAGCTCACGGGAATCCCTTGCTCGCCCAGCGCGCGAATATCGCGGTACACCGTGCGGACGCTAATGCCGAAATGCGCGGCGAGGTGCTTAGCCGGCGTGTACCGACGGGCTTGCAGTAAGGTGACGAGGCCAAAGAGCCGGTCAATCCGATTCATGTGAGTAACGAGGAGGTGGCAAGCGCTAGCGCAACGTAAAGCTAGGTGCAAGCGGCCAGCCGAATGCGCGCCTGCTGCTCGCGCTGCTGCTGGCTGTTTTCGAGCACGGCCGCGCGGCGGCGGGCCTGGTCGCCGAGCAGGCTGTCGTGGGCAGCGTTGTACTGGCGCAGGGCCGCCAGGGCGGGCGGGTAGGCGCCCTGGCGGG
>CAJYVK010000090.1 GCA_913778455.1 uncultured Hymenobacter sp. | reverse complement strand
TTTTTTGCCCCATTGCCCCCATCGTGGTGCATCGGGCCGGGGCGGCTCATTTCCGAGCGGCCCCGGCCCGATGCTCTCAACTTACCAGGGCTGGCTGGCCTAAGCTGGTTGGGGACGGTAACGCAGGTGTGCCGTAGTGCCGGCCCCGATGGGCTTGGGCAGTGGGCGAGGGGCCGAGCGCAGCGGACAAAGCATCCTCGAATGACCCCGGCATTTTCCGCCGGGGTGGTTCGAGCGCCGCTTTCGGCGTGGCCGTGGCGGGCTCGCCGGGCACAGCGGACAAACTCAACCAACAGGCTACTTTTTTCTGCCTGGGCAGGCTGGCGCGGGGTCAGCACTGGGCACTCTAGGCCGGCTGTGCGGGCTGCTATGCCTAACTGTTCTACTTTCACCCCATGAATGCAATTGTTCCGGCCAGCCTGCAGCACTTCCTGCGCACGGCTCGTTTTCCGGCGCTGCCGGAGACGTTGCCGACGTTCTTCTCCATCGCCGGCATTGGCCACCGCGAATTGCCGCTGAGCAATACGTATGCGTTTTTCTTCCGCTCGGACGCGCCCCATAGGCTGGGCTCGCTGTTTCGGGAGGCCCTGCTGGATGTAATTCATCGCAAAGAGGCAGCACCGGCCGAGCGCCCTACCTCAATTGGGCCAACCCACGCGGCCCGCGAATACCCGATGAACCTTGGCCAGGCGCTGGATTTACTGGTGCACGATGGGCCGGCGGAACGCTCGCTGCAGGGGGCCAGCTTCGTCCTTTTGATTGAAAACAAAGTCAACCACTGGGTCGCCAACAACCTGACGAACTACTGGGCCAGCATTCCCAACCTTGACTACAAAGTGGGGATTGTCTTGGGTAAACGGGCCGAAGCCGTTGAGCATCCCTGGCTCTACATCACCCACCTGGAGCTGGCCCGCGCCGTCGAGCTGCGCTTAGGGCCGGTTGTGAGTCAGGTCCATCCACGCTACCTACCGGTGCTGCTTCACTTCCTTGACCACCTCAAACAAATGAGCGATACCTCTCCCGACGCCTTCACCGTAGCCTTCGATTACGCCCAGCGGCATCGCAGTGCCCTGGCCCAGGCGCAGCAGTTGATTAACAGCATCACTCCGGCCGGCCTGGCCGCCACCGTGGCCGAAGCCTTTGGGCCAGCCTATCTGCCGGGCGGCGTATTCAGCGACCGGCTGGACATCCGGCACGCGGCCCGCTCGGGCTTGCGCTACATCGTTTTCTACGGCGATATCCTCGATTTAGCGAAGCCGCCCAGCTTCGCCATTACCTTTTATGCCGGCGGCTCCCACAAGGGCGAGGTGGCCGCCTGGCGCGCTTACCTGACCAACCTGCCCGAGGCCCGCGAGGCGGGCATCGGCTACCTGCCGTGGCTGAAGGTGTACAATGAGCTGGTCATGGGCAAAGTATATCCGTTCCTGGGCACCACCCTGGACGAGCTGACGCGGGAAATCGCCACGGCCCTGGCCACCGACTGGCAGCCGCTGGAACCTAAGTGGCTTGCCGTGCCAGCGCCACCGACACCCGAAGCGTAACTCATTAAATTTCAAGCAATTTGCAACAAACCCACCCATGCAAAACCTTATTCAGCAATGGCTTAAGCAGCAACAAGAGCAGAGCTACGCCGAAGCCCGGCTGCGGCAATTGGAATTCGACTGGGAGCGGGCCGATGATGCGTCCGACCGGGCTAAGCTGGCCGAGTCGCTCGGCGAGCAGCGCCGCGCAGTCGAATCCGCCCGACAGACTATCGCAGGATTGGCTGAACGCATCAGCCAAAGCCCAGACGCCAAGCAGTACGTGGAAGGCAGGCGCACCAATCTGCTCAATCAGCTCAACGAGATTATCGGCAAGCTGCATCCTACCGCCACCAATATGAAGCTGTCGCGCAATCAGAGTATGCTGATTGACAACTACCTCTTTAAGCGTATTTACCTCATGCTGCGCAAGGCGGTTGAGAGCGAGTATGCGATACACGAGATTCCCGAGTTTATGTACGCCGACGACTCCCGATTTGACGAGGCTCCCATGAGAAACTACCTGGTGGCCATGCAAGACGAGTTGCTCAGCCTGCCCCTGAACTCGTTTCTGGATTTGCATGCTTACCTGCAGCAAAAGGAGGAAGGTTTTTTTGCGCTGGCCAAGGAGTAAAAGTTCGGCACCCATGGATGTCGCTTGGTTGGCCACCGGAAATTCTTCCCGCTCGGGCCCAGCGCTGATACCGAAACCGCGCTAGCAAATTATTATTTTCAAATTATTGCACAAAAACGGTATAATTTGAGCGAAAGTTGGGGCCCACATTGAAAAAGCCTGCCCAGAGAGAGTATTTATAGATACGCCGGTAGCTCATATGTTCCGACGTGTTTTAAGTATGGACGCAAACATTTTGCATCTCTCCAACCTGCTGGGCGAAGTCCCGGCTTTCGCCCAGGTCGCCGCCGTGTACGGCACCCAGGGCCTGGCGAAAGGCCGCGATGGCCTGGCCATTCGGTACCCTGACGGCACCGAAGCCTTTCACCCGGTACCAGCTGGTAGCCGGCCGTGGCTACGGACGCTGTTTCCGTGGCTCGGGTGGCGGGCCGAAGTCAGCCACGATGCCGACTTCATTCCCTTCGTGTTCCGGTTTTCGACCTACCAGGATGCGCTGGTGACCAAAACCCAGAGCCGCGTGCTGTGCGCGCGGGCCTGGGGAGTGCTGCGGTAGGCCCCGGCAACCCGCGCAAAAAAGACCGCCCACCCCGGGCGGTCTTTTTTGTTGCTTTCTCTTTGAGAACCCGTTTCTGTGCTAAGCCGCCAGGCCCAACGTCAGTTGCTGCCCCTCTTCGGGTTGTTGCCCCAGCAACGGCCGCTGCTGGCCACCCGCAGCCGGGGCGGGGTCAAACGGTGAGCGAGTCCGGGCGCGGTAAGCTTTCATTTCGGGCTCGGGCAGCCAGAGCTTGCCGGCGCAGGCCCGCAGGTTGAACTCCTGCCACAACCGCTCGTCCTTGAATTCCAGATGCAGCGTGCCCTTCTTAAAGAAGCGCAGCCGGAAAAAAGCGCTTTCACACGTGCCGTCGAAGCTGCCGCCGCCCACGCGGCCCAGCCGGCGGAACTTGCTTTCCAGCGCCTGGGCCACGGTGTGGCAGTGGTCGAAGTTGGTACCCGTCAGGTAGCACATCACCTTGTCGATGTCGCTGTACTCGGACCATCGGCTGTGACTGAGCGAAAAATCCTGGCAGTATTCGCTCAGCTGCACCCAGTAGGGCAGGATGATTTTGCGGTTCACCTTGTAGCGGTCATTGGTTTTCCAGCCTTCCACGTGGCAGCGGTTTTCCTTGTAGTACATCGTGAACATATCAAACACGTCGCCCACGGCCTGCTCTAGAATCATGGCCGTGTTATCGAGCACGAGCTGCACCAGCTGGCCCACGTTCTCATGGGTGAAATCCAGGTAGCCCTGCTGGCGGGCAAACTGCGTGAAGTTCTCGCGCACTTTGTGGGTCATGAACTTCTGAATGTTAATCTTTTCCAGCACCACGCCCCAGATTTCCTGGCGCATGGCTTCGGCAAAGCTCATGTAGCCCTTGGCGTAACCTTTATGCTCGCCCCGCCGGCTCTCAGTCAGGCACTCCTGCGCAATTTTCCAGGCGTCGCGGTACTCCCCGTTTTTTACCAGGCCCCGGCCGTAGAACGCAATGCCATCCACGGCCCGCAGCAGGTTCATAAACTGCGCCTTAAGCTGGTCAAACTGCGTAATCATGTTGCCAATGACGTCGCGGGTGGCCACCTGACTTTTAAACGTTTCCTCGCTCAGGTCGGGGCTGCCCTCGCGGCTCACGTTTTCCCACTCGAAGGCGAACGGGTTGCCGGCCTCCGGCTTCTGCAAGCGTATCAAACTCACCTCCACTCCGGTCGGGCGCTCGGCCTGCCGAAAAACCGGTCCCAGGTGCTCAACGCTGCCAAAATCGGCAATCAGGCGCGCCAGTTGCCGCCGCGTTTCCGTGTAGGGATTGCGGATGGTTTCGCTGTTCACCAGCGCCACCACGTGGCCCCCGTGTCCTACCGTCTGGTACGCGTGCAATACGTGCTTATCGCCCGCCGAAAAGGGCGGATTCATCAGAATAACGTCAAAAATCATGTCGCCGCAGTAGCTCAGAAAATCATCGCCCAGCAAGCGGTATTCCTTGCCCTGTAGCGCGGCTTTCAGCTCCGGGTCATTCTCGCAGCAGTACAAGCCCTGCTCGCGGCGGCTGCCGTAGCCGTGGGCATAGCCCCGGCCCAGCTGCTCGCTCACGTAGTCCAGGATGGCCCCGCTGCCGGCGCTGGGGTCGAGCACCGTTTTCCCCGCCAGGTTCAAAAAGCGCTGGTAGCCCCGGCCCGCCTCACACATAAACGGCTCTACCATCTGGGCAATCACGGCGGCCGGGGTCGGATAGAAATCGGGATTCAGCATGGGCGGTTGGGGATAAAATGGAAATACAGACTGGCCATCTGATGAGTGGCCAGAGCCTGCAAAGGCTCATATTACTTACATTATTTGCAAGTAAAACGTTCATAAATTACCCTGATTTTCACAATACAATCGCCTGATTTACAGTCAATACACATAAAAAAAGCGACTCCCCATTGAGGGAGCCGCCGGCATTCGCTTGGCATGGCAAGCTTAGTTAAAATTACTTTTTGCCCTGGTATCAACTCACCGACAAGGTGGCCAGGTGGTGAAACGCCGTCTCATCCAGCCGGTACCGGTCGTTGATGGTCAGGGAGCTGCGGCTATTAAACAGCGCGTAGTTGATGGCGTTGTAGGCTAGCCACAGGTTAGCAGGCGTTTCCAGCTCCCGCTCTTCCTTGCGCAGGCGCTCCAGCGCCGTGCGGGCCAGCATCTTGGGTAGGCCCACTTCGGCAATCAGCTGCCCGGCATCGTCGGGGGCGGCCGCCTGGGCCAACTGGCGGTACACTTCCACCGTCAGGGAGCTTTGCTGCTTGCTGAAGGCCTGAAAAACATCCCGCAAGTGCTGCTCAAACCAAGCGATATCTAGGCCTTTGTGCGCGAATTTCTTCTGCACCAGAATTTCGGTTTCCTTAACCAACACATTCTCCACCAGCTCCGCCGGCTTTACCTTTTTAGCATCCTTGTATTTCTTGGGCTTGCCGTTGGCCAGCCAGCCCAGGTACTCGTCCAGGGTCATGTAGTCGTCGGCCCAGCCCATCAGCCCGTTTTCGCAAATCTGCCGGTAGTAGCTTACCCGCATCCGGGTGCCGGTGTGCTCCCGCAGCGCCGTACCCTGCAAGGTAAACGGGGTTTTACCGGTGTAGGAATTATTGATTATCATCGTCTTATACAGACGGTCGGCGTGGCCTTTTTTGCTGGCGATGTTAATTTCGTCGGGCAAAATCAGGTTGATGGAGAACTCGCCCCGGTCGGTAAAGCGCACGTTTATCTCGTGTTTGGGGAAGCTCTGCTCCGCCAGCCGGCGAATGAGCGAGTTGGGCACCAGGCTGTAGTCCTCGCTCTGGATGGCGAAAATGCTTTTCTGGCCTTCTGTCATTTCGCCCACGATGGCCCGCTGCCGGTCGGCGGGTAGCAACTGGTAATCCGCGGGCAGTAAGGTGGCAAGCGGTACGGAAGCGACCGGAAAGCAAATAGCGTCCCATTTGGTGGCGCGGTCCAGGGTGATGCTCTGCTGGCTCATGGCAAAAAGTAAGGTTTAGACAACTAAGATAATACCGAAACTACAATTGCAAAGTTTCGATTGGTATAATGCAGTTGTGTTTTCACAATTGCAAAAACACAACTGCTAATTAAAAATTGTCATTGTCCCATTGCTGGCTGACTGCTTTGGTTTGCATTTCCTCGGCCGCCAGCGTCTTTTCTTCCCAGATAGCGCACTCCTGCACAATCAGCTCCTGCCAGCGCCGCAGCCTGGCCACCTCCAGGCATTGACTCAGGAACGGCTCGGCCTGCTGGCGACGCTCGGGCGTAATGGCCGGGTGAATCAGCAGACACCGAATTTCCTCCCGCAGCGCCGCTACGGGGCCAGGGGGCAGGGGATGGGTAGCTCGCGAGGTATTGGCTGACATGGCAATGGGTGAAAAATGGGTGGTAAATCCGCCAGCAGCGCGGCGGGTTAGTGGGGGCTCCCTCGGGTGAAGGAGCCCCACGGCACTACCGCAGCAGGTTGGACTTCATCAGCAGCACTGGCCCCGCAACCACATCAACCGGCGCGTAGCGGTCGAGCGGGTAGGTTTCAAACCAGATGGCGGTGGCCAGGGGGTTGATGGGCCGCTGCCGGTCTTTGCCCTCGTCATCGAATACCAGTATGTAGCCTTCGTAGGGACCGTGCTGCGGGCCGTGCACATCCACGTAGTTCGCCTCCAGCGTGGCGTATAGCTGCGGCAGCCGGAAGCTTTTACGGCCCTTTTCGGGGCGGATTTCCCGCAGGCTCCCGTCGATGCCCAGTAGCATGGCCGCTCCTTCGGCCGGCAGCATGCGCGCGTGCTGCTGCTGAAAGAATGCCGCCAGGGCCTCCCGGCTGGGGTAGAGTTCGCCGCCGGCCAGCAGGAAGGGGCCAGCGTTATACGCGGACGTGGTAAAGAGCTTGCCCGTGGTGCCGCACAGCGCCACGATTTGTGCCGACTCGCCCGGCGCGGTCCGCAGAAAGAGGCGGGGCGGCAAGGGCAGCCTGGCAGCCGCCGGCCGTAGCAGCTCGGTGGTGTGCAGGCTGAAAAGCTTTGCCCCCTGGGCGGGCGGCACTACGGCGGCCTGGGGAACGGCCGCCGCCGCGGCTGGCGGGGTCGGCGCGGTGCCG
>CAJYVK010000089.1 GCA_913778455.1 uncultured Hymenobacter sp. | reverse complement strand
GGTTTTCCATCTGACGGTATTTGGCCGGGATGGCATAAACTTCTTCTTCGGAAGGCGCGGACATGGAAACGGAGCGGGTTACTTTTGACTGAATTGCGTACTAGCCGGTAAAAATAACTCCTCCGCATGGCGTCCATTCTACGAAAAACCCTGAAAGGCACGGCGTATACCCTCGGGACGGTGCTGGGCGCGGCGGCCCTGTACTACGGCGTGGCGCAGGTACTGTCGCGCATCCCGGTGGCTGCCGAGCCTACGACGGAAGCCGCGACAGCACCTGCGCCACGCCGTAGTACAGGGCCGCCGCGCCCACCACCGTCCCGATGGTATAGGCCGTGCCTTTCAAAGTCTTTCGTAGAATGGACGCCATGCGGAGGAGTTATTTTTACCGGCTAGTACGCAATTCGGCCAAAAGTAACCCGCTCCGTTTTTATGTCCGCGCCTCCCGAAGAAGAAGTTTACGCCATCCCGGCCAAATACCGCCAGATGGAAAACCTGCACATTTTGTTCTGGCTTATCAAGGACATCAGCTGGTGCATGGTGTGGAAGGCACTGGGTATCGCCATGATAGTTCCCACGCTGGGCATTGCGTTGGTCATCACCTGGCGCACCCGCGCCCTGCAATCGGAGCTGGCCCACAACCTGGCCATCGTCTTCTGGATTTCGGCCAACTCCTACTGGATGATGAGCGAGTTTTTCGGCTTCGATACCGTGCCCATCGGCACCATTACCGACGGCAAGCACTTGGCCATCATTCCGTTTAGTATTGGCCTGCTCATTCTGGCCTATTATTACCTCGTGCAAAAGCCCCGCGAAGCCAAGGCGCAGACTGCCACCTTGTAGCACGCTAGCGCTACTTTCTACCGCCCCGGCACGCCCCGCGCCAGCGTGGGCAGGCGGCACACGAAGGTGGTCGCCATGAGGTAGAGCGCGTGGCCATCGTCGCCCCAGGCGCAGTTCGACACCACTTCGCCGGGGTCTACGGTACCCAGCAGCTGGCCCTGCGGTGAGATAATAAGCAGCCCGCCGAAGCCGGTGGCGTATACGTTGCCGGCCTGGTCTACTTTCAGGCCGTCGGGTACTTCCTTGAAGCGGGCACGGGGTAGCTTGCTCATGTCGAAAAATGGCCGGGGCTTGCTCAGCTTACCGTTTTTACCCACCTCGTAGGCCATGATGATGGGCCGCGTCGAATCGGCATTTGATACGTAGAACGTGCGGTTATCCGGACTGAAGGCCAGCCCGTTGGCATACGGCACGTCGGTTACTTCAGCCGTGAGCTGTCCATCGGCAGCCCGCCGGAACACACCGGTGTAAGGCAGCTCACGCAATGGGTCCTGTGCCTGCTTGGGCAGGCCAAAGGGTGGGTCGGAGAAATAAATGGCCCCGTCGGGAGCCAGCACCACGTCGTTGGGGCTGTTGTAGCGCTTACCCTGGAAGTTGTCGGTGAGCGTGCGCTTGCCGCTCTGCTGGCCCAGCGGCAGGCTGGCTACGCGGCGGTCGCCGTGCTCGCAGAGGAGAAGGTTGCCGCGCCCGTCGAGGGTCATACCATTGCTGCCCGGCTCTTTGCTGTAGGGCAGCCGGCCTGTGTAGCCGTTGTACTGCAAGAACTTAGACAAGCCACCCTGCGCCTTCCAGCGGTAAACGGTGCGCGAGGGCGTGTCCGAAAACAGCAGCATGCTGCTATCGGGCACCCACAGCGGCCCTTCGATGTGGCTAAAGCCCGAGGCTACGATTTCCAGCTGCGCACCGGGGGCTACTATTTGGTCGAGGGCGGGACTCTGCCGCGTAATGCGCCCGGTGATGAGGGGGCGCGGCCCCTGGGCCAGCCCGGGGTGGGCCGCCAGCGTTAGCCCCAGCCCGAGGATAGAAAGGATACCTGTACGCATACGTCGAATGATGGGCCAACCTGGACCCAGCTTAGTGCTGGTGTTCCTACCCCGACGCGCCCGGCAGGGTTGCACCCCCGACTGGCGCAGGCCCGGCGGCCAACTATGCGCAAAAGTCAGCCGTAGGGAAGGAGCCGCCGCCCTCCCCCGGCTTGCTCCCGCCTCATGCTACGTCGCTCCCTACTCGCGCTGCCCTGCCTTTTCCTCATGCTAACCGCTACCGCTCAAGATTTTAAGATTCCACTCGAAGAAGTGGCGCAGACCGGCCGCTACCAGCCCATTGGAGTGGGCATCTCGCATAAAGGGCGGATTTTCATGACGTTTCCTAAAAAGAAAAACGACAAGAATTATTCCTACGACTATGGCTTGGTGGAGCTAGTGAAGGGCCAGCGTATCCCCTACCCCAATGCCCTCTGGAACCAGTGGGATTCGACGCAGGCCGCCACGCGCTTCGTGAACGTGCAAGCCGCCGTGGTCGATGCCGAGGATAACCTCTGGGTGCTCGACCCCAGCAATCCCGACGACCAGGCGCCAGTTATCGCGGGCATCAAGCTTCTGAAAATCAACCTTACTACTAATAAAGTTGAGCGCACCTACCGCTTCGAAGACCTGCCCCGCGAGCGCACCGCCCTCAACGACGTGCGCATCGACACCCGTCGCCAGCTGGCCTATCTCTCCGACCCCATGCTGGCGGCCCTCGTGGTACTCGACCTGCGCACTGGCAAGAGCCGCATCGTATTGCAGGGCCACAAATCGACGGCCGCCGAGCCCGGCTTTGTGCTTCGCCTCGATGGCAAGGAAGTAAAGGACAAAACCGGCAAGCCCTTCAGTAGCAACGCCAACGGCATTGCCCTGACGCACGATTTCCAGTACTTCTATTACCGGGCCATCAACCAAACCAAGCTCTACCGCATCGGGACCGACTACCTGGCCAACCCCGCCCTCACGCCCGCCGAGCTAGCCAGCCACGTCGAAACCGTGGGCGAAACCGGCGTGAGCCACGGTATGCTGGCCGATAATGAAGGCAACATCTATCTCTCCGACTCGCCCAACTACGCCATCCGGCGCGTGACGCCCGCCGGCCGCTTCGAAACAATGGTGCACGACCCGCGCCTAAGCTGGCCCGACACTTTCGCCCTCGGCCCCGACGGCTACCTCTACCTCACCGCCACCCAAATCAACCGCGCCCCCAAGTGGAACAACGGCGAAAGCAAGGTCGATTACCCGTTTCGCCTGTACCGCATCAAACTACCTACAAAGTAATTCAGCCTGTCGCGTAAGCTTTAGCTTGCGGTGAGCGCAGCGAGCATCTGCGTTGGCACACGTTGACTAACGTAGATGTTCGCTGCGCTCACCGCAAGCTAAAGCTTACGCGACAGGCTGAATTTTACCACCGCTGATGCACCTGCGGGCGAATCATTCGGTCGTAGATATCGCGCACGGCGGTCATCTGTTCGGCCGTGAGCGCGGGCAGTTCTTCTGTTTTCAGATTGGAAGTCAGCTGCTCGGGCTTGGATGCGCCGGGAATGATGCAGCTTACTTCGGGGAACATCAATATCCAGCGCAGGGCCAGCGGGGCAAGGTTGGGTTGGTCGGGGAAGAGCTTTTTCAACTCTTCCACGGCGGCCAGCCCGGTAGTGTAATCTACACCGGAGAAGGTTTCGCCCTTGTCGAACGCCGCACCGTCGCGGTTGAAATTGCGGTGGTCGTCTTTGTCGAAGTGCGTTTGGGGAGAAAACTTACCCGTGAGCAGGCCGCTGGCCAGCGGCACCCGCACGATAACCCCCACGTCGCGCCGCGCCGCTTCCTTGAACAGCAGCTCCGCCGGGCGCTGACGAAACATGTTGAAAATCACTTGCAGCGTGGTCACGTTGGGGTATTCGATGGCCTTCAAGCCTTCCTCTACCTTCTCCACACTCACGCCCAGATGCTGAATTTTACCTTCCTCCTTGAGCCGGTCGAACAGCTCAAAAATCTCGGGACGGTAGTAGACCTCCGTGGGCGGGCAGTGCAGCTGGATGAGGTCGAGCGTTTCGAGCTGCATGTTGCGCAGGCTGTCCTCCACGAAGCCGCGCAGGGCGGCGGGCTGGTAGGCCTCGGCCGTGTGCGGCTGCAAGCGCCGACCGCACTTAGTCGCCACGTAGATGCGCTCGCCGGCGCGGCTGCGCACGAGGCGGCCCACCGCTTTTTCGCTCTCCCCATCGCCGTACACGTCGGCCGTATCGATGAAGTTAATCCCCGCGTCCACGGCGGCATTCAGAATGTGGTCGGCGTTGTCGTGGCTGAAGGGCTCGCCCCACTTGCCACCCACCTGCCAGGTGCCGAGGCTGATTTCAGAAATAGAAAAGCCGGTTTTGCCGAGCGTACGATGCTGCATAGCAGTCAGAAATTTGATAAGGATACTACGTGCTAACTGCTACGACCGACGCAAGTTGCGACGGCACTGGCTTTTTTACGAGCAGCTACTCGCCGCTTCCTGCCGCACCAGGCTTTCCGAATTGAGGCAGTAGCGCAGCCCGCTGGGCTCGGGACCATCGGAAAAAACGTGGCCCAGATGGCCGCCGCACACGTTGCAGCACGCCTCGATGCGCTGCATGTGGTGGCTGTCGTCGAAGGCGTAGCGAATAGCATTTTTGGCCAGTGGCTGGGTAAAGCTGGGCCAGCCCGACATGGCGTGGTACTTCGTAGCCGAGTCGAATAGCCGGCTTCCGCACCCGGCGCAGGCGTACACGCCCGGCTCGTACGAGCGGCAGTAGGCATTGCGATACGGCGGCTCCGTGGCCTGCTGGCGCAGCACCCGAAACTGCGCAGCCGTAAGCTGCGCCTGCCACTCGGCGACCGTTTTCTCGACCCGGTGAGGTGGCTCGGGGTTGCCGTACTTGGCGTAGTAGAGCACGTCTTTCCAGCGGAGCATCACGGTCAGGCTTTGGGAAAATTCTCGGTTAAAAGGCACTAACTACCCCCGCTACGCCGCCGAGGCCGCCGGCCGCTTCCAGCTCAGTAGCAATACGCCCAGCACCACCAGCATCGTACCGCCAATCTGAGCGGCAAAAATGGGCTCGTGCAAGAAAAAGTGCGCCTGCGCGATGGTCGAGATAGGTCCGATCCCGCTGATAATGGCTACGTTATTCGCCCCGATGCGCTTTAAGCCCTGCGAGATGAGGAAGGAAGGCAGCACCGTAGAAAGAATGGCCAGCGCCAATCCGTATCCCCACAGCGCCCGGCCCGTGGCCAGTATCTGCCCCTGCCCGGCCACGGTAAAATGCAGGAAAATACCCGCCGTCGCGGCTAGCATGGCGTAGGCGGTAAACTTGTTGGCCCCAACCAGCGGAATGAGCTTGCCGCTGCCCGCGATGTACATCGAGTACGTAATGGCGCACAAAAACACCAGGAAGCTGCCCCAATAAAATCCCGGCTGCCGCGTGTCGAGCGTGAGTTCCCCGGCGTAGGCGATGGCGATGCCCGCGTACGTGAGTAGCAGCGCCCACTTCTGCGTGCCGGTAATGCGCTGTTTAAATAGCAACGCATTGATAAACACCACGAAGCTAGGATAGAGAAACAGTATCAGCCGCTCCAGACCGGCCGAGATGTATTGCAGACCCATAAAATCAAACAGGCTACTGGCGTAGTAGCCCAACAACCCCAGCAGCACCGTCAGCGCCCACTGAGCGGCGCTCATACGCACGTTGCTTTTTTGGCTTGACACCAGCACAGCTACTCCCACATAAAACGGCAGCGCGAATAACATGCGCAACGTCAGCAGCGTCAGGGCATCGGTGTGCGTGGCCCCAAAGGCCAGCTTGACGATAATAGCCTTAGTAGAGAATAAAATGGCCCCGAGCAGGGTAATGATAAAGCCAGCAATAGGGGTAGTGCGAACGGATGCTTGCATGCAATTTTACTAAACCGGACATCCCGGGTACTGGCGCGAGTTTAGCGGAGCGTAACTCGTGCCTGGCCATGATGTGGAGGCTGCGCCTCCACTGCCGCAACGCGGCAAAATGGTCTATTCAGCCTTGCCATTTTTAAGAAGCGCCACACAATCGCCAGCTTGCCGCGTTGCGGCAGTGGAGGCGCAGCCTCCACGTCATGGCCAGGCACGAGTTACGCTCCGCTAAACTCGCGCCAGTTCTAACCGCTATTAACATCAAGAGTTATCTTTCGTGTGCCGTGGTAAATCAAAACGGCCGCCCCAGTTTCCCGAGGCGGCCGTTAGAGCATCTAGCGAGCAAGGAAACTACACTGCCGCGCCGCTTTCCTGCAACTTAATCAGGTTCAGGGCCGAGCCGGCTTTAAACCAGGCGATTTGGCCTTCGTTGTAGGTGTGGTTAACCGTGATGAGGTCGGTGTCACCGTCGGCGTGACGCAGGCGCACTTGCAGCGGCTGGCCGGGTGCGAAGCTCGTGAGACCGAGGATGTCAATCTGGTCGTCTTCCTCGATGAGGTCGTAGTCGTTTTTGTTGGCGAAGGTGAGCGCCAGCATCCCCTGCTTCTTGAGGTTGGTCTCGTGAATACGGGCGAAGCTTTTCACCAGCACGGCGCGGACGCCGAGGTGACGGGGCTCCATGGCAGCGTGCTCACGCGAGCTGCCTTCGCCGTAGTTCTCATCACCTACCACGATGCTGCCGACGCCCAGGCTCTTGAGCACGCGGGCGGCTTGCGGCACCGGCACGTAGGGCTCGCCCTGCGTACCGTGGTCCTTCACGGCGTTGGTTTCGCCAGTGAAGGCGTTGGTAGCGCCGATGAGCATGTTGTTAGAGATGTTGTCCAAGTGGCCGCGGAACTTCAGCCAGGGGCCAGCCATCGAGATGTGGTCGGTGGTGCACTTGCCTTGGGCCTTGATGAGCAGGCGCAGACCCAGCAGGTCGGTGCCTTCCCAGGGCTTGAACGCGTCCAGCAGCTGGAGACGATCGGAAGTGGGGTTCACGAGCACCTGCACGGCGCTGCCATCTTCGGCCGGGGCCTGGAAGCCCGCGTCTTCTACGGCGTAGCCGGCGGGGGGCATTTCGAGGCCGCTGGGCTCGTCGAGCTTCACGTTGCCGTTTTTGCCGGGCAGCGTGTCGGTGAGGGGGTTGAAGGTCAGGTCGCCGGCGATGGCAAAGGCGGTCACGATTTCGGGCGAGGCCACGAAGGCGTGGGTGTTGGGGTTGCCATCGTTACGCTTGGCGAAGTTGCGGTTGAAGCTCGTGATAATCGAGTTCTTACGCTTGGGGTCGTCGGTGTGACGCGCCCACTGGCCGATGCACGGACCGCAGGCATTAGCCAGCACCACGCCGCCCATCTCAGCGAAGGTATCGAGGAGACCGTCGCGGGCCACAGTGTAGCGCACCAGCTCCGAGCCGGGCGTGATGGTGAACTCAGCGGCTACGTGCAAGCCCTTGTCCACGGCCTGCTTAGCCACGCTGGCGGCGCGGGTGATGTCTTCGTACGACGAGTTGGTGCACGAGCCGATGAGACCTACTTCGAGCTTCTCGGGCCAGCCGTGCTCTTTTACGGCGGCGGCAAACTGCGAAATCGGCCAGGCGGCGTCCGGCGTGAACGGGCCGTTCACGTAGGGCTCCAGGGTGTTGAGGTCAATTTCGATGAGGTGATCGTAGAAGCTCTTCGGATCAGCGTACACCTCGTCGTCGGCGCGCAGGTGCGCGGCCTGCGCCTTGGCGAGCTCCGCGATTTCGGCGCGGCCGGTGCCGCGCAGGTAGTCGCCCATCTTCTCATCGTAGCCGAATACCGAGGTAGTCGCCCCGATTTCCGCGCCCATGTTGCAAATGGTGCCTTTGCCCGTGGCCGAGAGGCTCTCGGCACCTTCGCCGAAGTACTCTACGATGGCCCCGGTGCCGCCTTTTACGGTCAGGATGCCCGCTACGCGCAGGATTACGTCTTTGGCCGAAGTCCAGCCGTTCATTTTACCGGTCAGCTTCACGCCGATCACCTTCGGGAACTTCAGCTCCCAGGGCATGCCGGCCATTACGTCCACGGCGTCGGCCCCGCCCACGCCGATGGCAATCATGCCGAGGCCACCCGCGTTGGGGGTGTGCGAGTCGGTGCCAATCATCATGCCGCCGGGGAAGGCGTAGTTTTCCAGCACTACCTGGTGGATAATGCCCGCGCCGGGCTTCCAGAAGCCGATGCCGTACTTGTTGGAAACCGAGGCCAGGAAGTCGTAAACTTCGCGGTTTTCGTCGTTGGCGATGGCGAGGTCTTCGGTGGCGCCGTCTTTGGCCTGAATGAGGTGGTCGCAGTGTACGGTGCTGGGCACGGCCACGGTAGCCTTACCGGCTTGCATGAATTGCAACAGGGCCATTTGGGCGGTGGCGTCTTGCATGGCCACGCGGTCGGGCGCGAAATCGACGTAGCTCACGCCGCGCTGGTACGACTCACCAACTTTGCCACCGTAGAGGTGGGCGTAGAGGATTTTTTCGGTGAGCGTGAGCGGGCGGCCAACGGCCGTGCGGGCGGCTTCGATGCGCGAGCCGAGGCCCGCGTACACGGCCCGAATCATATCAAGGTCAAACGCCATAATGGAGAGAGTGGGTTATTAGCTTAGGCGCAAAAGTAACGTTCGGCCTAGGCAACTTGGTAGTAAATGGTCGATTTAGGACTGTACTTAGAAACCTTCCAAATAGCAGGCTGGTTTATGGCCGCCCCGCGCTTGCTTCTTACGGCGCGGCGCACGCTACAGTCACTTTTTATAACTACTGAGTAGCGGCACTGGTTCTGGCCGTTTTACCTTGCCCACATGAAATCCTTTTATTTGCCGCTACTGGCGGCCACGCTGCTGACGGGCTGCAACTCTTCTTCTACTTCTGGCACGGCTGAAACAGGCGCGACGTCGGCCGCCGCGCTGCTCACGCCCTGCCCCTGGCGCGGCGAGCTGGCGGCGCAGGGCCAGAAAATTCCGTTTCTATTCGAGGTCAAAACCGAGGCGGGTAAGCCCGTGGTGTACCTCATCAACAAGGGCCTGAACGGCGAGGAGCGCCTGCGCTGCGACGAGATTTCGGCGGCCGGCGACTCGGCGACCATTCGGATGCACGTTTTCGACGCGGCGCTGGTGGTGCGGGCCGATGGCAAGGACAAGCTGAAGGGTACTTGGGTGAAGTACGACAGCAAGACGCCGTACCGAGTGCCGCTGGTGGCAACGGCGGGCACGCAGCCGGTAATTGAAAAAGACAGTGGTGAAAGCTTTGGTGTTGCGGGAACTTGGCAGACAACATTTACAGACGAAACCGGCAAATCCTATCCAGCCGTGGCTGTATTCAAAGGAGGATATCCGGTCGCAACCGGTACCTTCTTGACTACCACCGGAGACTACCGCTACCTAGCCGGAAAGGCTGTAGCTCTCGAACTGGAGTTGTCTACTTTTGACGGTAGTCACGCTTTTTTATTCAAAGCGAGAAATGTGGGTAACAACAAGCAAGGCGTACCTGTCCTCAGAGGCGATTTCTACTCCGGCAAATCAGGCCACGAGACTTGGACGGCTACCCTCGACCCCAAGGCTAAGCTGCCCGACGCCGACACGCTCACCTACCTTAAAAAAGGTGAGTCGCGGCTGAACTTCAAGTTTCCCAGCCTCGTGAAGGGTAGCACCATCTCCCCTACCGACGCGAAATACCGGGGTAAGGTGGTGGTGCTGCAAGTGCTGGGCTCGTGGTGCCCCAACTGCATGGACGAATCCCGCTTCCTGGCTCCCTGGTACGAGCAGAACAAAGCGCGGGGCGTGGAAGTCATCGGCTTGGGCTACGAGCGCATGGCCGACTACGACCAGGCGGCGGCCCGCCTAAAGCAAATGAAGGAGCGGCTGAACATGGGCTACGACGTAGCCGTGGCCGGCGTCGCCAACAAAGACTCAGTTGCCAAGTCGATGCCGCAGCTCGCCAAGTTTCTGGCCTTCCCCACCACCATTTTCCTGGATAAGAAGGGCGTGGTACGCAGCATTCACACCGGCTTCTCGGGGCCGGGCACGGGGCAGTATTACGAGGAAGAAAAGGCGCATTTCAACCGCACCGTGGACAAGCTGCTGAAAGAATAGCGCGGGTCGGGCTTCCGAAAACCTTCATTCTGGCTAGCCGTTGTAAGCTCCACCATCTGCCTCGCGGATGGTGGAGCTTTTGGCTTGAGGGTGGTACTGGGCGAGCGCTGCGGCGCGGACGCGGACTGCTGCTTTGGCCCGACAATTGAACACGGCTGCCTTATTACCTACTCTTTCCCCATGACTGCATTTTCCCGCCGCTCGCTGCGTCCTGCCGCTCTGCTGCTTTTGCTGCCGCTCGTTAGTGCCACGCCGTCGGAACCTACGGCCCCACCAGCTAAGCCCGCCACTACCCTAGCCACACCGCTGCAAGGCGCTAAGCCCGACCCGCAGGTGATCGCCCAGTTTGGCCTGTATAATAGCCCCAAGCTGCAAGCCTACATCACGCAGCAGGGCAAGCGCATGACGGCCATTTCGGACCGGCCCGGCGACTATGGCTTTACCATTGTTGATTCGCCGATTATCAACGCTTTTGCCACGCCCGACGGCCACGTGTACTTCACCCGCGGTATCATGGCTTATTTTAATGACGAGGCGCAGTTTACGGGCGTGCTGGGGCACGAGCTTGGGCACATCACGGCGCAGCACGGTAAGAAGCAGCAGCGTAACTCTATCTTGTCCAGCATCCTGGTGGCGGGTGCCACCATCGTGTCGCCCAACCTGCTGGGCCGTGTGGCACAGCCGCTGGCGCAGCTCGGCATGCTCAAGTACAGCCGCACCGACGAAAACGAGGCCGATGCGCTGGGGGTAAAGTACTCCACTAAAGTAGGGTACGATGCCTCGCACATGGCCACTTTTTTCCAGACCCTGGAGCGCACCGAGGCGCAGAGTGGCAGCAGCATTCCCACCTTTTTGTCGAGCCACCCCAACTCGGCCGACCGCTACCAGCGCGTGAAGCAGCTGGCCGCGCAGGCCCAGCAAAACCTCGGTAAGCGCACCCTCACCGTAAACCGCGACAGCTACCTCCGCTCCATTGACGGGCTGGCCTTTGGCGAAGACCCGCGCCAGGGCTTCGTGGAGGGTGGCGTGTTTTATCACCCCGACTTGAAATTCCGCTTCCCCATCCCTTCGGGCTGGAAGTCGCAAAACTCGCCCGAGCAGTTTCAGATGGCCGAGCCCAACGGTAAGGCGCTGCTAGCCTTCCTGGGCGTACCCGGCAGCTCGCTCGAGGAGGCTGCCCAGACCCTGGCCAAGCAAATCGGTATTACGCCCGGCAACGCGCAGCGCACCACGATCAACGGCTTCCCGGCCCTCGTGTTTGAAGGCGACCAGCAGGCTTCTTCCAACTCTTCGGCTACGCCAGCCCACGTGCAAAGCTTCGTGATTCAAGACGGCAAATCGTACTTCGCCTTCGTGGGGCTGGCTACGGCCGCTACATTCGGCACTTACGCACCACAGTTTGCCAATACGGCGCAGGGCTACCAGCGCCTCACCGACGCCAGCAAGCTCAACCGCCAGAGTGAGCGCATTCGCATCAAGCAGGCTAAGTCGGCCACTACGCTCTCGCAGGCCCTGACTGCCAACGGCGTAGCCAGCAGCCGCTTGGATGACATGGCCATTCTCAACGGCATGCAGCTCAGCGACCGCCTGACGGCTGGCCAGTTGTTTAAGGTGGTGGGTAAATAGGTTACTCTTCTCTCAAATTCCTGAAAAAGGCCTGCCAGCGCAGAGACGCTGGCAGGCCTTTTTATTTTGCTCAGAAGATAACGGCAGGCGGCAGCTTACCCTACGGCTTATTTATCGGCTAGCTGGGCGCTGGTTTTGAGCGTGAAGGTTTGGAAGGTGTCGCCACCACCTCGGTAGCCGCGCATCCCGCCGCCGTAGCCGCCGCGCATTCCACCATAGCCACCGTAGCCGCCCATGCCACCCTGCGGGCCTACTACGCTCATATCAGATTGCGACTGGCCGGGGGCTGGCTTGGGTTTTTGGCCAGCTATCCATACGCCTACCGTAGCCACTTGGCCGCTGGCCAGGGCTGGCACGCGGCGATAAATCAAGCGCAGTGGTACAGCCAATTCGTAGACGAGGTTGTTGCGGGCATCGAGGCCAATGGCCGCTTTCACGCCCAGCTTGGCCTCCGAGTCAGTCAGCACGGGCTCTTTGCTGCCCCGGTAGTTCAGCAGCTCCATTTGATTGGCGCTGGTAATGATGCCCCGCAGGCGATTCAAATGCTCCTCCTGGCGCTCGGCGGCAGTGGGACCCATTGCCCCGACGGGCCGCTCGGCGGGAGCTTTGATAGTGCTCAAGTCGATGGGCAGCGGAAACTTCACCCCGAGCTGCTGCTGGTTGCGGCCCGTCGAGTCGAGCCATACGACCATGCCCAAGTAGGCCAGCTTGGCCTGGGTGGGCATATCGGCCGCTTTCAGGCGCACGTACACCGTGCGGGCGTCGTTGAGCACCTGGTATTGCAAATGGCTGCTGGCATCGTATTGCAGCGAGTCGGTCCACTCGGTCGCCTTGCCGTCGATGGTGGGCGGCGAGGCGACAAATCGGCTTGGTATTTTACTAGCTACCACAGCCTTAGAATCAGAAGAAGCAGCTTTGCCGGCTTCGGTCGGGACGGCTTTTTGGGCGCACGACCCCAGCAGGACCGTAGCTGGCAAGGTGAGCACCAAAAATCGGGAAAGACGCATAACTGAAAGCATAAAGTAAAACGCAAAGCTACGCCGCTGCTCTAAGCGGCTCATGAATCGCGGACTTAGGCGAACCGGGCGTAGCGGCGCTTGCGCCGCCAGGCCCGCACCGCGCCAAAGGCGGCCAGCAGCGCCAGCGGCACGCCCAGATTGAGCGCCTGCCAGGCCTGACGCTTCTCGGCGAGCTGCACTTTGTCGAGCGGGCGCAGGGTTATCTGCTTGCCGCGCACGGCGATGAGGCCGGTTTCATCGAGCAGATAATCCGTAGCATTCAGAATTAATTCCCGGTTGGCGAATTCCGTATTGGCTAGCCGGTCGAAGCCCAGGCGGTAGGGCCGACCGCTTTTCTGGTCCACATCGTTGCGCAGGAAGTCGCCATCCGAGATGACGAGGATTTTGCTTGGGGCCGCGTTGGGGTTTTGGTCGGGCTGGTACTGCGTGGTACCGGGGATGGCCCGGTTGGCAAACAGTGAGCGGAACGTCCCTTCGAGCAAGTAGCCTACGGCCTGGTAGCTGTCCTTGTAGAGCTTGGGGTTGGGCTCCAGGCGGGCGTCGTTGAAGTTGATGGGCACCGGCGCGGGCAGGCGGCGCGTGTAGCGCGAGGTGCTCATCAGCTCCGTTTTGCGGATGCCAGCTGCCTTTACGGTGTCGATGTTACCCACGAACTTCAGGTAGGCCGCATCCAGATTACGCGTTATAGGGTTGGCACTAAAGCGGTTGATAACGGGGTAGAGCTGCCAGGGCATCGGCTCGATTTTGGGCTTGTTGCCGGTCATGCCCGTCACGAGCGGAATCTGGCCGCAGTTGAGATCGAGCAGCAAGTCGGGGTTCAGGCGCACGCCGTAGCGGAACAGCAGATCGTCGAGGTTGAGGTTGTAGGGCGTGGCTAGGGCGGCCCCGTTGCGGCTCACGCTGTCGAGGTCCACGCGCAGGGCATCCACAAAAAACAGCGCCCGCCCGCCGTGAGTAATGAACTGGTCGAGGCGGAATTTTTCGAGCTCCGAATACGGGCCGGTGGGCTTGGCAATCACTACGGCATCGAGGTTGCCGCGCAGGTCTTTCACCTGGTTCAGGTCCACGCGAAACACATCGTAGTTCTGGCTCCAAGCTGTGAGAATGTCAGCCATCTCGGGATTGGTCAGCTCGCCGTGGCCGGTGATGACGCCCAGCCGGCGCTTGGCCCCGCCGGGGGGCGCTACCTGCCGAATGGCGCTGGCCAGCTCGTATTCCAACCCCTCAATGCTTTGGTTGAGGCGCTCGGCGGGGCTGGCCACCTGGCTACCGCGCAGCAGCAATACGTTGCGCGACTGGCCGCCGGCCTGCACTACTGCCCAGGGGAAAATGATTTTCTCAACCCGCTTGCCATTTTCGTTGGCCCCCAGGTTGGTCGGCTTCAACCCCTTCTTAAAAAGCGTGTTGTAGAATTTATTACGTCCCTCCTCGGTACCGGCCGCGCTGGGGTCGATGAAGATAAAATTCAAATTACCTCCGCCGTAGACCTGCATCTCGTTCAGGGTTTCGCGCACGCCCTGCTCCAGACGGCGGAAGTTGGGCGGGAAGTCGCCGGTCAGGTACACCGTGATGGTGACGGGCTGCTTGAGGTCCGTGAGCAGCTTCTTGGTGGCATCCGACATGGTGTAACGCTTTTCCTCGGTCAGGTCGAGCCGGAAGAAAAAGCGCTGCGCCACGAAATTGAGCAGCAGCAGCGCGCCGATAATGGCCGCGAAGCGGGTCAAATCCCGACGCTTGCGCGAAGTAGTAGGGTAAGCGTCAGCTTGCCCGGCGATGGGTGCGGTAGGGTTCATGGGCATGTTCTATGGGCAAGCTACAGCTTACCCCACACTTACCAGGTGCGGCTGCGGAGGGCTAGCCGGGTACCCAGCAGGGCCACGGCTACCACGGTGAAGAAATAAAGCACGTCGCGCGAGTCGATGAGCCCCTTGCTGAGGTCGCGGTAGTGGGCCGCGATGCCGAGTTGGCTCACGTAGTAGGCCGGTGCGCCTTCGAGGATGGAAGCCACCGAATCAAACCCGGTGTAGACTAAGAAGCAGGCTACTACGGCCAGTACGAAGGCGATAATCTGATCGCGGGTGAGGGCCGAGGCCAGCACGCCCAGCGCCGCAAACACCGCCGCCAGCAGGGCCAGCCCCAGGTACGAGCCCACCGTGGCCGCCGAGTCGATGTTGCCGGGCGGCGAGCCTAGCTTGTAGACGGAGAAGTAATAAAGCAGCGTCGGCACGAGGGCCAGCAGGGCCAGCAGCAAGCAGGCCAGGTACTTGCCCCCCACTATCTGCCCGTCGGTGAGCGGGCGCGTAAGCAGCAGCTCTATCGTCCCAGCCTTTTTCTCCTCGGCAAACGTGCGCATGGTAATGGCCGGAATCAACAGCAAAAACAGCCACGGCGCCAGGTTGAAGAGCGACTGCAAATCGGCGTAGCCATAGTCGAGCACGCTGCTATCGGGGAAAACCCAGACAAACAGCCCCGTCGCCACCAAAAATACACCGATGACGACGTAGGCCACCGGCGAGTTGAGAAAGGCGTTGAATTCTTTTCTTAGGATGGTGAGCATTAACTCGTGTCATGCTGAGCTTGCGAAGCATCTTACCACGTTCGCTGCACTCGTGTGTACTAAATTCTGACGTAGGCAGCCGTGATAAGATGCTTCCTTCGTCAGCATGACAAACGGATGGGTTATTACTTCGTCAATTCCCCGAACACCGCTTCCAGGCTCTGCTGTTCTTGCCGCAGCCCCAGCAGCAGCCAGCCCTGCTCCACGGCCAGGCGCGAGACGGCGGCCCGTACGTCGGTACCCGGCGCAGTGCGGATGAGCACTACGCCCGGGCCAGCCGCTTCCACGCCGCGCACGCCCGGCAGGGCGGCCAGTGGCGCGGGGACTACGGCACCTTCAAACTCGGCGCGGAGTACGGTTTCGCCAGCGGCACGGGCTGCCAGCTCGGCCACGGGTGCGTCGGCCACCAGCCGGCCCCGGCTGATGATAACCACCCGCGAGCATAGCGCCGTGACCTCGGGCAGAATGTGGGTGCTGAAAATAACCGTTTTATCCTCGCCCAGCTCGCGGATGAGCTGGCGAATTTCGCCAATCTGATTGGGGTCGAGGCCGGTGGTGGGCTCGTCGAGAATGAGTACTTCGGGGTTGTGCACCAGCGCCTGGGCCAGCCCCACGCGCTGGCGGTAGCCTTTGCTGAGCGCCCCGATTTGCTTGTTTTGCTCGCGGGTGAGGCCCACGCGCTGCACCAGGCTGGCCACGCGCTGGCGCAGGTCGCGGCCCTTCAGCCCATGCACGCCGCCGATAAATTCGAGGTACTCGTGCACGTACATGTCGAGGTAGAGTGGGTTGTGCTCGGGCAGGTAGCCCACCCGACGGCGCACCGCAATGGGGTCTTGCTGCACGTCGTGGCCCGCCACGCGCACCGTGCCGGCCGTGGGCGGCAGGTAGCCTAGCGCGATTTTCATCGTGGTGCTTTTGCCCGCGCCGTTGGGGCCGAGGAAGCCCACGATTTCGCCCTTTCCGGCCTGGAAGCTGATGTCGTCCACGGCGTTTTGCGCGCCGTAGGTTTTGATGAGGTGTTCGACTTCTACCATATT
>CAJYVK010000088.1 GCA_913778455.1 uncultured Hymenobacter sp. | reverse complement strand
ATTGGGCAGGGGCACTACCTCCTGCACAATCGCGGGCTGGCCTTTGGCGACGGCTTTTTTGAAACGCTGATTTTCACCGCCGGGCAGCTGCGCTACGCCGCCGACCACCTGGCCCGCATGCAGCAGGCCGCCGACGCGCTGCACCTCACGCTGCCCGCGGCGCTGGCTACGCCCGCGGCGCTGGCCGCGACCCTGGCCGGGCTAACCCAGGCCAACGACCTGCCCGCCGCCCGTCTGCGGCTGCAAGTTTGGCGCAGCGGCGGCGGGCGCTACACCCCGCCCACCGATGCGGCCGAGTGGCTGGCTACCGCCGAGCCCTTCGTACCCGACGACTCCCCCATCGCCCGCGCCGACTTTGCCCGCGATACGCAGTCGCTACTGTCGCCGCTCAGCTTTTGCAAGGGTCCACAGGCGTGGCTCTACGTGCGCACTGCCCACGAGCGGCAGCAGCGCGGACTCGACGAGTTGATCCTTTGCGACGCGGCCGGGCACGTGGCGGAAGCCGGGGCCGCCGCCATTTTCTGGGTGCAGGACGAGGTGCTCTACACCTCCGCCCTGGCCAGCGGCTGCGTGGCCGGCGTGCGCCGGGCGGCCATCCTGCGCGCCGCCCGGGCGCAGGGACTCGCGTGCCGGGAGGGCCTGTTTAAGCCGGCAGCGCTGCTGGCCGCCGACGCCGTTTTTACGGCCAACGTGGCGGCCGTGCGGGTGGTGCGGCGGATAGCCGACCAGGCCTTCGGCCTACCCTCGCCTACTTGGCAAGGATTCCTAGCCAGCGTGTAACTCACTCCGTAATAAAGCGCATGGGGACCAGCAGCGAGTCTTGGGCGGCGGGCGAGCGCACGAAGCGCAGGGCACCCAGCACCCGGATGGCCTCGGCATCGAGGGCGCGCACGGCGGCGGGCGGGTAGTCGGCCTCGGGGCGGGCCAGCTCGCGCCGCACCACGCGCGGCGGCTGGCGCACCGAGCCGTTGGCCCGCACCCGCACGCTCATCAGCAGGCGCCCGGTGGGCAGCAGGTCGGCGGGGCGGTCGGGGGCGGGCCGGGCGGCGGCCGGGTACCGGGCCTGCGCCGACACGAAGTTGAAAAACTCGTCGCGGCCGCTGGCTTGCCGCACCGGGTCGGACTCGTGCCAGAAGCGCGGCAGCACGGGCGAGACCAATCGGGGTGCCACCGGGCCGGCGGGCGGGGCCGGCCGCCGGAGCGGCGGCAGCGGAAAGCCCGGCGCCGCGTAGCCCGCCTGGGCGTGGACCGCAGCGGCGGTCAGCAACAGTGCGCCGAGCAGCGCCCAGGAGTAATTTTTCATGCGGCTGCGCTCATGCGCCCAAGGTACGGTGCGGCGGGCACTTGCGCCCGGCCAGCCCAAGTGGTGCGCCGGCTTCATCATGCCCCTATCCCTAAAGACCGGGCTCCACCGCATCTGTGCAAAGCCGCGGTACGTACCGACGACTTATAGCGAGCTACTTATCAACCCATTCGACAAACGAAGCTCTTATCCCTTAGCCATGCAACTGTTAACTACGGGCCAGTTTTACGGGCAAACGCAGCGGCTAGTCCAGTTGGATGGCTTGACGCTGACGGATACCGCCTACACCCACGAGTACGTGGATTGGCACTACCACGAAAATGCTTACTTCACCTTCATCCTGGCGGGCACTGTGGTGGAGGGGAATAAGAAGGAAGTAGTTCATTGCCCGGCCGGCACCCTGCTCTACCACCACTGGCAGGAAGCGCACTACAATCACAAGCCGCCCGGCTTCACCCGCGGCTTACACATCGAGCTGGAGCCCGCTTGGCTTACCGGCTTTACCAGCGGCGGCTTAGCTATTCAGGGCAGCTTACAGGTCCGGGATCCGGCCATCAAGACCACGATCTACCGAATTTTCCGGGAGCTACAGCTCAGCGATGAAACGAGCCCCATCGCCATTCAGGCCCTCTTGAGCGACGCCGTGCAGCTGCTGGGCAGCCGCCGGCGCGCTACGGCAGCGGTGCCGCCGTGGGTCGGGCGGGTGCGCGACCTTCTCCACGATACGCCGGCCAAAAACTGGACGCTCCCGGAGCTGGCGCACGTACTGGCCATCCATCCGGCGCACCTGTCCCGAAGCTTTCCCACCTATTTTGCCTGCACCCTGGGCCAGTACATTCGGACGCTCAAGGTAGAGCGGGCGCTTACCCTCCTGCTTGACCGCCGGCTATCCTTGCAGGACATCGCCTTCGCGTGCGGCTTTTTTGACCAGAGCCACTTCAGTCGATGCTTCAAGGCCGTGATGGCCGACCAGCCGGCACGCTGCCGGAAGCTGCTCCTGCGGTGAAGCCGCGCCGGAACCTTTCATCCGGCTGGCGGGTAGCCCTGCCCCCTGCGCCGGGTTAAATTCATCCTATTTTGCGGGAATGTGGCCCGGTAGCTTTGTCACTCATTTCTACCCCGCCGCTCCATGAAATTTCGTGTGCTGCTCCTGCTCGCGCTCCTGCGCACGCTGCCCTCAGTGGGCCAGCAACCGGCCTTTGTGCCGGACAATGGGATTACCTCGCCCTTTCACCGGGCGCACATCGGCGAGATCCTATTTACTGCCGCGGCCATTCCGAACGCCGACTACGCGAACGCGGATTTTTTACGCACCTACGTCCTGCTGCCCAAGAGCAAGTTGTTCATGACCGTGTTCTTGGGCGAGTCGCTGACCAACGCGCTCCACCGCCTGGCCCCGGAGTTGAGCGCGGAAGAGTTGACCAAGGCGGGCAACTATCAATTTACTTTCTACGTGGACGAGCAGCTGGTGTACCGCAGCAACCTCCACCCGGGCGCCCCTTATCCAGCCCTCAAAAACACCGAAACGGTCGTTCACAAGCCGCTGCTCAACCCTACCTCCAGCTGGTGGAGCCAGTCGCTGTGGAACCGGTTTCTGAGCAACGGCGGCACCCAGGCCCTGACTGCCGGCCCGCACCGCCTAAAGCTGGAGATTCGCCCCTACCTGCAACGAGCCGAGCTACTGGTAGGGCCGCTACTGGCTACCGGGCAGTTGGCCCTGGAAGTAGTCAACCCCGTCATCGACGTAGCCAGCATTCGACTGAGCCACCCCGCACCGTACGCCGGCTTAGCCGAGGCGACGGCCCGGTTCGACACCAGCGCCATCAAAGCCCTGAAGGGTAACATTGAGGAAGGCGTATTTAAAGCCATCACCAGCGTCGTCGTGCTGAAAGACGGGCAATTAGTAGTCGAAGAATACTTCAACGGGGCCAGCCGCCAGACGCGGCACGATCCCCGTTCGGTGGGCAAGTCGTTTGTCTCCACCCTCACGGGCCTGGCCATCCGGGATGGCTACCTGACGAGCGAGCGGCAAACGCTGGCCGACTTTTACGACCTGCGTAAGTACCCCCATTACACGCCGGCCAAGGGGAAGATTACCGTGCGCGACCTGCTCACCATGCGCGCCGCGTTTGCCGGCAACGACGAGGTGGACGCCTCGCCCGGCAACGAGGAAAACATGTACCCCACCCCCAACTGGGTAAGCTTTGCCCTTGGCCTGCCCCTCGACTCGGCGAAACCTAAGGGGAAATGGGAGTACTTTACCGCCGGCGCGGTGTTGCTGGGCGACATCCTGCACAAGCGCGTGCCGGGCGGCCTGGAAGCTTACGCCGACCGCACGCTCTTTCGCCCGCTGGGCATCACCGACTACCAGTGGCAGTACACGCCCCAGCACGTGGTCAACACGGCCGGCGGCCTGCAACTCACCGCACTCGACTTCGCCAAGTACGGGCAATTGTATTTGAACCAGGGGCGCTGGCATGGGCAGCAGGTGCTGCCAGCCGCCTGGGTCGCCAAGACTTTCACCAAGCAGGTGGCCATCCCCAACCGGACAAACGAGTTTTACGGTTATCTCTTCTGGAACAAAGCGTACCGCGTTGCCGGCCGGGCCTACGAAACCTTCTATTGCGCGGGTAATGGCGGCAATAAAATCTTCGTATTTAAAGACCTGGCCCTGGTAGTGGTAGTGACGGCTACGGCCTACGGCATGCCCTACGCCCACCCCCAGGTTGATAAGATGCTGGAAGACTTTATTCTGCCAGCCTTTGTAGGCAAAACTACCGCGCCCACCCCTAAGTAGACCGTGTAGTTTAGAGCAGTTCTCAACCAGAATTAAAAATTAAACAGGAGGAATTAAAAACAAGCAAGTCATTGACCTGCGAATTTTTAATTCCTCCTGTTTAATTCAACCCAAAGAGGTACGCCAACTTGCAAACCGCGCCAGGCAGCCGTTAGCGCCTTGACGGGCCCGCGTATACTGGTGTACTACCGCAAAGAATCTCCGCGGGGGGGGCCGCAATCAGCGTAGCGTCATGGCCGTAGCGCGATTTTTTAGGCTGCGCTACGGTCCACCGGATCCAGCCCTACCGCTGCGCTACGACTGGCAGTGGCTCACGAGCCGACGGCGATTGGTATCGGGGCGCGGCATGGGACGGTTGCGGTCGGCGTGCTGAGCCTGCAACGCCTCCCAACCCGCCTGGTGGGCCTGAATATCGGCCTCGGTGAGTTGATGGCGGGCCAAAATGTCGGCTCGGGAGGCAATACCCAGCCGCAGGGCGTAAAGGGCAATGTAGGCCCGCTGCTGCACCGAGAGCGCGGCGGGATTGGAGAACTGGGACATGCAGAGTGAAGAGCAGGCAGAAAAAGCGCGGAAGGCAGCAGTAATTTCCGCTACCTCCGCCACGAAGCTACTATACCTACGCAGCACATTCCCTATATCGGATTCGAAACCAGTTCGCTATCCGCCCAACTGCCCGGGTTTCTATCCAAAGGCCCCCGTTATCTCGGTGAACGTAATTGGCCTTCGCACCCCGACAGCCGGCGGGTTGACTTGTGAAAATTGTCGAATTACGAACCTATTCGGCCTTTATACCGCTACTGGGGCCTTAATGGCTGGCCAGGGATTGTAATTTTCCAATTGAAAATCCTCGTACCGGAAGCCAAAAATGTCGGTTACGGCTGGGTTGAGGCGCATAGTGGGCAGCGGGCGTGGGGCGCGCTCCAGCTGCTGGCGGGCCTGGTCGAGGTGGTTGCTGTAGAGGTGGGTGTCGCCGCCAGTCCAGATAAACTCGCCCGGTTGCAGGCCCGTCACCTGGGCCACCATCAGGGTGAGCAGGGCGTAGGAGGCAATGTTGAAGGGCACGCCCAGAAATACGTCGGCCGAGCGCTGGTAGAGCTGGCAGCTCAGGCGGCCGTCGGCCACGTAAAACTGAAACAAGGCGTGGCAGGCGGGCAGCTTCATGGCCGGCAGGTCGGCCACGTTCCAGGCGCTCACCACCATGCGGCGTGAGTCGGGCTGGGTTTTCAGTTGGTGAATGATCTGGCTGATCTGGTCGATGTGGCCGCCTTGGCCATCGGGCCAGCTGCGCCACTGGTAGCCGTACACCGGGCCGAGGTTGCCGTGCTCGTCGGCCCATTCATCCCAGATGCTCACGCCATTGGCCTTCAAATAGGCAATGTTGGTCTCGCCCTGCAAAAACCACAGCAGCTCGTGTACGATGCTCTTGAGGTGCACCTTTTTGGTAGTCACGAGCGGGAAGCCCTCCGCCAGATTAAACCGCATCTGCGGCCCGAAAATGGACAGCGTACCCGTGCCCGTACGGTCGGTTTTGAGGGTGCCGTGGTCGAGGATTTCTTGCAGGAGGGCGTGGTACTGGCGCATAACAACAGGCTGAAACGAGCCACAAAAATAGCGGCGGCGGCCCCGCCCAGCCCCGCCTCTTCTACATCTTCTGAGCGAGTAGGGCGGCAATATCCTGGCGACCACCCTCTTTGGCCAGGGCCAGGGCGTCCTTGCCGTCGTTGTCCTTGGCCTTGGCGTCGGCCCCGCTGGCCAGCAGCAGCTCCACGATGGCCTTGTCGCCCTTGGTGGCGGCGGCCATCAGGGCGGTGCCCTTAAACCCGTCGGGCTGGTTGACCTGAGCCTTGTACTTGAGCAGCAGCTTCACCAGGTCGAGGCTGCCGTTGGCGGCGGCGGTGATGAGGTAGGTGGTGGGAAAGCCAGGCACGACCTCGATCACGGCGTTGGGGTTGGCCCCGCCCGTGAGCAAAGTTTCGGCGGCGGGAGCGTTGTTTTTCATGATCGCCGTGGTCAGCTCCTTGCTCGGGGCCTGGGCGTGGGCGGTAAGGGACAGGCAGAAAAAAGTAGCAAGGAAGAGTATAACCCGGGTCATTTTATAAAAATAAGTCAATTCGAAGGGCAAAGTTAAGGAGAAAAGTCTCCGTCTCTAGAATCAATCACGCTCAACGTCCGGCAAATTCTCAGGTAATATCGCCCGCCAGGCGTCCGACTCAGCATATTGCTTTATTACCATTCCGCGTTGCCCTAGAAATTGCCGCATATACCGCCTCAGCACCAACTCATCCACCATCCTACCCAGCCAGCCCAGCGGCGAGGCAAAAACGAACACGTCCCGCATGAGCGTGGTGGCTCCTTGCTGCTCAAAATAATGCGCGTGCCACATGCTCTTAAACGCCCCCTGCTGCATGTCATCCCGAAAATACTCAGGAGCCTGCAGCCCGGTAATCTTGCTGGTCAGCGTTTGCCAGACCCCAAAGTGCCGGGCCCGAAATGTAACGGAATCATGCAGTTGCAACACGCCGGCACGCACGCCAGCTATTATCTGCTCCTTCGTCTGCCGGGCTAAAACTGCGTGCAGATCAACGCTTAACGCCAGGTAAAAACAGCGCGCCTGCGGGGCGCTAATGCGCGTTAGCACTTCGATAGTCGTCATTAACTGTCAAGAAAGGTAGCAATAAAAAAGCCGCCCAAGCGAGCGGCTTTTCATTTCTTAAGCTTGAGCCAGTACGCTGTTACAGCGACTTCACGGCCGTTTTAGCTTCGGCCGTGGCGGGCGCGCTGGCCTTGGCGGCGGCCATTTTGGCCTTGCAGCAGGCGGGCATGCCAGCGGTGCTGGCACCGGCCATACCTTTTTCGCACTTGGCGGCGGCGGCCCCGGTGCAGTGGTCGGCTTTTTTGCCTTTGGCGGGCTTATCGCCGTCGTGGGCCAGGGAAGCGGTGGCGGCCGAAGCCAGCAGGGCGAGGGCGAGCAGGGACTTTTTCATGGGCAAACGCAGAAACAATTGCGAAAAGCTGGGGGTTAGGAGTAGTTGCGGCTCCTAAGATACAACCCGTTTCGGACATGCCGACGCGCGTACCGGCCAGCCGGCACCACCTCCGCGGATTACAAAATCCGCGCCCTTCTATCTATGTCGCTTCGCCACACTGCCTACCTCACCCTGCTGGCGCTGGCCCTGCTCACGGGCCTGGCCGGCTACTACGCCGCCCAACTGCGCTTTAACTACAATTTCAACGACTTTTACCCCGCCGGCGACCCCGACCTGGACTATTACCAAGGCTACACCGCCCGCTTCGGCAACGACAACGACTACCTGCTGCTGGCCCTGGAGGCCGGGCCGGGCCAGACGGCTTTCTCGCCGGCTTTCCTGACGCAGGTCGATAGCATCACCCAAGTAGCCCGCCGCCAGCGGGTGGTGCGGCACGTGACCTCGCCCACCACGCTCAGCCAGACCGTGGTGGAAGGGCTCGGGGCCTACACCCTGCCCTACCTGCACCCGGCCGAGTACCGCGCCGACCCCGCCCGCCGCGCCGCCGACTCGACGCTGGTGTATCAAACGCCGGGCCTGGTGGGCAATGTGTTCAGCCCCGACGCACGAGCCGTGGCGCTGGTTATCCAGACCACGCCCGACCTCAAGAAGCCCCCCGGCGACTCGCTCCTGACCGAGCTGCGCGCCGGGCTGGCCCGGGCTGGCTTGCCCGAGGCCCGCGCCCACTTCGCGGGCCGGGCAGTGGCCCAGTCGGTATTCGTAGACCGGCTGAAGTGGGAGATGGTGATTTTTATGTCGCTGTCGTTTGTGCTGGTCATGGGGCTCTTGTGGGCCACGTTTCGCACCTGGTGGGGCGTGGTGCTACCGCTGGTAGTGGTGCTGGGCGCCATCGTGTGGGGGCTGGGCGTGATGGGGGCCTGCGGCATCAGCATCGACCTGATGACGGCCCTGCTGCCGCTCATGCTCTTCGTGGTGGGCATGTCCGACACCATTCACATCATCAGCCGCTACGTGAGCGAGCTGGGCTACGGCGCAGGCAAGAAGCACGCCCTGCGCACTACCATCAAGGAGTCGGGCTTTGGCTCGGGGCTGTCGGCGCTCACCACGAGCATCGGCTTTTTTACCTTGATGACGAGCACCATCCGGCCCATTCACAACTTCGGGCTGTTTACGGGCATCGCCGTTATCCTGGCGTTTTTTCTGAGCTTCACGCTGCTGCCGGCCATGCTGGTGCTGCTGAATAAGCCCGCCCTGCGCGAGCCGCGCAAGCGCGGCCACGACTGGGACGGCGTGCTCGGCCGCCTCTTCCTGGGCGTGCTGCGCCGGCGGCGGCTGGTGTTCGTGGTGAGCGGGTTGGTGCTGGCGGCCAGCCTCGGACTGGCCACGCGGGTGCGCATCAATTCTTCGCTGCTCGACGACTTATCGAAAAACGACCCGGTGCGCCGGGATTTCGCGTTTTTCAACGCCCACTTCGCCGGCGTGCGGCCCTTCGAGCTGGAGCTGAAGCCGGCTGGGGGGCGCACCATCTTCGACCCCGACGTGCTGGCCCAGACCGAGAAAATCGAGCGCTACCTGGCTACGACCTATGGCCTTAAATTTTCGGCCTCGCCGGCCACGCTGGTGCGCACCGCGCACCAGGCCCTCAACGGCGGCGGGCTGGCCGAGTACCGCCTGCCGCCCGACTCGGCCGGACTGGCCCGGCTGCGCGGGCCGCTGCGGCAGTTTCGGAAGCGGCCCGAGTTTCGGGCGCTGGCCCTGCCCGACGGCAGCGCCGGCCGCCTCACCGGCCGCATGGTCGATGTGGGCAGCCGGCAGGCCGCCGTGCTCAACGGCGCATTGCGGCACTTCCTGCGCACCGGCATCGACACCACGGTGCTGCGCACGCGCCTCACCGGCTCGTCGAACCTCATCGACAAGAACAACGAGAACCTGACCCTGAACATGATTCAGGGCATGGCCATCGACGTGGCGATGGTGACCATTATCGTGCTGCTGCTCTTCCGCTCGGTGCGCATGACGCTGGTGGTGCTGGTGCCCAACCTGCTGCCCATTCTCATCGTGGCGGGCGTAATGGGCCTGGCCGGGGTGAGTATGAAAGTGAGCACGAGCATCATTTTCACCATTGCCTTCGGTATCGCGGTGGATGATACCATTCACTTTATCAGTAAATTACGCCTCACGATGGGACACGAGCCCAACTTGTTCAAGGCCGTGCGGCGCACCTACATTCTGGCGGGGCAGGCGGTTATCGTTACCTCGCTCATTTTGGTGGGCGGCTTCGGCACGCTGCTGTTCTCGTCGTTCGACGGCACGTTCTACGTGGGGCTGCTCATCGGACTCACGCTGCTCTTCGGGGTAGTGGCCGAGCTGACGCTGCTGCCGCTGCTGATTCTGGGCATCTACGGGCGCAAGCGGCGGCTCGCCGGCCGGAGTGCGGAGTGGCAGGCGGCGAGCGTACCGGGTAGCTGACTCGCGGCCCGAAAGTTAGCGCGCCGGCGCTACTTCACCGGCTTGGCGGGCGGCGGGGCGGCTGGGGCCGGGCGGGTAGCCGCGGGGGC
>CAJYVK010000087.1 GCA_913778455.1 uncultured Hymenobacter sp. | reverse complement strand
GGTAGTTGGGGGCCTTTACGGCATTGTCCCACACGTTATGCTTATAGCCCCAGGTGCCCGCGATAAGGTCCATGTAGCCGGGGGCCGAGATGGTGGGCGTCTGGGTGTATGTGCCGAGGCCGCCGCCCACGTAGGCGGGCAGGTAGGTGCCGCTGGCGATTATCTTTTTGATGTTCGGCATGGTGGCTTTTTCCAGCACGTCGGCCGGGATGCCGTCGGCGATGATGAAAACTACTTTGCGGGCGCGGGTGGGGGGGAGCTTAGCGGCGGACGCGCCAGGGGTGAGCAGGCTGAGGAGAGTTAGGGCGAGTAGGAAGAGCTTCATCGTGGTATGTAAGGAAGAATTAGCCTGATCCTCAATTCTTAGCAGTGGAGTGTAACACCAAGCTCCAGCTTGGTGATGGCGTCAGGGCGTGCCCGCTGAGCAATCACCAAGCTGGAGCTTGGTGTTACAATGGGACGCGGTCCCCGGCTGGCTATTTGCTTTTACCCAACACTGCCGGTACGGGCTGGCCCGTGGCGGGCGTGGGCGCGTACACCTGGCCCAGCAGCGCAGCCAGGGTAGCGGCTACCTGGTTTTGGTAAAGCTGCCCGCTGGTGGCCATGCCCGCGGCGGGCGTGTCGGGGCCGAGGGCGGCGAGCCAGATTTGGTCGGCCCCGGCTACTTCGCGGCCGTGGTGCTGCCACTGGGTGCCCGCCTGGCCGCGGCCGTGGTCGGTGGTGATGAGCAGGGTGGTTTTGCCCCGGTACTGCGGGTCGCTTTGCAGGTAGTCCCAGAGCTGGCGGATGAAGCCGTCGGTGTACTGGGCGGCGTGCAGGTAGGCCCCGTACTCGCCGCCGTGCGCCCAGTCATCGGTGTCGCCGAAGCCGACGTAGAGCACCCGGGGCTTGTTTTTCTTGAGGTATTCCAGCGCGTAGCCGAAGGTGAAGGCGTCGAGCCGCTCCTCGCCGAAGGGGCTGGGCGAGGCCACTTCGAGCTGATTGAGCAGCACTTCGCCGGGCGTCAGGCTCTTGCCCGCGGCCAGGCGCTGCCCGGCGTTGACGGGCAGGCCGCTCCGCTTTTCGTTGAGGATGTAGGGTAAAGCCTCCCACGAGCCGAAGCAGGCCACCTTGCCCTTGTAGGCGGGCTGGCGGTTCAGGACTTCGAGCACGCTCGCGTTGGGGTTGTCGAGCGGGTCGTTGCTGTGAACGCGGGCATCGTCGGCGGCCCCGGTCAGGATTTCGTTGTAGCCGGGGTACGAGAAGCGCATGGTGTTGGTAACGTTGACCAAGCTCCCCGCCGGGCGGTTGCCGTAGAGCTGGCCCTGCTTGGCCACGGTACCCCACAAAAAGGGCATCAGCACCTGGCGGCGCTGCTCGGGCGTGGCCTGGCCGAAGTCGCGGTGCAGCACCTTGCGGTTGGTGTAGTAGTCTTTAGTCTGGCGGAAAAGTACCGTATCGGCCCCACCAAACACTTCCTGCCAGCGCATTCCGTCGAGGGTGACGAGCACCACGTTTTCGGTGCGGAGCTTGGGCGCGGTCTGAGCCTGGCTGGCGAGGCTGCCCAGCAGGGACAAGGAGAAAAGAGAAGCTAGAAAGCGCATAAGGGAAAAGCGGTAAGCGGCGAAAGAGCGTATTTGCACGCGTGCAGCCTATTCGACAATTGGCAAAACAGCAGCTACCAGTAACGTAGCCGATGTTTTGCCAACTGCCGAATAGGCTGTACTACTTACTATTTCAGCAAGTACATCACCCCGTTGATGTCGTCGTTGCCGCCGTACTGGTTGGCTAGCGCGGCCTGGTAATTAGCCGTATTGGCGTTGCGCTCGGCCTGGGGGTACTGGAAGCGCAGCGCAATGCGCCCCCCGTTGCCGGTGCCTGGGCCAGTCGTGAAGGTGGGCACGCCGGTTCGGCGGTAAGTGAAGTAAGGCTCCAGGCCGGCGTGGCGGAACAGGGCCAGGTACTTCTGCTGCACAATCTGGGTCAGGCCGGTGCTGCCGCCCGCGTACTGCACGCTCGGCTGGGCGTAGTAAGCGGCGAAGCTCACCGGGATGCTGTAGGTGTCGTAGTTCGACAGTGCCGTTACGTCGGTCGAGCCGGGGCGGTAGAAGTAGGCGGTGTAGGTGCCGCTGGTGGTGGGCAGGTCGTACGCCGCCCACGAGGCCTGGATGCCGTTGGTGTACCAGGTTTCGGCGTTGCCGCCGCTCAGCCAGCCCCGGTTGATGCCCTCGGCGATGTTGAAGCACATTTCGGCGTAGCCGATCTGAACGGACGGCTCGCCTACCAACGTGCGGAAGTAGCGGTAGCGGTTCAGGAAAGAGTACTTCTGCAAGCCGGCGTTCACGTACATCACGCCCAGGTCGAGGCCGGCGTCGGCCCCCACGAACGAGGCGAAGCTGGTGGCGCTTTGCTTTTGGTTGTCAACGAGGTCGCGGGCGGGCTCGCAGGTGGCGTACACGCGCGGGTCTTGCAGCCGCGTGAGCAGGCTCACGTAGGTAGCCGACATGTTTTTGCGCGAGCCGTCCTGGCCGAAGTTGCGGTTGTTGTTAGGGTAGAAGTTGTTGGTGGCCGCCACGTAGGTGTACTGCATGTTGTCGGCCGCGCTGGTCATAATCGGGTACTTGGTGGGGTTGCCCACGATGGCCGCAAACTGGGCCGGCACGTTCAGGTCGGCGTCGCCGCTTTTCTTGCTCAGCTCCAGCAGCAGGCGCAGGCGTAGCGTGTTCACCACCTTCTGCCACTGCCGCAGGCTGCCGCCGTAGTAGATGTCGCCGTCGATGGTCGTCGTGCCGCTGGCAATGAGCGTATTCAAGTCGGCATTGGCGCTTTCCAGCCACTTGAAAGCCTGCACGAACACCGCTTTTTGCGAGTCGTAGGCGGGGGTGAGGTTACCCAGCCCTTGCAGCGCCTGGCTCATCTGGATGTCCCCCATCTCCAAGCTCATGCGGGTGAAAAGGTAGGCCCGGAAGAAGTTGGCCATCGCCTCGTAAGGATTTACGGCGGGCGAGCCAGCGGCGGCGGCCTGCTGCTCCATCAGTCCCGCGTTGTTGAGGGTGGTGTAGTAGAGCGCGCCAGAGCCGAAGTCGTAGCGGTTGTTGCCGTAGTAGTCGTAGTTGTTGAGGTAGTACTGCGACCAGTACTCGTTGCTGCCGTTGGGGGCCTCGTAGGCGTCGTTCAGGATGCCGTTGAATAGCAGCGAGGCCGGCACGGCGTTGGGCTTGTTCTCGTTGATGGTCAGCTCGTCGAGGGTTTTATTGCAGCCCGTAGTGGCCAGCAGGGCCAGTAGTAGGCCGCCGGTTTGGAGAGACTTTTTCATGCGATAGAATAATGATTGAGCTGGCGCGGGGCAGTAACACCAAGCTCCGGCTTGGTGAAGCGCTCGGCGAGTGCACCCGGACGAATCACCAAGCTGGAGCTTGGTGTTACTTCGTGCCCCACGCCCGGGCCATTAGAAAGTAGCGTTCAGGTTGAGCCCGTAGCTGCGCACCGTGGGCGATTGCAGGCCCGTGCGATCCACGTAGCCGTTGTACTGGTCTAGGTCCACGTCTTTGAAACGCTTGTCACCGTAGAAATAAAGCAGGTTGCGGCCGATCAGCGACACTGATACTTTGCGGATGAAGGACTTGGCCAGTAGCGAGCTGGGCAGTTCGTAGGTGATGACCACCTGGCGCAGCTTGCCGAAGGTCTTGCTCATCAGGTTCGATTCCTGCACGCCGTAGTACTTGCTCACGTAGTCCTGCACGAACACTTTGGTCGTGTTGGGCGTGAACTGCAAGGCTTCCGGGTTCAGGATGGCCCCGGTCTTGGAGTCGTAGTTGATGCTCGCGCCGTTGCTGATCTGCACCCCTTCGCCCACGTAGGAGCCGGTGTAGCCGGTTTTGCCGTAGTTGGTCCAGTCCTGGTAGCGGGCATCGCCCAGGGCACCCTCGGCCGTGAGCGCGTTGCGTCCGCCGCGCATAGTTTTGTTGAAGATGTAGTCGGTCGTTACGCCGCCCACCGCGCCGTCAAACTGGAAGTTGAACCCGAACGACTTGTAGTGAAAGTCGTTGTAGACGCTCCAGGTAAAGTCGTTGTTGAGGTTGCCCAGATACTGCCGGCGGCGGTTATCGGGCGTCAGCGGCTTGCCGCCCGCGTCGTTGATAATCTGCCCGTCGGGAGTGCGCACGAAGGTCGTACCGTAGAAAGCGTCCACCCGGTCATTTTTATGATAGTAGGTCAGGTAGGTATCCTGGCCGGGGGGCAGATTGCGGTAGGTTTCCTTGAAAGTAGCGTAGTTTACAAGGACATCCCAGCGGAAGCCGCTGGCGCTCTGCACCGGCGTGCCCGTCAGACTCAGCTCGTAGCCGCGCTTGAGTTTTTCAAGCGCATTGACGTACTCAATGTTGTAGCCTGTACCGGGCGAGATATCGTTGCGTAAAATCTGCGGCCCATCGATGTATTGGAAAGCCGTGGCGCTCAGCCCCAGGCGATTTTGTAAAAACTTAATGTCCAATCCCTCCTCGTAGTTGACACGATTAGAAGTCGTAATTCGGGGGGCAAATAGGTTATCAGTCCCGTAGCCCGCCGTCTGGTTATTATAAGGCTTGCTGGTCGAGTAAAACGACTGGAGGATATAAGCTGGCCCGTTGTAGGGCGAGGCATACACGTTGCCGTAGTCCAGCGGATTGTAAAACAGTGGGTTGATATCGGGGCTGTTGCTCAGCGTCTGGCCGCTGAAGGCCGTAATCGAGTTGAAGGGAGCCGGCCCGATGGTGGTCGATGTGGCGTCGGTGCGGATGTTGGCAAACGAACCGCGCACTTTCAGGAAGGAGATGGCCGCTGGTAGCGTCACGTAGTCCGACACTACCGAGGCCAGCGAGATGCTAGGGTAGTAGTAGCTGGTGGGCGTCTGGAAGGCCGACGACTTATCGACCCGGCCCGTGGTTGAGAGGGTGGCGTACTTGCCCAGGCTCAGGTCGAGCGAGTAGTAGGCGCTCAGCACCCGCATCTGCGAGTTGAAGCTGGTACTCTGCACGGGGTTGAGCGAGTTGCTGAACGAGTACACTTCCGGTACGTTCAGGTAGTCGGTCGAGGTCCAGTTCGAGTTGTAGGTCATGTTGCGCACGTTGCCGCCCAGCAGACCCGAAATGCCCAGGAAGCCCTGCTTACCCACCGCGTAGTTGAAGTTCAGGAAGCCTTCCGTGTTGTTGTCGAACAAGTTGCGACGGTCTTCGCGGTAGTCACCCATGTTGCCCTCGCGGCCGTAGGGGTGGGCCGAGAACGGCATTTTCTCGGTGCGTAGCAGGTTATAGGTGCTCACCTGGGTGCGCAGCGTGGCGTTCAGGTGCTCGTTGAGTTTGTAATTGCCGGTGAGGTAGCCGTAGGTGTCGTTCTTGTAGTGGCCGCGCAGCCACTTCTCCACCATCAGCCAGGGGTTGTGATAGCGTTGGTACTCCGCGAATACCGACTGCGTGCCCACCTTGCCCGGCTGCCAGATGCCCCGGATGTCGGGTGCCGTTACGTCCCAGTCGGCTCCGTTCCAGATACCCACGTTGTAGAGCAGGCTGTTGGGCCCGTAGTCCACGTCGGGGATGTTGTCGGTAAACTGCCGGTTGTAGTTCAGGTTGGCCTCTACCCGGAAGCGCGGGCTGGGGTTGAAGGCCCCGTAGAGGTTGAAATTGACGATGTTGAGGTAGCTGTTCGGGATGATGCTGTTTTGCCGCTGCTGCGACACCGAGAAGCGCGTAGTGTAGGTGTCCCCGTTGGCGCTCAGCGCGATGTTGTTGTTGGTCTGGAAGCCTGGGCGCAGAAAATTCTTCAGGTTGTTGGCCCCCCGGGCCACCCAGGGCGTGCCCTGGCGCACCCCGTTCACCACCGGCGAGTCGTACTGCGGAATGAGCTGCCCGTTGAAATACGGCCCCCACACGTCGTAGTCACCATCCACGCCGCCGGGCGCGCCGCCCTTGCCGTCTACGAACTGGTACTGCGTGTTTTCGCCCGGTCCGTAGGCATTTTGCAGGCGCGGAAACGTCAGGAAGCCATTCTGAATGACGTTGCTGCTATTCAGCTCAACCGTGAAGCCCTTCTTGTTTTGATTGCCCTTCTTGGTGGTAATGAGAATGGCCCCGAACTGCGCCCGGTTGCCGTAGAGCGCGGCGGCGGCCGGCCCCTTCAGCACGGTGTAGGTTTCAATGTCGTCGGGGCTGATGTTCCAGGTATCGGTGTCGATGGGAAAGCCATCGACCACGTACAGGCTCACGGCGTTGCCGCGCAGCAGCACGTTGGGGGCGCGCAGCAGCTCGGCTGAGGGGCCGACCGACAAGCCCGCCACCTTGCCCACGAGGCTGCTGATGGGGTTGGGATCGCGGGCCTTCAGCAGGTCCTCGCCGTTGACTTCCTGCACCGCGTAGCCGATTTTACGCACTTCCTTCTTCACGCCCAGCGCGGTCACCACTACCTCGTCGAGCTGCTTGTTGTCGGCTTGCAGCGCCACGGTCAGGCTCTGCTGGCTGCCCACGGTTATTTCCTGAGCTACCGTGCCCAGCGAGCTGATAACGAGCACGTCGCCGGGCTTGGTCGGCAGCGTAAAATGACCGTCGGCATCGGTAGTCGTGCCCTTGTTGGTGCCCTTGATCACGACGCTTGCGCCGGGCAGCGGCTGCTTGTGGTCGTCGGTCACGGTGCCACCCACGGGGCTTTGCGCCAGCGCCAGGTGCGGGGCCAGCCCCACGGCCAGCCCGAGCCCCAGTACCGAGACGTGCTTGTAGATACGTTGCATAAAAAAGAAAAAAGGGAGAAAAGGAATGGGCAAAGCGCCGCCCGCCGCCCAGGTACTAAGCCTGGGTCGTGAGCTGGGAAAGGCTCTTGCTAGTTGTTGAATGGTGGCCCAGGGGTAGTCCGCCCCGGTCGTAGGCCGCTACATGCCAGGTGTTAAATGACCAATCGGGCGGCCGCTACTGTAAGCTGTTAAATGCTACCTGTTAGTTGCTAAATGCCGCAGTGCCATCGTCTTAAGGTGAGTCAGGCTGCCTACGGGTATATTGGTCTCCTTGGCCTGCTCGTCCCACTGCCGTAGCCGGAGAATGATGTCGGCCTCCGGGTCTTGCTCAAAGGCGGCGGCCTCGGCCGCGCTCATCACCCCACCTTGGAAGGCCAGCGTAGCCATGCTGGCCTCCGACAGCTGGCGCAGGTAGCTGGGGTACTTGTGGGTGAGGTAGCGCTTGGCCTGCACGTGGCTTTCAACCAGCCGGGCCACCCGCTCCGAAAAACCACGCGCCCGCAAGTAGTCGGCCCCCAGCCGCTCGTGGTCCACGATGCCGAAGCCGTCCATGGAGTCGGTCTCGTGAGCGGGGGCGCACAGGTGGCCCAGGTCGTGAAAAAAGGCGGCGAGTACCACCTCTTCATCAGCCCCGGCCGCCTCGGCCAGCGCGGCAGCCTGCCACATGTGCTCTAGCTGCGACACCGGCTCGCCGATGTAGTCGGCGTCGCCGCGCGTTTCGTACAAGTCAAATACTTGATCTACGGCCTGCTGTGGCGTAAATTCTGGCTGAGTAGACATACCGCGCAAGGAGAGTTTTGCTTCTGTGGTTGGCACCTCACGGCTCCTGAAGAAATTGCCACCACTGCCCGGGGTGACACCAAGTTTCGGCTTGGCGAAGTGCGCCAACGCCTCCCCAAGCCGGGGCTTGGTAGTACCTTAGACATTGAGCAGCACCTATTCTTTCAGAAACTATGGGTGGGTGTACAAGTCACTATATCACCTATTTATCAGCAAAGTTCAGCCGCTAATTCCGGCTGGTTGTCGCCGATTAGTCACCAATTCGTTACCTAATTGTGGCCTCGTTTTTCCTATAGGTCAACACTAGTAGCCGCCGCTGCCTCACGCAGTGCTACTTGGCTGGGTCGCCGCTCCTGCGTGCGGTAAAAGACCAGCGCCGCTACCGCCGTAGCCGCCGCCAGTCCGGCCAGCGCCAGAAAGGCAGCGCCCCAGCCCTGGCGTTCGGCCAGCCGGCCGGTCAGCCACAAAGCCCCGGTGCTGCCCACGTAGCCTACCGCGTCGATGAGGCCAGCGGCCGTGGCCGCGCCGCGCCGCCCCCCCATGTCGAGCGCCATGGCCCCGGCTAGAAAGGAATACGGTCCCAGCAGCAACAGCCCCGCCCCGGCGGTGAGGAGCAATGGCAGCACGTAGCTACCGGCCGGCTGGGCCATGAGCGCCAGCACGGGTACCAGCCCCAGGCACGCGGCCAGCAGCAGCGGTCCTCGCTGCCCGCGCAGCCACGCATCGGAGAGGTAGCCCGCGCCCAGAATCGACACCATGCCAAAGCCCGAGTACAAGGCGCTGTACTGCGACGCTGCGCTTTCGGAAAGGTGCGCGGCCTCCACTAAATAAGTAGGTACCCAGAAGCTCAGCGCCTCGCGCAACGCCGTCAGGCCAAACGACAGCACCAGCATCAGCAAAAAAGCCGGACTGCGGAAATACGGCCCCAGCAGCGCCTGTAGGGAGGTGGGTTGCCCGGTCGTCGCTTCCTCAAACAAACTATCGGGATTGGTGGGTGGGTCGGGCAGCCCCACGCGGGCGGGGGTGGGGGCCAGCGTAAACAAATTGACAACGGCCACCAACGCTAGGGTGCCCGCCGCCGCCCCAAACAAGCCGCGCCAGCCCACGCCCAGCGTCAGCAGCTGGCCCAGGGCGAGCTTGGCCACGATGTCGCCCACCAAGTAGCTGAGGCTAAGCAGCCCCATTATCTTGCCGTAGGAGCGGTACGAAAACCAGTTGGCCGTGACTTTGAGTAAGCCCGCCCAGCCCATCGCCTGCACCAGCCGGTTGACGGCCCACGCCCCGAAGAAGACGGCTACGCCCTGTCCCAGCCCAAAAGCTACCGTGGCGACCACTGCGCCCACCATGCCGAGCAGGAAAATCCGCTTGCCTCCCAGCAGGTCGCCCAGCACGCCGTTCACGACCTTGCCCGCCGCGTAGCACAGCACGCCCAGCGAAGCGATTTCCCCCAGCACTTCTTTGTCGAGCCCCCGGCCGCCAAACTCCCGAATGAGCAGCGGCGCGGCCACCGCCAAATTGGAGCGGCACAGATAGTACGCGCTGTAGCCCACAAACAAGCTAACGGCCGTGCGTAGCTGCCAGCGTTGCAAGCGAGGAGAAAGCTCAAGCATAAAAATGACTACCGGGCTGGTATTTCCGGTAGACAAAATTGGGCCGGAGTCGTAGCCTCAGTGGTTGTGGTCAGGTTGTGGATGCGTTAATAAATTATGGCTGTTTGTTGAGTATAAGTAAACATTAAAGCCCAAAAAAGGGCCAGCCACTTCCGTAGCCAGCCCTTTTTCTTTAGGCAAGAATAACAGCGTTTACCGCAGCTTATCCAGCGCTGCTTGCAGGCGCGGCAGCGCGGCCCGGATGGAGGCCGTCGACTCAGCCCCTACCGACAGGCGGAACCACGGCTCGGCCGCCGACGTGCCAAAGGCGCTAAACGGTACCACCGCCAATTGGGCCTCGGTGAGCAGGTAATCAGTGATTTCCTTGGTGCTGGCCAGTACGGTACCGCTGGCCGTGCTGCGTCCAATGATGTCAATCTTGGCGGTGAGGTAGATGGCCCCGGCCGGCGCGATGGCATCGACGGGGTAGCCCTGCTCGCGCAGGTCGCGCAGGCCGTGGTAAGCAGCGTCCAGGCTGGCTTGCAGCTTGCCCTTGAGGTCACTGAGAAAATCGTCTACCTCGTCGGCCTTGGGCAGCAGGGCGGCGGTCGCCACCTGCTCGGCCTTGGGTGCCCAGGCTCCAATGTGACCCAGCAGCGATTTCATCTTGTCAATCACCAGCTTGGGGCCGAAGGCGTAACCCACGCGCACGCCAGTGGCGGCGAAGCACTTCGAAATGCCGTCGATGTACACCACGTAGTCGCGCAGCTCCGGGCGCAGGCTCACGGGGTCGAAATGCTGGGTCTGCCCGAAGGTCAGGAGCCAGTAAATCTGGTCGTAGAGGATATAGAGTGGCTTTTCGTCGGGACCGCGGCGCTTATTCTCGGCCAGCACGAGGTCGCAGATTTCTTCCAGCCCTTCCTTGGTAAACACCGTGCCGGTGGGGTTGAGCGGCGAGCACAGGGCCAGCAGCGTCGCCCCGGCCAGGTGCGGGGCCAACTCGGCGGCCGTCGGCATGAAGTGGTTTTCGGGCCGGGTGGGCACCACGGCCTGGCTGGCGCTGGAAAGGTGGCAGTAGTGGTTGTTGTTCCACGACGGGGCGGGGTACACCACGCGGTCGCCGGGGTCCACGAGGGCCAGGTAGGCGGCGTAGATGAGCGGGCGCGAGCCCCCGGCTACCAGCAGCTCGTCGTTGGCCGAATAGCTCAGGCCCAGCCGCTTTT
>CAJYVK010000086.1 GCA_913778455.1 uncultured Hymenobacter sp. | reverse complement strand
CCCAGCACCACGAAGTGTACTTCGGGAATGGCCACCAGCCCGGTGAGGTTGACGAGCCGCGCAAACAGGAAGCCACCCAGCGCGCCCGCCACCAGCGACGAGCCGAACATGCCCCCGTTGCCGCCCGCGCCCACCGTGATGCTCGTGGCTACCACCTTGGTCATCATGGTGAAAAACACCAGGGCCAGCAGCAGCCACACATTATTATCGCCGTACACCGAAAACAAGCTGCCATCGGTGAGATCCTGAGCGTTGCCAGCCAGCAGCTTTTCGACCACTGTGGTGTAGCCCTCGCCGTAGAGCGGTGGAAAGAGAAAGATGAGCGCCCCCAGCGCCGCGCCGCCGAGTAGTACCTTTTGCCAGCGCAGGCCCGGCCAGCGTTCCCAAAAGTGGTCAAACCAGTGGTAGGTGCGAATCATGTACACCGAGAGCAGGGCCGTGAGCAACCCCAACACCAGGTAAAACGGCACCGTATCGACAATCCACGAATTGGTGATGAGGGCAAATGGCTGACCCGCGTACAGCGCCTTCGACACCACCGTGGCCGTAGCCGACGAGATGAGCAGCGGAATGAAATACTGCGCCGGCAGCTCCATCAAAATAGCTTCTACCGCAAACAGCACGCCCGCGATGGGCGCGTTGAAGATGGCCGCCACGCCCGCCGCCGCTCCGCAGCCCGTGAGCAGCCGCCGCCGCCGCCGGCCCGCCCGCAGCACCCGCGCCGCGTTGGAGCCAATGGCCGCGCCCGTCACCGAAATAGGGGCCTCGGTACCCGCCGAGCCGCCGAACGATACCGTGAGAAACGCCGTGATTAGCTGCGAGTACAGCTTGGAGCGCGGCACGATGGCGTTTTCGCGGGCCGTGTTGTAGATGATGGGGCCGATGCCTCGGCCGAGGTTGCCGTGCAGCAAATACTTGGTCACCAGCACCGTAAGCGTGATGCCGATGATGGGGTAGATGGAGAGCGCAAACACCCGGTTAGGCTCCGTTACGGCCGTTTCGAGGCGGTGCTGCTGCCAGTGCACGGCCGTTTTGAGGCCCACCGCCGCCAGGCCGGCCAGCACGCCCACCAGCACCGCCAGCCACACCACGTACACCCGTTCACTCACGTGGCGCAGCCGCCACAGCAACAAAGGATTGAGCAGGCGGTGGAGGGGGCTTTTCTGCATGAGGACGCGGGCAAGGTCAGCAAAAACGTTGTTCTTCCTGAGCGGATCATTGCCGCTGGCCCGCGGCCCGTAGCGGGACCGGCGAGCCGCGGCGGTGGGCTCAGCAAGAACAATACTCTTTTGGGGGTAGACGGTTACCCTGCAAAAACCTTACCGGGCGCAAATTCCCGTGTAGGGGCAATAGTCGCATTTGGTTAGGTCGTCGGTTTTGCGGATGGGCTCGGCGGGGTCGAGCATTCGCAGGGCCAGCCGGCTCACCAGCACGGCGCTGGCTTGGAGAAAGTCAGCCTCGCCCGTGCCTTCGGTGATAAAATCGAGCGGGGCCGAGAGTAGCCCGTCATCAATTTTGCGCAGCGAGAGAATGGCCGCCTCCGAGCCGGGCGGGGCTGGCTGGCTGGGGTCGCTTTCGAGCATGAAGCGGTAGAGCCAGAGCTGCCGCACTTTATCGGCCCCGCTGCTCGACTCGGTAAGCAGGCGCTCCACGGTGTCGGCGGGGCTGAGGGGCTTTTGCGTGCCGCGCAGGTTGAGCTCGCGGCGCTCTACGAGGCCGGTTTTGTAATCGACCACGCGGCGGCGGCCGTCGGGCAAGGCGTCGATGCGGTCGGCCCGGCCCAGGATGCGCACCGGCAGCTTTTTGGCGCGGCCCGGCAGATCAACGAACACGGTCGCTACCATCGGCTTTTCCTGGGCCGCGATGCGCAGCGGCAGCACGCCCGGCTGGCCCGGCAGGCTTTCGAGGTACTTGCGAATGAGGCGGGTAGCCACCTGGCCCAGCACGTGGTTGAGGCCGTCGTCGGGGCGGGCTTGGCGCTCCTCGCCCTCCTGGCGCAGCTGGCGATGCACCTCGGCCGGTACTTTTTTGAGAATCTCGGGCAGGTCGGCGGCGGTGAGCTCGCGCTTTTCCAGCTCGAAGGGCTTGAGCAGCTGCTCCAGCGAGTCGTGCACCACGGTGCCGAAGCCATCGGCCCCGAGCGCTTCTTCCACCTCGTCGTTTTCGCGAAATTTGGCCAGGCGCGAAAAGTAGAATTTCAGGGAGCAGGCCAGGTATTCGTTGAGGGCCGAAGGCGAGAGGCCGCGCTCCAGCACGCCGCGCAGGCCGGTGAGCATTTCCTCGTCCTTGGTTAGCACGAGGTCGTTGAGAAAGTCGCTGGTTGGGGGGAGAGCATTCAGCGCCGGCTTGGTGAAGGGCTCGGCGAGCGTTACCGGACGCGTCCCCAAGCTGGAGCTTGGGGTTACAGCGTCAGCCACTACCTCCACTAGCTTATCCTCCAATACCAAGGCCGGATTCTGCGCCGTCAAATCAAACTCGATCTGCCGCAAAAAACGGCTGCGCTCGCCGGTGCGCACGCCCTCGGCCCCCGGCAGCACGTGTACCAAATCGACGCGGCCAGCTCGCTGGAGCAGCCGCCAGAAATTGTAAGCCGCGTTGGCCTCGGCATCGGCGTAGGTGGGCAGCTTGAACTCGGCCAGCACGTCGTAGGGGAAGAGCGAGTTCTGGCGCTTGGGCGCGGGTAGTGCGTTTTCGTTGCAGCTCAGAATGATGACGTGGTCGAAATCCAGGGCGCGGGTTTCGAGCAAGCCCATGATCTGCACCTGGGCCAGCGGCTCGCCGGCGAAGGGCAGGCGCGTACGCCGCATCTGGTCGTAGAGAAAGCGCCGGAACGAGCGCACGCTCAGGCGCTGCTCGCGGCAGTCGAAGGCCGTGGCGAGCTGGCGCACGAGGGTGTAAAACAGGTACAAATACTCCGCCTCGATGGCCGAATGGTCGTGCGCGTACACCTGCTTGAGTAGGTCGATAAGCGCGTAGCAGGCCCGGATGATGTCGTCGCAGTTGTCCCAGGTGCGAAACAGCGCCTCGATGAGCGGGTGGCCGTGGCCCAGCCGCAGCAGTTCGGTGGCGGGCAGCAGTACGAGGTGGCGCTTTACGATCTCGTTGCAGATGGTATCGAGCAGCTTGTGGTACTGCGGCTCGTCGGGCTGGGCATCCTGCCACTGCTGGTAGCGCCGCAGGAAGGGGTGGGCCAGCAGCTTGCTCACCGCCAGGTGGTGATACTTCGGCACGCCGTAGTCGCGCCCCGGCTCGCCCTCCCGAATGCCGGTGAGGTGCACCTCAAACAGCAAATCGACGAGGTTGAACAACGCCGTGCTCTGGAAGCTCAGGCCCATCGTCACGTTGAAATCGGGCACCAGCTCCTCGGGCGGCAGGCCGTGGAGCACGGGCAGCAGCAGGGTTTCGTCGGGTAGCACCACGGCCACGGTGGCGGCGGGGTTGAGCTGCCGGGCCTCGGCCAGGAGCTGGCCGGCCAGCTTGCCCTGCATACTGGCGTTGGCCACGCCCAGCATCCGGATGTGGTGGGGCCGTCCGCGCAAGTGCTCCTGGTAGGTGAAGGTATCGCGAGGCAGCTCCCACTGC
>CAJYVK010000085.1 GCA_913778455.1 uncultured Hymenobacter sp. | reverse complement strand
GCGTCGAGTAGCAGCTCCATCCGCTGCCAGGCCTCGGCGTCCGGGACTTCCGACAAGTTGGCATCGTGTTCCAAGCCCCGGCGAAAATGGGCGTCGAATTCTTCATCCGACGTAAGCGGCGTAGGCATGGGAATCAGTTTTTTTTAAAAGGCGCTGAAGGTGAGTGCGGGCCTTGGAGAGGTTCGACTTGGAAGTGCCGGTCGTAATGCCCAGGTGTTGAGCTATTTCTTCGTGCTTGTAACCGTCGATGGCGTAGAGGTTGAACACGGTGCGGTAGGCCGGGGGCAGCTGCTGCACCAGATGCAGCAAGTCTTGGTAGGCCAAGGCTTCCAGGGGCAGGCCGCCGGGGGCGGCGGGCTCGTCGTGGGCGGCGTCGAGGTCTTCCTGATAAGGGATCCGCTCGGTGGTGCGGAAGTGGTCGATGGCCGTGCGCACCATTATTTTCTTGAGCCAGCCGCGCAGCGAGCCACTAAGGTCGGGGCGAGTGTCGTCGAAGGTGGCCAGCCCCCGAAACACCCGTAAAAATCCGTCGTTGACCACCTCCGTTGCCTCCTCCCGCGTCCCCACGTAGCGCAGGCAGATGCTGAGGGCGTAGCCGTAGAAAAGCTGATAAAACTGCCGCTGCATGACGCGGTCGGCCCGCCGGCACCCGGCAAGCAGGGGCATAAGCTGAGCGGCATCAGAGTCGGGCACGAGTGGTAGGCAGAAGAGGTGAGAACAACCAGGGCGGGCTGGATACTAGGCAACTCGGCGCAGCGGCCGAGATGGTTGCCTACCAACTTGATTTTTTTTGACGAAGCTGCCGCTCGCCCGGTGCCCGGTGGGCAATAGCCCAGGCGCAGACCCTACTCTACGGGAGGCACTTTCAGCAAATTTATCGGGTTTGGCTTGACTTCCCGGGCAATAACTTTGTTGTAGCGGTAGCCCCAAGAACGGGCGGTACCAGCCCAGCAAAACGGGGCACTAGGGCACCCGCGCCAGTTTTAGCAGCCACTGGCTCCCCTCGCCACTGCGACGGGCAACGCACCCGTAGCCGGCTCGCGCCGCCCCCTTGATTCCGATTAAAAATACAGCATGTTAAAAACCCGATTTCCGTCCGTCCGCGATTATTTCCCCTTCGAGCCCACGGGCGACCAGGCTGAGCTGTTCGTGCAGCTCGACGAGTTTTTGCGCGACCAGCTACCCGGCCGGAAGGTATTTGTGCTGCGCGGCTACGCCGGTACCGGCAAAACCACCGTGGTGAGCGCCCTCGTGCAGTGGCTGGGCCGCATGCAGCGCCGCTACGCCCTGCTGGCCCCCACCGGCCGCGCCGCCAAGGTGATGAGCGCCTACGCCGGCGTGCCCGCCAGCACTATTCACAAAAAAATCTACCGCCAAACCAGCGGGGCGCCCGCCGAGCGCCTGAGCTTTACCCGCCAGCCCAACCGCCAGGAAGAAACGCTCTTCATCGTGGACGAGGCGTCCATGATTTCCGACGAGAAAGCCTTTGGTGAGAGCGGCCTGCTCGACGACCTCATGGGCTTCGTCTTCGAGCGCAGTACCAACCGGCTGCTGCTCATCGGCGACACGGCCCAGCTGCCGCCCGTGGGCCAGCTCCTGAGCCCCGCGCTCGACCCCGCGCTGCTGGCCCACCGCTTCCGCGCCCGCGTCGATGGCGTGGAGCTGCGCCAAGTAATGCGCCAGGCCGAAGCCTCCGGCATCTTGGTGAACGCCACCGAGCTGCGCGAGGAGCTGCGGGAAGAAACGCCCGACATCCGGCTGCATACCAAGGGCTTCAAGGACATGTTCAAGATGGGGGGCGACAAGCTGGAGGACGGCCTGCGCTGGGCCTACCGCCACTTTGGGCACGAAAACACGACCATCATCTGCCGCTCCAATCGCAACGCCAATCAGTACAACCAACTCATCCGGCGCACGCTGTTCGAGGCCGAGGAGGAGATTGAGGCGGGCGACTACATCATGGTGGTGCGCAACAACTATTTCTGGCTGCCCAAGGAGTCGGAAATCGGCTTTCTGGCCAACGGCGACTTTTTAGAGATTAAAAAGATAATCCGGCGCGAGGAAGTCTTCGGCTGCCGCTTCGCCCAGGCCCGGGTGCGGCTCGTGGACTATCCCGACGAGCCCGAGCTGGAGGTAAAGCTGCTGCTCGACACCCTGCACACCGAGAGCCCCTCGCTGCCGCGCGACCAAAACGAGAAGCTGTACCAGGAGGTGCTGGTTGACTACGCCCACCTCACCAAGAAGGGCGAGCGCAACGCTGAGATGCGCAAAGACCCGTACCTCAATGCCTTGCAAATAAAATTTGCCTACGCCCTCACTTGCCACAAGGCGCAGGGCGGGCAGTGGCAGGCCGTATTCGTGGACCACGGCTTTCTCAAGCCCGACGAGCCGGTGGGTGGCGAGTTTGCCCGCTGGCTCTACACGGCCATTACGCGGGCCTCGGAGCGGTTGTTTCTCCTCAACTTCCAACGTCGCCTGCTGGCCGAAAATGAAATAAATGAGGGCGAGTAAATAAGGATTTATGCTGGACGGGTGCTTAATTTAGCCGCACATTTTCATCCTTTTAGTTTCTCCCTTTTTTCTGCCCGTTTATGAAACACTTTTTCTTAGTGGTGGCCCTGCTGTTTACGCTGGGTGCGGCCTCGGCCCAAACCCGTGAGATTTACACCAATCCCAAATTCCGGGAGCTGGCCAAAGACCATAAAATACTGGCCGTGCTGCCCTTCAAAGCCACGCTGTCGCTGCGTCCCAACGAGGTAGCTAAGCAGGGTGGGGCCGAAGGCGTGCATCAACTGGAGCTGCGCGAGGGTCTAAATGTGCAAAGCGCGCTGCAATCGTATTTTTTAAAGCAAAAGGCAGACAAGGATATTGCCGTTGACGTGCAAGACATTGCCAAAACCAACGCCCTGCTGGCCCGAAACAACATTACCGCCGAGAAGCTGCCGACTATGACCATGGAAGAGATCGCGCAAGTGCTGGGCGTCGATGGCATTGTGTCGGGCACGTTCGAAAGCTCGCAACCCATCTCTAATGGCGTAGCCGTGGCCATGGTGATGGTGGGGGGCTTCAGCGGCTCGACCAACACGGGCAAGCTCAATATCAATATTCACGACGGCAAAACCAGCGACCTGCTCTGGAAATACGACAAGTCTTTGGGCCGGGGCCTGGGCTCCGATACGGGCAGCATTATCACGGTAATCATGCGCAAAGCTTCGCGTCAATTTCCGTATTCCAAGGAATTCAAAAGCTAGCCTGCGGGTTTAGGCGGAGAATTCATCCGGCAAACGGCGGCTGCGTGCTACTTTGGCCGCAGATTTGCCTGGCCCGACCCGGCACGTAAATTTGCTTTTCCTCCATAAACCCATCCTTACCCTGTCATGACGAAGATGTTGCTGCTGGCCCTGGGCCTCACGTTTGCGGGCACCGCCGCCCACGCTCAAACCACCAAGCCCGCCAAAGCCAAGCCGGCCGGTCCCCAGATCGAGTTCTCGGAAGTGAAGTACGACTTCGGGACCATCAAGCAGGGCGACGTGGTTGACCACGTATTCAAATTCAAAAACACCGGTACCCAGCCGCTGGTCATTTCCAACATCGGCGTAAGCTGCGGCTGCACCACCCCCAGCTGGACCAAAGAGCCCGTGCAGCCCGGCAAAACCGGCACCATCTCGGCCAAATTCAACTCGGCCGGCAAAATGGGCATGCAAACCAAGGTGCTGACCATCGACTCGAACTCGGCCGGTGGCACCACCACCGTATCGCTGGTAGGTGAGGTGAAGGAGTCGGCCACGGCTTCGAAATAATCGCCCGACCCGCATAAAAAAGGGGAGGCAGCCAGTGCGGCTGCCTCCCCTTTTTTGCGTGCCCAGGTATGCTCCGTGCTACAGCTTGCTCACGGCCAGCAGCAGGCGCAGCCAGCCGGCAATCAGCAGCAGGCCGCCCAGCGGGGCCACCGCCCCAAACTTGGTAATGCCCGTGAAGCAGATGGCGTAGAGCGAGCCGCTGAAGATGAGGATGCCGCCCAGCCACAACGCCGCCGTGGTGTCGAGCGGGTCGCGTAGCTCGGGCCGGGCCAGGGCCAGCACCCCCACGGCCAGCAGGGCCAGCGTGTGGTAAAACTGGTAGCGCACCGCCGTTTCGAAGGTTTCGAGGCGGCCGCTGGCTTCGAGCATGGGGCGCAGGCCGTGCGCCCCAAACGCGCCAATGGCCACGGTGAGTGCGCCCAGCCGCGCCGCCAGCTGAAGAATAAGACGAGGAGACATGCGGTGAACTGGTGAGATGGTGAAATGATGAGTATGATTGGGAAATAAGTGGTTGTGCAGGTCTGTCGTCGTTGTTTAAGAGGCTGAATTAGTATTCACGGTCGTCATGCTCATCTGGCGTCCGCCTGCGAAGCATCTTATCACGTTCGCGTAAGCCGTTCTAACCTGATGAGATGCTT
>CAJYVK010000084.1 GCA_913778455.1 uncultured Hymenobacter sp. | reverse complement strand
CGAACAGCACAATCAGGCTGCTCATGATGGCTACCTGCCGCCAGATGCTGCCGCCCACGGCAATCTCCACCAGTCGAGCGTAGCCATTTTGCAGGGCCGGGAGAATGCTGCGCTGGAAGCCAGCTATTAGCTTAACAAGTACATAATTGTTGAGGAAGATAAAAGCTAGGATGGCAAGCATTAAGTTGCCTAAGAAGTGAGAGTTAATGCCGTATCCTAGCATGGCTAGCCCACCTATTACCCCAATAGCACCCTTAGCAAATTTTGAGAGTTGCTTCCAGGTGATAACATTGCCTTGGTCGAGGTGCTCCTCGCGCTCCATGAAGCTCACGGCAAATACCGGGTTCATGATGAAGGCCACCACGAGCGAGGCACCCAGCGTGAGAATGAGCGTAACCGGCAGGTAGAACATGAAGCTACCCACGATACCCGGCCAGAACATGAGTGGCACGAACGGGGCCACCGTCGTGAGCGTACCCGCCAACACCGGGACGAATACCTCACCCGCCGCCAGCTTGGCCGCCTGCATGGTGCTCAGGTTGGGGTGGTCGTGCAGCAGGCGGTGGGTGTTTTCGATAACCACGATGGCGTCGTCCACCACGATACCCAGCGCCAGCAAAAAGGCGAAGAGCACAATCATGTTGAGCGAGAAGCCAAACATGGGCAGCAGCACGAAGGCCAGGAACATCGACAGCGGTACCGACAGGCCCACGAAGAGCGCGTTGGTGGTGCCCATGAAGAACATCAGAATCAGCGTCACCAGCAGGAAGCCGATGATGATGGTGTTGATGAGGTCGTTGAGGGTGTTGCGGGTTTCGTTGGACGAATCGCCGGTGATCGTGATTTTCAAACCTTTGGGCATGCTGGCCTGCGACTCCTTCACGAGGTCGTGAATCTTGTCGGAGGCGTCGAGCAGGTTTTCACCCTGGCGCTTTACTACGTTCAGCGTCACGGCCGACTGGCCGTCGAGGCGGGCGTAGCTCTCACGGTCTTTGAAGCCATCCTGCACCGTGGCGATGTCGCCCAGGCGCACCGGCGCGCCGCGCAGGTTCTTGATCTGGATGTTAGCAATGTCGGCGGCGTTCACGTACTGGCCGGCCACGCGCACGGCGCGCTTCTGCGCCCCCACGTCGATGGAGCCGCCCGACACCGTGATGTTTTCGCGGGCAATGGCATTTTCGATGTCACTGAAGCTCAGTTGCGAGGCTTGCAGCTTGTACAGGTCCACGTCGACGTTGACTTGCTGCTCCAAGGCACCCACGATGTCAACGCGGGTGATTTCGGGCAGCGCTTCAATCTTGTCCTGGAAGTCGTCGGCGAGCTTCTTGAGCTGGGCGGCGGGCAGGTTACCGCTCAGGTTGACGTACATGATGGGCTGCTCCGAGATGTTGACCTCCTTCACGAGCGGGGCGCTGGGCAGGTCGTTGGGCAACTCGGTGCCAGCCTTGTCCACGGCATCCTTGATGAGCTGCTTGGCGGCCTGCACGTCGACGCCGGAGTTAAACTCCACGTCCACAATACAGTAGTCCTGGTTGGAAGTCGAATTGATCTTCTTCACCCCGTTCACGCTCTTGATTTCCTTTTCGAGCTGGCGGGTCACCAGGTTCTCGATGTCGGTGGGGGAGGTGCCCGGGTACACCGTAGCCACGATGATGCGCGGAATCACGATGTCGGGAAACTTCTCCTTGCCCAGCTTGATGTAGGCGAAGATGCCCGCTATCGTCAGCAGCAAGGTGATGATGTAAATACTGGTCTTATTGTTAATCGACCAACTGGTGGGGCCGAATTCCTTCTCAATATCCTGCATAGTCTTTGAGCTGTTAGCTGCTAGCTGTTAGCCGTTAGCTTGTTGGTGGAGGATAGACGGCTGATAAAGCCGTGTAGCATTTTGATTTCTTCTTCTAAATGGCCAGGTAGTCGGTTATCAGAAGGAAGCGTAACCAAGCCGAGTTGAATAGCGGCAATTAGCTGCGTATCAAGCTCAAAGCAGGAACCTAGTGCAATCTCTAAGAAACGTTTGTATTCTAACTCACTGGTTCGGCTACTGCCTTCGGCGATGTTGGAAGGAATTGAGATAGCGGCGCGTGTCATCTGGCTGCGTAAGCCGTAAGTCTCTTCACGCGGTAATTGCCTTACTAGCTCGTAGGTAGCCTCGACAATGGCCATACCGCGCTGCCACACTAGTAATTCCTCGTAGTTCTTCATAATGAGGGAGCTAACAGCTAGCAGCTAAGAGCTAACAGCTATCAACTGGCCTTCATTCAGATTCTGATAACCGGCCGAGATCACCTCGTCGCCGGGCTTGAGGCCGCTGGTGATTTCCTGCTTGCCGTTGTAGGTCTGGCCGGTTTTGATGACGCGCTTGGCGGCTACGGCCTTACCGTTTTCACGGTTGACCACGAGCACGTAGGCGTTTTCCTCGTCGTGCTGAATGAGGTCGACCGGCAGCACGGTGGCGTTGGCCTGGCCGTAGTTCTGGATGCGGACGGTAGCTACCATGTTGGGACGCAGGCGGCTAGCCTGGTTGGCCGGCAGGCGCAGCTCCACCGTAAACGTGCGGCTGGTGGCCGAAATGGTGCGGCTCACGGTGCGCACGGTGCTCTCGATTTCCTCGTTGCCGAGGTCGGGTAGGCTCACGAGCGCCTTGTCGCCGGCCTTGATGCTGCCCGCGTAGGCTTCCGATACCTCGGCGAGGACTTTACCACCCTGGCCGTTGTTGAGCTGTACCACCGGGGCCCCGGGGGCTACGGTTTCGCCCAGCTTGGGCAGTACGTTGTCAACCACGCCGCTGTAGGGGGCCACTACGTTGTAGAGGGCCCGCTGCTGGTTGAGGGTGGCGAGATTGCGCTGCAGGCTCTCGTAGGTGTTTTTGGCTTGCAAGTACTGAATTTCGGTCCCAATCTGCTGCTTCCAAAGGCCGGCTTGCTTTTCGTAGACGACCTTGGCGAGGTCGAGGCGGGTACGTAGCTCGGCGATGTTGGCGTCGAGAATGCCCGCATCAACCGTCGCCAGCACCTGGCCTTTGCGGACGCGGTCGCCGCGCTGCACGCGCACGCTGGTGAGCGTGCCGGCGGCCCGGGCCCCCACGGTGGCGTTCTGGTCGAAGTCAACCCGGCCCTGCACTTCGAGGTAGCCGGCGAAGTTTTGGGGCGCTACTTTCAGCACCGACACTGGTACGGCGGTACTGGCCGCGGCGGCCTGGCCCGCGCCGGTTTTGGCTTCCAGCTCGGCGATTTTGGCCTGGGTAGCCGCCTGGTCGGCCTTGAGCTTCGCGAGTTCGGCGTTGGGATCTTTAGTCCCGCCGCCGCACGAAGCGAGTAGCAAGCTGCTGGCTAGGAGCTGGTAGCTGATAGCTTTTGAAAAGGAGAGGTTCATGTCAAAGAAAAGCTTCGGAGGTGGAGAGGACGCCAACGGCTAGTGGCTGGCAGCTAATGGCTTAAAGGTTACTTAGCCTGCGAGTACAGCTCGCCGGTGGCTTTGTCGCGGTCTACCTTGGCCACCAGCACATCGTAGAGGGCGGCGTAATAATTGGTCTGGGCTTCGCGCAGCGAGGTTTCGGCGGTGATAACCTCAATGTTGGAGCCCACGCCGGCGTTGAACTTGATGCGCGTCACGCGGGCCACGTCGGCGGCCAGGTCGAGGTTGGCCTTTTGGTTGTCGAGCACGTCGAGCGCGTTGATGAGCGTGGTGCGGCTCTGGGCGTCTTGCAGGTCGATGCTCTGGCGCAGGGTTTCCAGGCCGCGCTCGATCGTCTGCTGGGCGATGCGCGCCTGCTGCACCTGGTACTTGCGGCGGAAGCCGTCGAATACTGGCACGTTCAGGGCCAGCCCCACGTTGCCGAAGCCGAACCAGTTTTGGTTGGGAAAGCCTTGGCTGTTACGCGAATCCGGGCCGCGAAAAGCAAACAGGTCGCTCACCTTGTTGGCCGAGCCGATGAAGCCGTACGCGGCCGTGAGCGACAGGCGCGGGTAAGCGCCCGCCGTGCGATTGCGCAGGTCGAGGCCCGCCAGCGCCTGCTGGGTTTGCAGGGTCGAAAACTCGATGCGGTTGTTGTAGTTGAAGGTGGCCTGGGCCTGCGGGCCCTGGCCGGTGTTGATGCCCGGCGTGGGGGCCCCGCCCGTGCCCGGGGTGGTGGGGATGGGTGCGGTGGGTACGCCGCCGAGGCCGCTGACCCCGCCCCCGGTGTTGAAGTTGGCCCCGCCGAGGTTGCGGCGCAGGTTGCCGGCATCGACCACGGCCGCGCCGAGCGAGTCGGTGAGCTGCACTGGCTGGCCCTGCGGCAGGCCCATCTGGAACTTGAGCAGGGCCACGCTCAACTCGGTGAGACGCTGGGCTTTCTGCTGCTCCACTACCAGGTTGTTGCGCTGCACGCGCAGGCGGTCCACGTCGAGCTTCTCGGCGAAGCCGGCCTTGAACGTTTGGTTGGTTTGGTAAAGCACCGTGTCGAGGCGCTGCACGTTGCGGGCCAGCAGGGCCAGCCGCGAGCGGGCCACCAGCGTGCTATAGTAGGCTTTGCTCACCTGCTCCACCACGTCGATTTCGGCCTGCTGGGTTTGCTTCTTGGCTAGGTCTTCGTACACTTTAGCGGCCTTCAAGCCAATGAGATACGAGCCGTCGAAGAGCTGCTGCGAAAGCGAGAGCGACGAGTTGCCGGCGTATTGCAGACCGAAGGCAATGGCCTGGGGCGGCAGCTTCACGGGCGCGGCGTAGGCGGGGGCCAGCGTCACGCTCTGGCCGGCCTGGGCGGCCGCGATGTCACCCTGCGTGAGCGTGGTGCCGTTGAGCGTGCCCGCGCCGCCACCGAAGGCACCCACGTCCACGAGGCTCTTTTGCAGTTTGAAATTGTCGGCCACGTTGGCAGCCAGGTTCAGCTGGGGCAGGCCCTGGGCCTTGATTTCACCCACCTTGGCGTGGGCGGTCTGCTCGGCCAGGCGGGTGCTCAGCAGGCTGGGCTTGTTGGCAACGGCGTAGCGCACGGCCTGGCTCAGGCTCAAGGGCATCGGGCCGGCCAGCGGGGGCGTCGCGGCCGCCGGGGACTGCGCCAGCGCCAGGGAAGGGGCCAGCGCCGAGGCGGCCAGCCACACCCGGAGGGTACTGTTTTTCATGGGGTTGTGAAAGAAGGAGCGAGTGAGTGAGGGCGGTCGGAACGGCTATTCTTCTTCCGTAATGTGTTGATACTTATTGAAAAGCCGGTGGCCCTTGAGCGTGGCCACCCCTAGCAGGAAGTGTTCGTCGAAAACCTTATTGACCCGCACCGGCGAGAACTGGGTCAGTGGGTAGAGCTCGTGGTCGAAGGCTAGCTCGATCTGGGCCAGGTTGAGGCGGGCCAACACTTCCACGTCGAGGTCGGCCCGAAACAAGCCCTCGGCGATGCCCCGGCGCAGGTTGCGGGTGATCTGCTCCAGGATGAAGCCGCTCTTGTGGGCCCGAAACAGCGTCCAGGCAGCAGGGTAATATTTGCGCAGGTCGTAGAAGATGCTAGGGTGAATGTCGGCAAACTGCTGGTCGGCCCAGGCCGAGATAGTGAGCATTTCCTGCACGGCATCGACCGCGCCCTCGGCCACCCGGGCGCACTCGCCCTGGGCCTGGCAGAGGTGGTTGCTTATCACGCCCAGCACGATTTCATCCTTGTTGGCGAAGGTTTTATACAGGGTTTTCTTCGACATGCCCAGGTCGGCGGCGATGTCGTCCATGCTCACGCTTTTAATGCCGTTGCGCATGAAGAGGGCGGCGGCGCGGGAGAGAATTCGGTCTTTGTTTTCCATGATTGGCCCGGCAAAGATACGACGGAAACTTTCGGTGAGTTCAAAGTTTCCAAAGTTTCTTTTGCCGCGCGACTTTGGCGCTAACGCAGCAGCCCGCCCGATACTTTAGCTGTCATTCACAAATGCTATGGGGGCCATGCGGAAGGAGAAATGCTAACGATGCCGCAAAGCTAATTAAATTAGCTAACTGGCGAAATGGCTCAGCTAATTAATTTGGCAAATTCTGGCTGGCCCGCACCGAGTCTGAGTAGATACCTTTGTGCCCGTTTTACTTATCCGGCTTTCCATGAAAATTCGCGTTGGCTTCGGCTACGACGTTCACCAATTGCAGCCCGGCCTACCTTTCTGGCTCGGCGGTATCGAGGTGCCGCACACCCACGGCGCACTCGGCCACTCCGATGCCGACGTGCTCATCCACGTTATTTGCGACGCCCTGCTCGGCGCGGCCAACCTGCGCGACATCGGCTTTCACTTTCCTGATACCGACCCGCAGTACAAGGGTATCGACAGCAAGAAGTTGCTGGCCGAGGTGATGGTTATTCTGCGCGGCAAAGGCTACGAGGTCAGCAATATCGACTCGACCATCTGCCTCGAAAAACCCAAGGTGAACCCGCACATTCCGGCCATGCGCGCCACGCTGGCCCAGGTGATGGGCATAGCGGAGGACGACGTTTCCATTAAGGCTACGACCACCGAAAAGCTCGGCTTCGTGGGCCGGCAAGAAGGCGTGGCGGCTTACGCCACTGTGTTGATTTACCAAAATGTAGGATAAGCTTTAGCTTGTCTTGCTTCCGCTCATTATACCAAAGGGACAAGCTAAAGCTTATCCTACACTTTATGAAATACACTGCTCTGCTGGCGGCTGCGCTGGTCCTTCCCGCTCCGCTACTCGCCCAAACTACCAAGGTTAAGACCAAGCTCAAGCCGGGCTCGCCGGCCAAGGCGGCCGTGTCGCCGGCCGCGCCCCAGCCGGCGGCACCCGTTGACTACGCCGCCCGGTACGCCGAGCGCTACGTAACCCAGGAACACCTGCGCCGCGACCTCACCATCCTGGCCTCCGACGAATACGAGGGCCGCGAAACCGGGGCCAAGGGCCAGAAAATGGCCGCCGCCTACATCAGCCAGCAGTTTAAGCTGGATAGTCTGCAAGCACCCGTCACGGCCAACGCGGCCAATCCCTACCTGCAAACCTTCGAGATGGAGCGCAGCGCCTGGCAGCCGGGCGGCACCGTGACGGTAGGCGGTAAAGCTTACGAGTGGCTGAAGGATTTTTACGCCTTTGGGCGCTCGCCCTTCGACCAGGCCACGGCCGTGCAGCCGGTTTTCCTGGGCTACGGTATCGAGCAGGGCGATTACTCCGATTATAAGGGCCGCGACGTGAAGGGGCAGGACGTAATCGTATTGCTCGGCGAGCCGCGCACGGCCGACGGTAAATCCATCCTCAGCCCCGATGGCACGCCCACCAAGTGGGGCGTCGATTTCCGGGCCAAGGCCGCGCTGGCCGCCGCCAAGGGGGCCCGGAGCATCTTCTTCGTGAGCCAGGAGCCGGGCGATAAGTTCGAGAAAATGACTTCCCGGCTGGCCCCGCGCGTGATGCAGCCCACCATCGCCTTCGCCGACCAGGCGGGCGGCCGGGCCCCGGCTTTCTTTCTGTCGCCGGCGCTGGGCCTGAAGGTGCTGGGTACCAACGCCGCGACCCTGGCGCAGTACGCCACCGCCACGGCCGCCGCCAAGCAGCCGACGGCCAGCAAGCTCAAGCCGGTGAAATTCAGCATCAGCGCCCCGCAGCAGCGCACGGCCGTGACGACCGAAAACGTGCTGGCTTTTCTGCCGGGCACCGATTTGAAAGATGAAATCATCGTGGTATCGGCGCACTACGACCACCTGGGCATCATTGGCGGGGAAGTGTACAACGGGGCCGATGACGACGGCTCGGGTACGGTGGGCATGCTCAGCATCGCGCAGGCGTTTGCCAAGGCGGCGCACGCCGGGCATGGGCCGCGCCGCAGCCTACTGTTCCTGGCCAACACGGGCGAGGAGAAGGGCCTGCTGGGCTCGGAGTACTACACCGACCACCCGATTTTCCCGCTGGCCAATACCGTGACCGACCTCAACATCGACATGATCGGCCGTACCGACGTGGCCCACGAGGGCAAGCCGGACTACGTGTACGTGATTGGTTCTGACAAGCTGTCCTCGCAGCTGCACGACGCGCTCCAGACCGTGAACCGCCAGCGCAGCAACCTCGACCTCGACTTCCGCTTCAACGACCCGGCCGACCCGAACCGGTTTTACTACCGTTCCGACCACTACAACTTTGCCAAGAAGGGTATCCCGGTGGCATTCTTCTTCAACGGGGTGCACGCCGATTACCACGAGGCTAGCGACGAAGTGTCTAAAATTCAGTTTGATAAGCTGGAAGCCCGGGCGCGGCTGGTGTTTTACCTAGCTTGGGACCTAGCTAACCGGGACGCCAAGCCGGCGGTGGACTCTAACAAGCCGTAGCTGCTTAATTGGTTATCAGCTTAGTCACGATATAAACGAGTAACCCTGGGTAGTCGGCCTTTGACGCGTGCTGCCGCACTCTGTAGTTAGACTGAAGTATCAGGTATTAATAGTACTTTTAGGGGCTAAATAGTCCGGCTTTTTTGGTTTGCCCGGTAGGAAGCGCACGGCTCCCTGCCGGGCAAACTTTATTTGTGTAACCTACATGATGCAACGCTACTCCCTTCTGCTTTTTATTTGCTCTATTTTGGCCGTGTCAGCCCAAGCGCAGGCGCCAGTAGTGACGGCTCGTACGCCACTGCGTAACGCGAACGCCGCCTCGCCGGCGGCTGGCGTGGGCGTGACTTTTTCGCAGCCGATAGAAGCGACAACTGCGCCCGGTATGAGCGTCTATTCGGCGCAAGCCGGCGGTAAGAAGAAAGGGGCTTATACCACGAGTGGCCCTACGATTGCCTTCAGTCCAGCCACTGGTTTTAAGCCCGGTGAGATGGTGCTCGTATCGGTGCCACCTGCGGTGCGCAGTACGGCTGGGGTGGCCGCGGCCCGCCAGGTTTATCAGTTCACAACGGCCGTAGGGGGGACCGGCCGGGCACAAAATTTCAAGCTTGGTAGTAACCTGTATGCCGGGGATTTGTGCTTTGGACTCGCCGCGGGAGATGTGGATAATGATGGAGATATAGATATTGTAAGTTGTGATTATTTGAGAGGTTATATAGTAATAAAGATTAATGGTGGTGACGCTACCGGGTCTAATACGGGAGTATTTAGTAGTAGCACTATTCTTTCGGCTGAGGGTGGCCTGCCGCGCCACGTAACGCTGGCAGATATTGACGGCGATGGCGACCTCGATATCCTGGCTCTCTGGAGCGGGGTGTACATCTACCAGAATGGGGATGGCAAAGGCGGTAATACCGGAAAATTTGCAATCAAGGATGTCGTAAAAACCGGGTCGGGACCTTACAGCTTGGCTATGGGCGATGTTGATGGCGATGGCGACCCAGACTTTGTTACGGCCAATGAGAATGGTACTTCGGTGAGCGTGCGCCTGAATGGGGGCGACAACTCGGGGTCAAATACCGGGGAGTTCAAAAACGGCTCTCAGGTACCTATTACGGGGAGGCCGACAGCAGTGGCGCTGGCGGATGTGGATGGCGATGGCGACCTCGACATGGTAGTAAGCCACAGTGTGAACACGCTGAGCGTGCGTCTGAACGGAGGAGATGCTACGGGGTCCAACACGGGTACCTTTTCGGGTAGCCAGGAGGTGGCCTTGCGAGGCTATACCGCTAGCTTGGCTAATCTGGCTGTTGGTGATGTTGACGGCGATAGTGACCTCGATTTAGTAGTAGGGGTTTCTAATTCTAACGGTACAGGGAGCTGGGCAAGCGTGCGCCTGAATGGGGGCGATGCGTCGGGGTCCAACACGGGTATTTTTAGT
>CAJYVK010000083.1 GCA_913778455.1 uncultured Hymenobacter sp. | reverse complement strand
GCACTGGCAAGAACGGCGCATGTGGGGCGTGCTTCTGGAGTACGTTCTGAGCGTGATCTGGGCCTACAGCATGCTGTTCATCGTGGTGCTGTGGGCGCTGGGCACGCCGGCCGGGTAAAAACGGGTCGTCGGCAGGGCGGCAGCTATCGCCGCGGCTGCCCGGGCCGGCTGCGCGAAGTCTACTGCTAGTCCCGCGCCGTGGGCTTGCACTAGGCTCAGCCATAAGGGATTATTGGGGATAAGCACGGGCAGGCCGTGGGCCAGGTACTCGAATAGCTTGGTGGGCCGGCAGCGCCAGGTGCTGGGGTGCGGTCGGTAGGGTAATAAGCCGAAATGTGCCCGCTGTATTTCGGCTACGATGTGGCTGTGGGGGACCAGTTCAGCCCCGCCGATGAGGGTGACGAGGCCGGGTCGGGTGGCTGCCAGCCGCTCCAATACCTCGTGCAGCGCGGCCAGCAGGGCGGGCTGCTGGCAAAAGCCAACGATGCGCAGCGTCGCGCCGCCCGGCCAGGCTTGGTGCAGAGCTTCGGCTAGGGCAATGGCCTCATGTACGCCATTAAGCTCCGAGATAGTGCCGGAAAAGAGCAGGCGCACGGGCTGCGTCGGGTCGGGTAGCGGCCGGGCCATCGTGGGCAAGACCGCGCCCGGGGCCGGCTGATACTTGTTTTCCAGTACTACTACCCGGCCCGGGGGTAGCGCAGCCAGGAAGGGCAGCTCACCGGCGTAGCTGGCCTCGGCCAGCAGCACGGCCGCCGCCCGCCGCGCGGCCCGGCCCTCCAGCCAGCGCAGACCCGCCGCCAGGGCCCGCTTGCGCCAGCCCCGGTACACCTGCTGCGTGGTGACGTTGAGGGCGTAGTTTTCGCGAATGTCGTAGACGAATTTTCGCCCGCGGCCCAGCGCCTGCCACAGCAGGGTGAGGGGCAGCAACTCGGGCGCGTGCACAATGACCAGGTGCGGCCGCTGGGTACGCAGTAGCCGCCAGTACCGCCCCTGGGCCGCCAGTCGGCCCAAGCTCAGGCGAGTCCCACTGAAAATCGGGTGCGGCTTGACGTGGCCAGTCTCCCGGCTCGACTCGTTCACTCCGGCCCGGCCGCTGGCCCGGCCGACGACGTGTACTTCGACCCGCGGCCAGGCCAGCAGCGCCTGGGCAACCTTGCCGCGCATCCTGGTATCGTCTACCGGCTTGAGCACGGAGGCGAGCAGAAACCGCTGGGAGGGAGGCGCGTCGGCTGGCATGGCGGGCGGGGCAAAAGTGCGCCGGGCGGGCCAGCTGGCCCAACCTGCCTCCAAAGATGCTAGTTTTGCCGGTAATTCTCCTTTAAACAGTTGTCATTTCCTCATGGAAACCGAATCGCACCATAGCCCCGTCCTCGACCGCTTTGCCGCCCAGGAGGCCATTGAAGCGGCCTGGGCCGACCGCACCCTGCTCGACCAGCCCGAAACGCAAACGGCCATTGAGCACGTTATCGAAGACCTCGACAAAGGCCAGCTGCGGGTAGCCGAGCCGCCCACCGAAGAAGGCGGCGAGTGGACTATCAACGAGTGGGTAAAAAAGGCCGTCATCCTCTACTTCCCCATTCGCCAGATGGCGACCCAGGAAGTCGGCCCCTTCGAGTACCACGATAAAATGGCCCTCAAAACTGACTATGCCGCCCAGAAAGTGCGCGTAGTGCCGCCCGCCGTGGCCCGCTACGGGGCCTACCTGGCCCCCGGCGTCATCCTGATGCCGAGCTACACCAACATCGGCGCCTACGTGGGCGAGGGTACGATGGTGGATACCTGGGCCACCGTGGGCAGCTGCGCCCAGGTCGGCAAGGGCGTGCACCTGAGCGGCGGCGTGGGCCTCGGCGGCGTGCTAGAGCCCGTGCAGGCGGCCCCCGTTATCATCGAGGATGGTGCCTTCATCGGCTCGCGCTGCATCCTGGTGGAGGGCTGCCGCATCGGTAAAGAAGCCGTAATTGGCGCGGGCGTGACCATCACCGGCAGCACCAAGATCATCGACGTGACCGGCGACGAGCCCAAGGAGTACCGCGGCTACGTGCCCGCCCGCTCGGTTGTCATTCCCGGCTCCATTCCCAAGCAATTTCCGGCCGGTGAATATCAAGTGCCCTGCGCCCTCATCATCGGCAAGCGCAAGCCCAGCACCGATTTGAAGACGAGCCTGAATGACGCCTTGCGCGATTTTGGCGTTTCCGTCTAGACCACGGATTCCGCCGAATTTTTCGGATTCGTCGGATTTTGTAGATGATACTTTTCGAAGAAGCTATTTATGAAAAGTATAATTTAATTAAAACGTTTGTCATGCTGAGCTTGCGAAGCATCTTGTCAGGTTAGAACGGTTTGTTCAAACGTGATAAGATGCTTCGCAAGCTCAGCATGACAAATGTTTTAATACAGATGCTTTTTTTATTAATGATTCCAATTGAATATCGTCTGCAAAATCCGACGAATCCGAAAAATCCGATGGAATCCGTGGTCTAAATAGTAGCTTTCAATTTTTCCCCGAACAGCGCCTTTACCTTATCTACTTTGGGCTTAGCCACAAATTGGCAATACGGCTCGTGGCCGTGCTGATTGTAATAATTCTGGTGGTAATTCTCAGCTGGATAAAACTCGGGGGCGGCCGTGATTTCCGTTACCACGGGGTTAGGGAAGGCGTGACCGTCGTTGAGCTTCTTCTTATATTCTTCGGCAAGCTGCTTTTGCTCGTCGCTGTGGTAATAGATGACCGAGCGGTACTGCGTGCCCACGTCGGCACCCTGGCGGTTGAGGGTGGTCGGGTCGTGGGTTTTCCAGAAGATTTCCAGCAGCTCTTTGTATGAGATAACGGCCGGGTCGAAGGTGATGTCAATTACTTCGGCATGGCCCGTCATGCCGCTGCATACCTCCTTGTAGGTAGGGTTTTTATTGCGGCCCCCGGCGTAGCCGGACACGACTTTTTCGACGCCCTTGAGGTTCTGAAAAACGGCCTCGACGCACCAAAAGCAGCCGGCCCCAAACGTTGCATGTTCCATGATCGCAGATTTAACGGATTTAACTGATTGCGCGGATACGCTTGGCTGCGCCAAGCTGACTACGCGGCTGCCTACTCACGTTGTTTTATAGCTTTCGGCTGCCTGGATAACGCAAAAAGGCTACCCATCGTTCTGCTTTTAGCTTTGCCACTAACTGGCAAACGCAAGCCTCGCCTACCTAGTCAGCCCGCCGCCGGAAGCTGGCGGGCGTGTCCCCGAAATCCGTTAAATCTGCGGTCTGAAGCGTGGGGCTACTACCAGATCTTTCGAGCCGGGGGTATAAGTGTAGAAGCCTTCGCCCGACTTTACGCCCAGGCGGCCGGCCATTACCATGTTTACTAGGAGGGGGCAGGGAGCGTATTTAGGATTGCCAAGGCCCTCGTACAACACGCGCAGGATGGCCAGGCACACGTCGAGACCAATAAAATCAGCCAATTGCAGCGGGCCCATCGGGTGGGCCATGCCCAGCTTCATCACCGTGTCGATTTCTTCCACGCCGGCCACGCCCTCAAATAGGCTGATGATGGCTTCGTTGATCATGGGCATCAGGATGCGGTTGGCCACGAAGCCGGGGTAGTCGTTGACTTCGGTGGG
>CAJYVK010000082.1 GCA_913778455.1 uncultured Hymenobacter sp. | reverse complement strand
CCCGGCTTATATTTGCAACCCCCTGACCGGCAAGGTGTCCTTGCCGGTCTTTTATTGTTGCCTGATGAAGAAAGTTGTATTGGCGCTGGCCCTGCTGGCCGCGCTGCCGCTGCGCCTGTGGGCGTGGGGCGTAGAGGGCCACCGGGCCATCGGCATCATCGCCGAAAATCACCTGACAGAGAAGGCGCGCCGCGAGGCGTCGGCCATCCTCGGGGGACAGTCGCTGGCGATGGTTAGCACCATCCCCGACGAGATGCGCTACCTGCCAGAGTTCAAGGAAACCGGCCCCTGGCACTACGTAAACACCCCGCTGGGTCTGGCTCACGATGCCTACCTGCAAGCCATCAAGGCGCAGGCCGAGCCCAATGCCTACAATGTATTGCTTCTGAAAATCAAGGAAATGAAGGATCCGGCCAAAACGCCCGCGCAGCGGGCCGAGGCCCTCACCTTCGTGGTACACATCGTGGGCGACATTCACCAGCCTATGCACACCGGCCGCGCCGAAGACAAGGGCGGTAATGACATCAAGATGACTTACCGGGGCAAGGATACCAATCTGCACAGCCTCTGGGACAGCGGCCTGCTCGATTACCAGGGCCTCACCTACACCGAGCTGGGTACCCAGTACAGCCCCGTGCCCGCCCCGCTCCTGAAAACCTGGCAGGCCACTACCGACCCCGGCCAGTGGCTGTTCGAGTCGTATACCATTGCCAGCCAGCTCTACGCCGAGGCTGCCCAGACGCCCAACATCGACTACCGCTACTACCCCGCCCACGCCAGCATCGTGAAGCAGCGCATTCAGCAAGCCGGCGTACGGCTGGCCGCCGTGCTCAACGAGGCGTTCAAATAAGGTAGCGCGGACTTCGTAAGTCCGCGAGTATGTCAGTGTGAACGCGGACTATAAAGTCCGCGCTACTAAAAAAGCCCCGCTGCTCCTGACCGGAGCAGCGGGGCTTTTTCGGGCGCAAGGCATTCAACCTGAATACCTAGCCGACGAATATTTTTGCGAAATAAAGGGTCAAAGTTACGCTAAGCTTATGCGTAGGGGCAAACGCCCAGGCGTCGGTAAATTTTTTTTAACACCCCCGAAACGGCCTAAATACCTAGCCCAGCGCCCAAAATGCGGGGCAAAAAAAACTGCCCCAAGCTTTTTTGTGAAACATAGTGTGATGCCCCCAAAAGGAAGCAGTAATTTTGCACCGTGAACGCCCTCAGCCACCAGTGGATGAAGCGTGGAATGGCCAGCCAAGCCGTTCTGCGGAAAGACTGGAAAGCTGTGGCTGCCGCTTTCTTTTCGTTTTGTGAGTCGTTTTTTCGCTTGCCGCCCCATTCGCTTGAGGCGGTTTTTTTGTGCTCGGCTGGTGCTCACGCCTTCGTGTGCGTAGCCAGCGCCTGCCAAATCGCCGACTCGATGAATTACTGCAACGTTAGCTAAGTTTTTGATTGTGAAGCGCCCGGTCCTGCCGGGCGCTTTCGTTTTACCTGATTTCAAGTAGCGCGGGCTCTCAGTCCGCAGCCCCCCATCAATCGCGGTTCGCAAGTCCGCGCCCTCCCATGCAAAAGCTCCTCACCCGCGTTGCCCAAGCCAATACGTTGCTCTGCGTGGGCCTCGACCCCACCGGCTCCGACGAAGACGTGACGCGCCGCCTGCCGCAGGTTATCGCCGAAACCGCGCCCTACGCCGCCGCCTTCAAGCCCAATCTGGCCTTCTTCCTGAGCCGGGGCAACGGCACGCAGCTGCTGCGCCAGGTGGTGGCCGCCGTGCCCGCCGGCATCCCGGTTATCCTCGATGGCAAGTTTGGCGACATCGCCAACACGGCCATGCACTACGCGCAGTTTGCCTACGACGTGGTGGGCGTCGATGCCGTAACGGTGAACCCCTACATGGGTGCCGACGCGGTAGTACCCTTCGCTCGCCCCGGTAAGTTCGTCTTCGCCCTGGCCAAGACTTCGAACCAGTCGCCCATCCAGGAAGCGGAGCTAGCCAGCGGCGAGCCCGTGAGCGAGTTCACGGCCAAGCTACTCGCGGGCCTCGACGCGACCCACGGCAACATCGGCCTCGTGGCCGGCGCTACCAACGCGGCGGCCCTGGGCCGCCTGCGCCAGCTGTGCCCCACCCAGTGGTTCCTGGTGCCCGGCATCGGTGCGCAGGGCGGCGACCTAGCCTCGGTGATGAAAGCGGGTCTGCTAGCCGACGGCGGCGGGCTGTTGATCAACGCTTCGCGCAGCATCTGGCAAGCTGAGGATTCGGCGGCCGCGGCGCGGGAATTGATGAATGAGATTAACGAGTATCGCTCGGTAACGGCATAGAAGAGGGATGGAACAGCGAACAGTGAAAGGCATCTTTCATGCTATAAGCAGCTTCGCTATAAAATCCAGAAATGAGTTTTACATCATTGGCCGCCTATTGGACGGTGAGGTAAAAGCAAATTGGTTCGCTAACATCCAACTGAATTCAGCGCTTGATTTTGCTCTGCAAATCAAGCAGGTCGAAAAAGTTGAGATGGCTGGTGACGAGACAGAATACTTATTGCTGACAATTGAGGACCGGGGCGACAATTTTTTCAGCCCTTTCCTCAATGTGAGTATTTCGAGCGAGCGAATAAAAATTACAGTTGAAGGCGAAGAATGGCTAGTATGACAAATAACACCCTCACCCCTGACCTCCCCAACGCCGAAGTTGCCGCCATTCTCGAAGCGCAGCTGCGCGAGGAAGGCGCGCTCCTAAACGGGCACTTCAAGCTCTCGTCGGGGCTGCACTCGGATACTTACGTGCAGTGCGCCCGCTTCCTGCGCAAGCCCGACCTGGCCGCACCCGCAATGGCAGTGCTCGCCCAGCGCCTGCGCGACGCCGGCCTGGTGCCCGACACGGTGGTCGGCCCCGCGATGGGTGGCGTAGTGGTAAGCTACGAGCTGGCCCGCCAGCTCGGCGTGCCCTCGCTGTTCACCGAGCGCGATGCCAATGGCGAGATGACCCTGCGGCGCGGCTTCACGCTGAGCCCGGGCGAGCGGGTAGTGATTGCCGAAGACGTAGTGACGACCGGTAAAAGTACCCTCGAAGTAGCGCGGGTGTTGCAGGAAATGGGGGTTGAAGTACTCGCCGTGGCCTCTTTAATTGACCGCACGAGTGGGAAAGCTGGCCTTCCCTTCCCGAACTTTGCGCTGTTGCCGGTGCAGGCAGCCGTGTTTGCGGCCGATGCCGTGCCGGAACACCTGGCCGGAATTCCGGCCATGAAGCCGGGCAGTCGGCCGGGGCTTTAAGCTGCTAGCTATTAGCTTTTCTGAACCCTGAAATTGCCTTATTACCTTAAAAAAAGCTAGCAGCTAGCAGCTATTAGCTAACAGCTAATTTGGAAACCAACCAGCATTCCATCCTCCTCAGTCTCCAACCCGGCCGGCACGACGGCGACGGCCAGCGCGTGGCCGCCGACGCGGCCCGCCACCTCGGGCTGGCTACCGGCCAGGTGCGTAGCGCGGCGCTCTACGCCGTGCGCTACCCCGGTCTCACCGAAAAGCAGCTGGCCGACTTCGCCGCCGCCTGCTTGC
>CAJYVK010000081.1 GCA_913778455.1 uncultured Hymenobacter sp. | reverse complement strand
CCGGGGAAGGTTTACCCGGAGCTACCGTGCTGCTGAAAGGCACCACTAATGGCATTTCCACGAACGCGGACGGTGCATTCAGCATCAGTGTGCCGGGTGGTGAAGGCACGCTGGTCTTCAGTTCCGTGGGCTACGTGACGCAGGAGCGGCCACTTACTTCGGCCTCGACTTATGCCATCGCGATGGCTGCCGACGTAAAGCAGTTGAGCGAAGTAGTGGTAACGTCGCTGGGTCGTGCGCAGGAAAAGAACGCCATTGGCTACTCGGTATCGGAAGTGCAGTCGACCGAGCTGACGCAAGCCCGGGCAACCAACATTGTGAACTCGCTGACCGCCAAGGTTGCCGGGGTACGTATCCAAGCCGCCAACGGCATGGTGGGGGCTTCGTCGAGCATCTTCATCCGGGGCTTCACGACCTTCACTTCGAGCAACCAGCCGCTGTTCGTAGTAGATGGTATTCCAATCGACAACGGTGGTGGTGGTAACGCCCTGCAAAACGGGGTATCCAACTCCAACCGGGCCATCGACATCAACCAAGATGACGTGGAGAGTGTATCGGTACTGAAAGGCCCGGCGGCGGCCGTGCTTTATGGTTCGCGCGCCGCTTCGGGAGCTATCCTGATTACCCTGAAGAAAGGGGCCAAGTATGGCTCGCGTAAGCAAAGTATCACGGTAACGTCTAACTACAACATTGTAAAAGTTGGTCGCCTGCCCGAGTACCAAAACCAATATGGCCAAGGCAACCTGGGCGTTTTCAATCCGCTCAGCAATGGGTCGTGGGGACCGCTCGTAACGGGGCAGACGGTAACCAACTTCCGGGGTGAGCAGGAGCAGCTGACGATCAACCCCAACAACGTAAAAGACCTGTTTCAAACGGGCTCTAACTTCCAGAACAACGTAGCGCTCTCCGGCGCTACCGACCGGATGCGCTACTACGCCGCCTACGGTAACCTGCGCGAGACGGGCATTCTGCCCAACAACGAGCTGACCCGTAACACCCTTACCTTCACGGGAAGCGCTCAGCTGACCGACAAGCTGCGGACGAGCACCAGCTTTATCTACACGAACAACCAGTCGCAGCGCACGCCGCAGGGCAACGTGCAGGCCAACCCCTTCTTCCGCACGTGGTTCCTGCCCCGCACTTACGACATCAACAAATATCCGTTTGAGCAAGCCGACGGCAGCCAGCTCGGCGCAGCCGTAGCCGGTACCTTCACGACGAACAATACGTGGTACAGCAACGATGACAACCCGCTGTGGACCATCAAGAACAACACGTATAAAGACCAGATAAACCGAGTTGTTGGCAACGCGACCATCGGGTACGACATCACCCCGTGGCTGGCAGTGGATTACAAGCTGGGGGTCGATACCTACAACCAGACGTCGCAGGCCGTAAACGGTCGCGGCAGCCGCGGTATCAGCATCGGCGGTGGTGCCTCGCTCATCGGCAACATCCAAGACGAGTCTTTCACCCGGACGGAAGTAAGCTCCTACCTGACGGCTACGTTTAAGAAGGACTTCAACGACTTCAACGTGCGTGCCTTGGTAGGTAACGAAGTTAACCAGCGTCAGACGACGGACATCGGGGTAACGGGCAGCGACCTGCAGATTCGCTACTTCGACAACATCAACAACGCTTTGTCGTTCCAGCCCTTCGGTACCCGTACCAAGCGCCGGCTGATCGGGGTATTCGGGGAAGCCTCCGTAGGATATAAAAACATTGCCACCCTGACGCTGTCGGGTCGTAATGACTACTCGTCGACCTTCGCCATTGGTCGCAACAACTATTTCTACCCCGGTGCCTCGGCCAGCGTCCTGCTGTCGGAGCTGTTTCCCAGCTTTAAAGAAAGCAATAAGGTTAACCTGCTGAAGGTACGCGGTGCCATCGCCAAAGTAGGCCGGGAAGCACCGGTGTACGTGACGGACACTTACTTCTCGTCGAACAACATCCCCGCCGACGGCTTCGGCCCCAACATTACCTATCCTTTCCGTGGCCAGCTGGGCCAGTCGCTGAACGACGCCGGTGGCAACGCCACGCTCGGGCCGGAGTTCACCACCAGCTACGAGGGTGGCTTGGACTTGGGCTTCTTCAACAGCCGCGTAAACGTGGAAGCCACGTACTACGTGCAGAAAAGCTCGGACCTCATCTTTGCCGTACCGGTAGCCGGGGCCTCGGGCTTCACCAGCGCTTACCAGAACGCGGGCTCTACCCAGGCAAAAGGCTTTGAATTCCTGCTGAACACGGTGCCGGTAAAAACGGGTACTTTCACGTACAGCAACTCGATCAACTTCGCTATCGTGCGCAACCGCGTACTGGAACTGGCACCGGGCGTAACGCAGATTACCCTGGGTGGCTTCACCACGCCCAGCACGCGTCTCATTGCTGGCCAGCCGTACGGCGTTATTTTCGGCAGCGTGTTCCAGCGCGAGCGCGTAGATGCTAATGGTCGTCCGGAAGGTCGCCTGCTGCTCACGTCGGGTGGCCGGGCCGTATTGGCGAGCGCCAACCAAATCGTAGGTGACCCCAACCCCAAGTGGACGGGCGGTATTACCAACACCTTCACTTACAAGGGTCTGACCCTGAATACGCTGCTTGATATTCGCTACGGTGGCGACCTTATCTCGCGTAACATCAGCGACTTGCGTCGCCAAGGTGCAGTTATCGAGACGGCCGACCGCAACCGTACCTACGTGATTGACGGGGTGATTGCTAACCCCGACGGCACTTTCCGCCAAAACACCACCCAGATCACGGCTGAGAACTACTTCGACGACTTGTATGGTTTGGGTAAAGCTGAGTTCGTAGTGTTCGATGCTTCCTGGTTGCGTCTGCGTGAGGTTGCCCTTACTTATTCGCTGCCCAAGTCGCTGACCGACAAAACGTTCTTGGGTAACGTGGAGCTGGGCCTGAATGCTCGTAACGTGTTCTTGTACGCTCCGAACATCCCCCACATCGATCCCGAGGTGAACGCCCAAGGCCAGAGCAACTCGCAGGGCCTAGAATTCAACTCGCTCCCGCAGTCGCGCACGTTCGGCGGCTCTATTCGTCTGACCTTCTAATTTTTATCAGTTATCCGATATGAAAGCTCTTAAGATAGCTGCCGTCACCTCGCTTGCGACCTTCGGCCTCGGTGGTCTGACGGCCTGCAACAAGTTTTTAGATATCAACAAAGACCCGTCGGCCATTCTGACGGCACCTTCTCCTAACGTGCTGGTGGCCTCCGAAACGGGGTTGGCTTTCGCCATGGGGGCAGATTTGCACCGCTACACTTCGCTGATTGCCCAGCAATTTTCGGGGCAAGGGGGCAGCGGGGTGCAGGCGGCGGAGTACGACCGCTACAACATTACCCCCACCGACATCAACAACTTATGGCGTTCGGAAACCTTCGCGGGTAATCTGGCCGACATGCAGCGCTTGATTGGGCAGACGCAAGCCTCCAGCCCGGCTTATTCTGGCATCGCCAAAATCATGAAGGCCTACGAAATGCTGGCCCTCACGGACACGTTCGGCGATATTCCTTTCTCGCAGGCCCTGCAGTTCGACCAAAACTTCGCTCCGGCTTACGATAAGTCGGACGCGGTGTACACGGGGCTGATTACGTTGCTGAACGACGGTATCGCCGACCTGCAAAAAACCTCGGCGCTCAAGCCGGGTAGCGACGACCTCATCTACGGAGGCGATCTGAGCAAGTGGACGCGTTTGGCGAATACCGTTAAGCTGCGTATTTACATCCACTATTTCCCTAAGGCACCGAGCACCATCAGCAGCGCCATGGCTACGCTGGTAGGTACGGGTGCGAACTCGTTCCTGCTGAGCAACTCGGATAACTTCCAGATGCGCTTTGAGTCGACGGGTAACAAAAACAACCCAATTGACCAGTTTGAGAAGGCTCGTAACAATACGTTCTTCCCCAGCGCAACCTTCGTGAACTTGATGAACTCGAAGAGCGACCCGCGTCGTCCCTTCTTCCTGACGCCGTTCCCGGTGGGCAGCACGACTTACGTAGGTGCCGCCAATGGCAGTGGGGTAGTTGGTTCGCCCAACCAGTCGTTTTCACGCATGAATACCTACCTGCGCGGCAACGTTACGGCGGGTACCACGGGCTTCAACAACTTCGATGGGACGGCTCCCATTCGCATGCTGACTTTCGCGGAATATAACTTTATTCTGGCGGAGTACTACGCCCGTACCAACGACCTTGCTTCGGCCCAGGCTTCTTACACGGCGGGCATTACCGCCTCCATGACCGACGCTGGGGTATCTGCCGCTGACCGGAGCACTTACTTGGCCAGCCGGCCGGCCCTCACCGCCGCCAACGCCATCCAGTCTATTATCGAGGAAAAGTTCATTGCTAATTTCGGCGTAGCCGTGGAGCCCTGGACGGATTATCGGCGCACTAAATTCCCGGCCCTGTCGGTACCGGCCAATACGCCGGGAATTAACGCTATCCTCCGGGTGCTTCCTTACTCGGACGTAGAGCGCACATCCAACCCCAACACCCCCGCCCGGCCCGACCTCGTCACGCCGCAGGTGTTCTGGGATCCCGGTGCCTAGTTTGAACCCCGGCAGCGGGCTGCCGCTGCCGGCTTTCTTCCCCCTATCGCTTTCTATTCAATGAAAAAACCTTTTTACCTCTTGTTTTGGCTGTTTGCGCTAGTCTCACTGGCTAGCTGCAAGAAGAGCTACCCCGATTATCAAATCGTGCCTTCTACGTCGATCATATTTGACGACCTAGTAGATAAAGTAACGGCTGATTACAAAGTAGGGAGCACGCTGAATCTAAAGATTTCGGCGGCCGGTGCTACCAGCGTAACCATCACCAGCACTTACCCGGTTGGCTCAAGCACGGCTACGCAGAATCTGGGTACCTTCCCCTTAACGAATGGCGTAGCCACTATTTCGATTCCGGCCAATAGCCTGCGTGCTACCGCCAACGGTACCCCAACGGGTGCCCCTTCGGGAGCCACCACAGCCACGCGCACCGCTAACACCTATACGCTTACCGTAGATGCTACGGACGGTACCAACTCTTTCCGTCGTTTTTATGCGGCGGTATTGGTGCAATAGCATCTAGTGGCTCCGCTACTAAAAAAGCCCTCGGTCATTTGACCGAGGGCTTTTTTAGTGAGTGAACGGCTGTAAATCAGCGCTACAAGATATACTGGCTCATGTCACGGTTCTTCACCATTCCGCGCAGGCGCTCTTCCACTAGCTGCGGAGTGATGGCGAGGGCAGTGCCAGCCGGGAGCTGATCGGGCACGTCGAAGAGCAGCTCATTCAGCAGGCGGCTCATAACGGTGTGCAGGCGGCGGGCTCCGATGTTTTCGACTTCGCTGTTCACCTCGGCGGCGATGTCGGCTAGCTTGAGCAGGGCCTCGTCCTCGAAAGTCAGCGCTACGTCCTCGGTGGCCAGCAGGGCTTGGTACTGCTTGGTGAGGGCATTCTTGGGATCTTTGAGGATGCGGTAGAAGTCGTCCTTGGTCAGGCTCTGGAGCTCGACCCGGATGGGGAAGCGGCCTTGCAGCTCGGGGATGAGGTCGCTGGGCTTGCTCACGTGGAAAGCCCCGGCGGCGATGAACAGGATATGGTCGGTATTGACGATGCCGTACTTGGTATTTACGGCCGAGCCTTCCACGATGGGCAGCAGGTCGCGCTGCACGCCCTGGCGGCTTACGTCGGGGCCGCTGCTTTTGCCACTGCCGCTGGTGGCTACCTTGTCGATTTCGTCGATAAAGATGATGCCCGAATTTTCGGCCTGCCGGATGGCTTCCTCCTTAATCTCATCCATGTCGATGAGCTTGGCAGCTTCTTCTTCCAGCAGCAGCTTGCGGGCCTCGGCGACCGATACCTTGCGCTTGCGCGATTTCTTGGGTAGCATGCTACCCAGCATGTCTTGCAGGCCCGACATGGTAGCCTCGTCCATCATGCCCGGGGCACCCATGATGCCCACGCTGGGGTTGCCCTGCGAGATGTTGATTTCAATGCGGCGGTCTTCGAGCTCACCGTCGCGGATTTTCTGGCGGAAGCGCTCGCGGGTGCGCTCGTTGAGCTCCTGGTCGGAGCTAGGCATGGCTTCGGCGGAGTTACCCTCCGGGCTACCGAAGCCTAAGCTGCTGGAACTAACGCCAGCCGGGGCCTTAATGGGAGGGATAAGCGCGTCAAGGATAATATCTTCCACGGCCTGGGCGGCCTGGGCCTTCACTTCCTCTTGGCGGCGCTGACGCAGGCGGCTGACGGCCTGTTCGGCGAGGTCGCGCACCATGCTTTCTACGTCGCGGCCCACGTAGCCCACTTCGGTAAATTTGCTGGCTTCTACTTTCACGAAGGGCGCATCGGCCAGGATGGCTAGCCGGCGGGCAATCTCGGTTTTGCCCACGCCGGTGGCCCCGATCATCAGGATGTTGTTAGGAACGATTTCCTTCTGCATCTCGGCCGGGGCGTGCAGGCGGCGCCAGCGGTTGCGCAGGGCAATGGCTACGTGGCGCTTAGCCTCGTGCTGGCCGATGATGTACTTATCAAGTTCGGCCACTATCTGGGCCGGGGTCAGGAAGCTGGAAGCTAGCATGCGAAAAGGTGTCGGGCGAAAAAGAGTGTCATGCCGACCGGGGGCGGACATCCCTGGCGGCCTCTGCAATGAAGCGGCCAAGATGCACCCCGTCGGTCAGCATGACAGTGGTAACAACCCCAAATACGATAAAATCAGTCTTTCTTTTTCAAAAAGCTGTCTAAGCTGCGGCTCAGGGTAAAGTAATTGCTGCTGCCGGCGGCCTGTAGGGTGGCGTACGTGTAGTCGAGCTGGAACTGCGAGATTTTGATCATTGCCCCGAAGCTGAAACCTGCCCCGCCCCCTACGTTATCGAGGCGCAGCTCACGGGCTTGCAAGTGATTATAGCCTACGCGGAGACTTAAGCTCTTGCCCATCGGCAATTCGGCGGCGGCCGTGAAATGCCGGGCCAGGTTGTCGCCAAAATTAAAGCTGGGCTTTACTTCCTCGTTGTTGGCGTTGAGCGTGCCGCGGGCGTTGGGGTCGAGGTACTGAATGCGCCATTGGTGCAGGTGGTGGGCCGTGAGCGTGAAGCGTAGCGGCATGTGCGCGGGCTTAATGGTCGTGCCCAGCTGCACGTCGAGCGGCAGCGGCTCGCGGGCGGCGGCAGTATAGGGCTTCAGCATGTAGCCGGCATTTTTGACGACCAAGCCCACCGTAAAATCCTGATCGTCGTGGGGCTTGTAGAGCACGCCCGCATCGCCGGCCAGCCCTACGGCGCGGTTGCCAGCGATGCCCGATACCGCTAGTTTGGCCGCGAGGCCGAAGGTAAACTTCCCCTTGGTGTAAGAATCGGCTGCCGTCAGGGCGTATTCATTCACGGAAAACGAGCCCAGCGAGTTACCGGCTGCGTCATAGCTCTCCAAACTACCGTAGCTCAGGTACGTCAGGCCCAGGCCGAAGCGGCCGCGCTTCTCGGTATTGAAGGCATAGGCCGCGGTGCTTTGCTTGATATCGCTCACGTAGCTCACATAGCTGACGGCCGCCGCGTGGTCCATGTCGGCGTGGAGCAGGGCGGGGTTGGCAAAGAACTGCGTAGGGTCGCTGCTGCGGGCCGAGGCCGTCATACCCCCCAGCGCCGCCAATTGCGCCGAGGGCGGCAGGCTCAGGAATGGAAACGCCGCCCGCCCCCCGATCTGGGCCTGCGCGGCCAGGGGCAACGCCAGGAGAAACGGTAAAAGTTGTTTCATACAAGCAAGATACACTGTAGGGTAAGCTTTAGCTTGCCCGGCGCCAGGTAGGTCGCGGCTCATCGGACGCCGGGCAAGCTAAAGCTTACCCTACAGGTTATTGCACTTCTACGCTAGGGCCAGTGGGGGCGGGGGCTTCGTCGCGGACGGGCAGCTTCTGGGGGCGGGCTACCAGCTCGGGCAGCAGGGCGGCGGCCAGTACGTCGTCGACGCGCTCGGCGTAGGTGATGTGCACGCCTTTAAGGTAGTCAGCGGGGATTTCTTCCACGTCCTTGCGGTTTTTGGGCGAGAGAATAATCAGGTTGATACCGGCGCGGCGGGCGGCCAGCAGCTTTTCCTTGATGCCTCCCACCGGCAGTACCCGCCCACGGAGCGTGATTTCGCCGGTCATGGCCATTTTGGGGCGCACCTTGCGCTGAGTGTAGGCCGAGGCGATGCTGGTGAAAATAGCAATGCCCGCGCTCGGGCCATCCTTGGGAATGCCGCCTTCGGGGAAGTGAATGTGCAGGTCGTACTGTTCAAAGAGCCGGTAGTCGATGCCCAGCTCGTCGGCCCGCGAGCGCAGGTAGGAGAGGGCCGTGATGGCCGATTCCTTCATCACGTCGCCGAGCTGGCCGCTGAGCGTGAGCTTGCCCCGGCCCCGGCTCAGCAGGCTTTCCACGAACAGAATATCGCCGCCCACGCTCGTCCAGGCCAGACCCGTGACCACGCCGGCCGTGTCGTGGTCCTGATCCTTGTCGCGGTCGAAGCGCGGCGAGCCCAGGATTTTGAGCACGTCGGTGGGATCGAGCTGCGCGGGCAAGGCTTCCTTGCTGGCCTTGCGGCGGGCCAGGTTGCGGGTGAGGGCGGCCAATTGGCGCTCCAGGCTGCGCACGCCGCTCTCGCGGGTGTAGTCGTCGGCTACGCGGTGCAGGGCGGCGTCGGTGATTTTGACCTCGCCCTCGGCCAGGCCGTGCTCGCGCAGTTGCTTGGGCCAGAGGTGCTTTTTGGCAATCTGCACCTTTTCCTCCTGGGTGTAGCCGGTGAGGTCGATGATTTCCATGCGGTCGCGCAGGGCCGGCTGAATGGTTTCCAGCGAGTTGGCCGTGGCGATGAACAGCACCTTGCTCAAGTCGTACTCCACCTCCAGATAGTTGTCGGTGAAGGTCGAGTTTTGCTCGGGGTCGAGCACCTCCAGCAGCGCCGAACTGGGGTCGCCCCGGAAGTCGCTGCTCACTTTATCAATCTCATCCAAGATGATAACCGGGTTACTCACCCCCGCCTTCTTGATCTGCGAGATGATGCGGCCGGGCATGGCACCCACGTAGGTTTTGCGGTGGCCGCGAATCTCGGCCTCGTCGCGCACGCCGCCCAGGCTCAGGCGTACGTACTTGCGGCCCAGCGCCGTGGCGATGCTGCGGCCCAGCGAGGTCTTGCCCACGCCGGGCGGGCCGTAGAGGCACAAAATGGGAGCCTTTAAATCCTGCTTCAGCTTGAGTACGGCTAGATACTCAAGAATGCGCTCCTTCACCTTTTCGAGCCCAAAGTGGTCGGTGTCGAGGATTTTCTTGGTGTTCTTGAGGTTGAATTTGTCCTTGGTGGTTTCGCCCCAGGGCAGGTCGAGCAAGAACTCGACGTAGTTGTGCGTCACTGGGTAGTCGGGCGACATCTGGTTGATGCGCCCGAGCTTAGCCAGTTCCTTGTCGAAGTGCTTAGCCACGGCCTCGGGCCACTTCTTACCCTGGGCACGGGCGCGGAGCGCGGCAATGTCACCCTCCGCGCTGCCCTCGCCCTGACCCAGCTCGTCTTGCAGGGTCTTGAGCTGCTTGCGCAGGAAGTATTCGCGCTGCTCGGCGTCGATGCCGGTGTGCACCTTGGTGCGAATGTCATTCTTGATTTCCAGCAACTCAATCTGGCGCAGCAGCGCTTCGAGCAGCTGGCGGCCCTGGGCCTCGGGGTCGGCCAGCTCCAGCAGAGCCTGCTTGGCGGGCAGCTCTAGCTGCACGTTCGACGATAGGAAGTGAATGAGGAAGGCCGGCGACTGAATGCCGTCGAGCATGGCGCGGGCCTCAATCGGAATTTCGGGCGTCAGTTCCAGCACTTTGCCGGCGGCCTCGCGCAGGCTTTGCAGCAGCACCAGCTCACCATCCACGTCGGCATCCAGGGCGCGTTCTTCGAAGTACGTGACGCGGGCCGAGAGCTGCGGCGAGTACGTGAGCTGCTCCCCCACGTGAAAGCGCACCTGCCCTTGCAGAATAATAGTGACGGTATCGTCGGGCTGATCGATGAGCTTGAGAATGCGGGCCAGCGTGCCCACGGGGTACAGCTCCTCGGTATTGGGCTCATCGGCGTCGGGCTGGCGCTGGGCGACTACGCCCACCAGCTTTTCGTTCTTAGCCGCCAGCTTGCGCACCAGGCGGATGCTTTTTTTGCGCGTCACCGTCACGGGTAGCACCACGCCGGGGAAGAGCACGGTATTGCGCACGGGCAGCAGGGCCAGCACAGCCGGCGCATCGTCGGCGCGGAGCAGGTGATCGGGGTCGGCGGCCATAATGGCAATGGCTTCGGAAGGAGAATCAGGGCCACCAGCCGCCAAACGGCTGGAAGTAGACAAATCAAACGACATGAATAACGCAAAAAAAGGCCAGCCGGGAATGCGGCTGGCGGCTGCCAGAGTGGCAGCCAGCTTCCGCTGGGCTAAGGTAAGAAAGGGCCAGGCTGGCACGGCGACAAGGGCCGTGCCAGCCCGCCCCGGGCCGCCAAAGCGGCTGAATGTTTTCGAAGCTCGGTAGTAGTTTGATAATAATGACTATTGTGTAAGAACTTGCGGTACTATTTTGCTCTTTCTTGCCTGCCCATGCGCCAATTGCTACTTTTTTATTTTTTCGGTTGCTGGCTGCTCGGACTGGGATGCGCCCATTCTGCGCTCGCCCAGCCGACTCCGCGCCGGGCACCGCAGGGGACGAAAAAGGCCGCCGTGCCCGCACCACGTGCCGCGCCGGCCGCTGCGCCGCCGCGCCCCGCCTACCAGCAACGGGCCCTCAAAGGCCGGGTGAGCCGCCGCCTGCGCCTGCGTGCCGATGGTACGCCCGACTTTCCAAACGTCAACAAAATCGCCTTTTACGAAGACAAGAAAGCGCTCAAAGCCATTCAGCGGGCCGAGCGCCGTCATCACTACGCCGAGGCGCGGGTACTGCTCACGCGCTACGTAAGCCAGTTTGGTATCGAGAATTTCTACCGCAACACCGACTTGCTCTGGCACCTGGGTCAGCTGTTGCAGCGCGATAGCACCCAGCAGGAAGCAGCCAAGGCGTATTTTCGGCTGGCCCTCAAGCACCACCGCACCGACATCCGCCGCGTGCAGCTCTACTACGACTCGCTGGAAGAGAAGGCGGCCGTGCTCTACGTGCCGCTCAAAATGTATTACGAACTGGTGGAGTACCGGAAGAATATCAGCACCTTTCACCCGCCCAAAAACGTGTACACCAACATGGGCGACGCCATCAACTCGAAGTTTCCGGACTATGGCCCGACGCTGGGGGGAGGCGATAGCGTGCTGCTGTTCAGCTCGAAGCGGACGCAGGGCAAGGGAATACGGGCCAAGGAAGACGAGAACCTGTACGTATCGCGCCGGGAGGGCGAAAACTTCTGGACGGATGCCCAGCCACTGCCCAAGCCCATCAACTCGCAGTACAATGAGGGCTCGGCCTGCTTTTCGCACGATGGCAAGACGATTTTCTTCGCTCGCTGCGAGTGCCCTACTTGTCACGGCAACTGCGACCTCTACACTGCCAAGTTGAGCTCGAATGGAAAATGGAGCGTGCCCAAGAGCCTCGGCCCGCTCGTGAACTCGGCGGGCTGGGACTCGCAGCCCACGCTTTCGCCCAAGGAAGACACGCTGTACTTTGCCTCCGACCGGCTGGGTGGCTTCGGCCTCAGCGACATCTACTACACGGTGAAAGGCAAGAATGGCCAGTGGGGGCCAGCCCAGAACATGGGGCCGGTGGTGAACACCCGCGAAAGCGAAGTGAGTCCGTTCTTCCACCCGCTCTACCAGGTGCTGTACTTCAGCTCGCGGGGCCAGCTGCTCAATTTTGGTGACTTCGATATTTACAAGACCTACCGCGTGCAGGGCCGCTGGCAGGAGCCACGCAACATCGGCCCGCTCGTAAACGGCAAGGGTTCAGAATATTATTTTACCATCGACAGCCAGAGTAAAAATCTCTATTACGCCCGCTCCGAGGCCCAGGACATGGCCAACCTGGACTTGTACTCCTTCCCACTGCCGATGGAGGCCCAGCCGCTGGCCACCACTCAGGTAGCCGGTACGCTGCTCGACTCAGTGAGCAACAAGCCGCTCAAGGGCATGGTCAGCATCATCGACCTTGATAATGGTATTGAGGTAGCCAGCAAGTACTTACGCGCCGATGGCTCCTTCGACTTCGAATTGATGGAGGGCTCGCACTACGCCATGCTCATTCAAAGCCCCGACGCGTTTTCGGTCGAGAAGCGCTTCGAGCTGAAGGGCGACACCGTGATGACGATGCTCACCAACAGCATCGACTACAAGCTGCCGCTCATTTTTAAAAACGTTGAATTTGAGGCTAATAAGTCGGGTATCCGCCCGGCGATGCAGCCCACGCTCGACCGCATTGCGCTGTTTTTGGTCGACCACCCCACGTACCGGCTCAGCATCGCGGGCCACACTGACGGGCGCGGCGACCCCGAAGTCAATGAAAAGCTGTCGCAGGACCGCGCCGAGGAAATTCGCCGCTACATCGAGCGCAAGGGCAAGCTGAATCCCAACCGCATCGAGAGCTTTGGCTACGGCTCCAGTAAGCCCATCAAAGACGAGCTGACCGACGCCGATGCCCGCATCAACCGTCGGGTCGAGTTTCGGCTTATTAAGCCGGACGCCGAGAAGGGGAGCGCGGGCGACGCCAACTGGAAGTAGCGGCTAAGGCGCTAGCTCCAAGGGGTGGGTTTCGCCCGCGCTATTGAGCAGCAGGTATTTTTTAGGCGCCCGGCGTGCTGGCCGGGGTACGTACTGCACTGTGAGCGAGTAGGAATACTGAATGACCGGCCCGGTAACGGTGGGGTTGATAACCACGTCGTACTGGTCGGGAGCCACGGGGTTGTAGTAGTAGGCGGTTGTCTGGGGGGCTTCCGTCACGGTGGGCTGGCCACCCAGCAGCGAGCGGCCGGCTTCTAATGAGGGCCGGGCGGCGGCCTGGTAGCTGGCGTAGCGGCTGACGGGGTAGGCCGTGGCGCTGCTTTCGGTGGGCCGGTGCAGCAGGGTATCCAGCCGGAAGCCAGCCGCCACGTAGGCCCGCTCCCGCGCCTTGAGGGCTAGCAGGCACTGCTCCCGCAGCTGCTCGGCGGGCTTGAGCGGGTCGGCTATCGATACATCAACCTTTACTAAATCAGTGATTTCGGCCAGCGCTGCGCTGCGCAGGATGGCGGGTGCCAGGGCGTCGTTGTGGTAGAGCACGCTCAGCGTTTGCTGGAGCTCGTAGCCGGTCGGTACCTCGTTGAAGCGCTTGCTGAACACCCGTTTCTCAGCTTGCAGCTCGAAGCGAGGGACGAAGGAAATAACGTCGAGGCGCAGGCGGGTAGAGTCGATACCCAGGCCCGCCAGGCTGCGCGTGAAGGCGCGAATACGCTCGCGCATGAGGCTGGTCGTCGTTTCGGGCGTGGTACCTACCTGCAAGAGGTTGAATACGGCCACGAAAGTGGTGGGCGCGACGTTGGCCAGCCCATTGATGCGCAAGGTAATCGCTTGGTCGTCTGCGGGCTGGGCGGTGGTAAGCGCACTGCGGCCGCCCGCATTCACGGCCCGGGGCTGTCCGCCCCGGCCTTGCCCGTATACGGCGTTGCCCATTTCTTGCGCCCGCACGCATAAGGTATTCAGCAACAGGATTGCCCCGCAGAGAAGAAGTGATTTCATGGCGCAATGTTAAGCCCGACAGAGGCTTACGGCCAATCGCGGCGCAAATCCTGCTCGCGCATGCACTTGAAATGTCCCTGCGGGCACTGCGCAAAGCCAATCTTCGAGCACGGTCGGCAGGGGAGATTCAGCACCTCCAGCGTCTCGAAGCGCGTGCGGTAGGGAAACATGCCGAACTGCGGTACCGTGTTGCCCCACACGCTGAAAATCTCCTTTTTGAAGGCGGCGGCAATGTGCATCAGCCCCGTGTCGTGGCTCACCACAAACTGCGCCTGCCGCACGAGCGAGGCCGATTGGTGCAGTGAGAATTGTCCGCAGCCGTTGAAAATGAGTTGCTTGGCGGCTAATTCGATGACGTGCCCGGTGCTCTCGTCTTCCGGGCCGCCCAGCAGGACCACGGGCCGGGGCGCGAGGTTGTGCACCAGTTCGATGAGTTTTTCCACCGGTAGGCGCTTGGTGGCGTGCTGCGCACCGATGGCTACGGCCACGTATTCCCAGGGGTAAAAGCCCGCTGGCAACTCGGTGGCCAGGTCTACTTCCTGGCTTTCCGGAATGAAATAATCGAGCCCCTCGCCATCGTCGCGGATGCCCAGCGGGGCCGCCGCCGCCCGGTAGCGGTCCACGATGTGCTCGGGTGGCAACTGATTGATTTTGAAGCGGACCAACAAGTATTTCTGCCAGTTGAGCTTATCGAACGCGCAGGCCGGAACCCCGGGCAATTGCAGCCGGATGAGGCGCGTCCGCAAATTATTATGCAGGTCCACAATGAAATCGAACCGCTCGGCGCGCAGCTCGCGCACCAGCTCGCCCAGGCTGCCGCTGAGCAAGTGCAGCTTGTCCACGTAGGGGCTGGTCTCGAAGAGCTTGGCGAAGCCCGGCTTGGTGGCAAAATGTACCTGGGCCCGGGGCACCTGCGTCTTTAGCTGCCGCACCACGGGCGTAGTCAGCACGATGTCGCCGATGGAGGAGAAGCGGAGGACGAGGATTTTCATGAATTAAAATGTGCAAATGTACGGGCGTAGCAATGTGAAAAGTGGAAGTCGGGGGTCGCCCGTAAACATGCGCTAAGGGGCGCTCCGAAAACAAGCATTTTCACATGCTCACATTTCTCATATTGTCACATTCTTTTTCCGCGCCGCGAAATAGGCCGCTACCTCGTCTACCGATTTGGTATTGAACGTCATATCTTTGGTAAGCATGCCCTTGCGGCCAGCCAGCACGCCATAGCGCATGTCGGCATAGCCGTCGGTGTGGTGGGCGTCGGGATTGATGCTGAGCTGCACACCCTGGCTCAAGGCGTAGCGCACCCAGCGCCAGTCGAGGTCGAGCCGCCAGGGGTTGGCGTTGATTTCAATGATAACCTGATGCTGGGCGCAGGCATCGATTACCGCTTTAAAATCAATAGGATAGCCAGCGCGGCGCAGCAGTAGCCGGCCGGTGGGGTGGCCGAGCATGGTGGTGTGCGGGTTGGCGATGGCAGCCAGCAGGCGCTCGGTGGCGCGGGCCTCGTCCATTTTCAGGTTGGAGTGGATGCTTGCCACGATGAAGTCGAACGAATTGCGCAGGGCCGCATCGTAATCCAGGCTGCCATCGCCCAGAATATCCGCCTCAATACCTTTAAAAATGCGGAAGGGTGCCAGTTCGGCATTCAGCTCGTCGATTTCGCGGTGCTGCTGGCGCACGCGCTCCGGCCCCAGGCCGTTGGCGTAGTGCGCGGCCTGCGAGTGGTCGCAGATGCCCAGGTATTCGTAGCCCGCATCGCGCAGGAAAGTAGCCATCTGGCGCAGCGAGTGGCTACCGTCGGAGTAGGTGCTGTGGTTGTGCAGCGAGCCGCGCAAGTCGCTGTCTTGCAGCAAGTGCGGCAGCTTGCGCTCGGCGGCCAGCTCGATTTCGCCCAGGCCCTCGCGTAGCTCGGGCACCACGTATTGCAGGCCGGCCTTTTCGTACAGGGCCTCTTCGCTGGCGAAATGCTCGCGCTTGGCCCACTGGCGCAGGGTGGTGGGCTGGCCGGGGCCGGCCGAGGGCAGCGGGGCGTTGAGGTGGGCTTCGTTGCCGGTACTTACGAAGAGCTGATTCACGAAGTCGGCCGGCGCGACCATGCGCACGGCCACGCCCACGCCCGAGTCGGCCACGGTGCCGCGCCAGGCCCACTGCCCCGAGCGGCGCACGTCGGGCCGCAGGCCCGGCGCGGCGTTGAGCACGGCGTGGATGTGAGCGGGATCGGGGGTAGCGACCAGAATTTCCCCGGTTTCTACTATTTCGAGGGCGCGGCGCACTTCCACGGTGGCGGCGGCCTCGGTCACGCCTGGCTCTTGGCGCAGGCGGGCGGCCAGGTCGTGGGCCAATTGCTCAGCCTGCGAAAACAGCAGCTTGCCCGCGCTCTGGTCGGTAAAAGCCAGCGCGGCCAGGATGCTTTCTTGCGTTTTGGCTCCGAAGCCCTTGAGCTTGGCTACCCGGCCCGCCTCGGCCGCTTCTCGTAACTGCTCGGGGCTTTCGATGCCCGCATCGCGCCACAGCGCCCGTACCTTTTTGGGGCCGATACCTTTGATGTTCAGTAGCTCCACTACGCCGGGGGGCGTTTTATCGACCAGTTCTTGCAGCTCCTTGAAGGTGCCGGTATCGAGTAGCTCGGCTACCTTGGCAGCCTGGGTTTTGCTCAGGCCGGTGCGGTCGGGCAGGCCGGGGCGCTCCACCTCGGCCACGGGAAATTCTAACTGCTCCAGGGCCGTGGCGGTACCCTCGTAGGCCCTGATTTTGAAGGCGTTTTCGTCGTGCAGCTCCAAGAGCTGGGCCGTGAGCCGGAAGGCTTTGATAAGGGCGCGGTTATCCACAGAGAGGCGGGTTTCGGGTGGGCGGCGCGGGCGCGGGGCCAGCGGGCATCAGATACCAAAAGTACGGTTCAGCCGATGGCCAGGATGTCCTAATGCCCCGTACTATTGCCTTGTCATGGCTTTTATCAAACGTTTCGGAATGCTGGCTGGCCTGCTCGGGTTAGCGGCCGCTTGTCACCCCGACCATCCCGCCGGGCTGCCCGCCGGTCGCCTGGCTACGCTGCACGGCACCTGGCTGCTGCTGCCCGAGGCCAGCCGCGCCGACACCTTGGTGTACCGGCGTAACACGTACCGCTTTCGCTACCGGCCGGGCGGGCGGCCGGGGTTTCGCGTGGGGCCGGCTGGCCGCTTTGTGCGCTACGACGTGCCCCCCGGCGGTGGCCTGCTGGCCCAGGAGGGCACCTGGGCCGAAACTACCACCGGTCGCCTGCTGGTGCATTTGCCCGAAGCTGAGCCCGCCGAGCCCGATTATGAATTAGAGGTGCTGGCGTATAAAGACGGCGTGCTGAAGCTCCGGCGGCTGGCCCAGCGCCCGGCCGTCGAGATTATTCGCGAAACTCGCTAAATAAGTAGCAGATAAATAGTTGATAAGAAGATTTCAAGGGGGATTCTCGAAACCTGCCCGGAGTGCATTCGGATAATAACAGGAACATGCCGGTAGGCCGGCCAGGGAGCGACCTGGGCTCAGCGCTGGCTGCCGGAAGTTGTGACCGGGGGGCCGGGCGCACCGGCCAGCAAAATAAAAAATAGCCCCGTAAGCACCCCAATCTGCGTTTCGAGCGTGTATTCGACCAGGAAGGAAATCGACACGATGAGATACATGAGCAGCAGCAGAATATTGCGCCGCCGCAGGCCAACCCAGAGGGGGTAGTAAAAGCCGACCAGAAAAATGGCTAGCCCCACGAACCCGTAGGCCGCTGCGTTGTAGAGGAACTGATTGTGAGGCAGCAGGTAATGCGGACGCTCAATCTGCGGAAATTGAATGCCATACTGCGCGGCCATCGCCTCGTCCAGCTTGACCTTGCTCACGCCCGCTACCGGGTGCGCCTGAATGATGGACCAGGCTACTTCGTAGGAGTACACGCGTGCCGTCAGAGAGTAGTAGTTGGCCGCGTTTACCGTCTTTATCTGGTCAAAGTCGGTTAGGGTATCCACAATCTTATTGCGCAAGGTGGTGAAAACCAGTAGCGAGCCGCCCGCCAACCCGATTATCAACAAGCTGCTCCACAACACTTCTTTCCAGCGGCGTAGCTGCCACCCCAGCCACCCCAGCCATACTACGCCGCCCGCGTACAGCGTAACCAGGCCGCTACGGGCCGACAGCAGGTGCTGAAACAGGAATAGCAGGCCCACGCTCACTATCGTGGCACGCCGCAGCCAGGGCCGCAGGTCGCGGCCAAATACCAGCAGCGTGCCAGCTAGCACGGCCATGCTGATCAGCAAGCTGAATCGGATGTGGTCGAGGACGGTCGGCATCACCCGCGATTCGAGGTAGATGCGATTAATCTCCTTGGTATTCAGTAAGTAATTGCTAGTGGCGGCCGTGGCGGCCACCAGGCAGCAGCCTATCAGGACGAGCCACAGCACTCGCTTGTGCGCCGCCGGCCAGCCGGGCAGAAGTAAAAACGACACGGGCAGCAGCACAAACGGCAGCTCCAATACTAAATCTTGCCGCACGACCGGGTCGGCCAGGTTGCTGCGCCACAGGCCCGTAGCCAAGTGCAATAAGTACACGAGTACGAAGCTCAGCAGCTCGGGCCAGTGTGCCCGCTGGGCAATCCGCCGCTGCTGCAAACTATAACCAAGGCTGGTTAGAAACAACCCGGCAATGCCAATGCTGGGGAGCACCCGAATAAAATCGGAGAGAAAAATTCCGACGATAATAAGAATGCCCCAGAATAGGCTTAGCTGCCGCACTCTCGCCTCGGAAAAGAAACTCCACATGTGAAAATAAGCAGCTTGGCTACGGCGCAGAATAAAAGAGCAGCTAACGAGTACCCTAGGCGATAGCGGAGCTCAGGCTAACTGATTGGTATTGTGATAAAATACTGAAATTTATTGAGCTAGCTCTTCTGCCCGAAAGTGGCAAATAGCAAAAAGGAACAAGCTAGTGCTGGCTGCAAAAGTAGCAACGGGGTGGCCTCCCTCGAATTGCCCCGCCCCCGCTACCGCTCTGCAAAGACAGGAAGGCAGGGCACCGTAGCGAGCGAAAAACGCCAACTTCACCGGCTCCTGCTAGCCAGCGCAGCCGAACAGATAAACCTTCAGCGCTTTGCGAGAAATTGTACGGAGGTAAAAAATACTGACCCACCTCCGGCCCCCCGCCCTGCATACGGCCGGCGGGCGATAGCAGCCCCCTTGCGCCCGACCTTTGCCGGTATGAATCACTGGCTCGTTAAATCTGAACCTGAAGCCTACTCCTGGGCCGACTTCGTGCGCGAGGGCGGTACCGACTGGACGGGCGTGCGCAACTATCAGGCCCGCAACAACCTGCAAGCTATGCAACCCGGCGACCTCGCCCTGTTTTACCACAGCGTAAGTGAGAAAGCCGTGGTGGGCGTGGCCCTCGTGCACGCCGCCGCTGCCCCCGACGCCACCGCTGAGGCTGGCAGCCCCTGGGTAGCCGTGCACCTGCGGCCCCACGCACCGCTGACCCGCCCGGTGCCGCTGGCCGCCCTTAAGGCCGAGCCTCGGCTGGCCCAGCTGAGTTTGCTGCGGCAGTCGCGCTTGTCGGTAACGCCCGTGCGGCCCGAAGAATTTGACCTGATCCTGGCGCTGGCCGAGGGCTAGCCGGCCGCACCCCGCTCGGATAAAAAAGGGGCTTGGCAAAGCGGCAGAAAAAAGGTATCTTCGTGAAGGCCCGCTAACTATTCGCGTCTGGGCTGCGTAGCGAAGCCAGCTATGAAACACTTCTTCGCTTTTTGGTGCTGCCTGCTGCCCCTGAGCCTGTGCGCTCAGCGGGCCCTTACCCCGCCGCCCGCCGATGCGCCCCGTCAGGTAGCGCGTACCGAGCTGCTGCTCGACCCCGATACCGACGAGGTGCAGGTGCAGGCCCTGCCCGCCGATACGGCCGTGGTGCTGCTCATCCGGCACGAAAAGCCGGGGTCCCGCACGCCGCGTTACGTGTTTCAGCACTACGGGGCCAATCTGCACCTGCGCCGCGAAACGCCGGTGGAAATTCCCGACGAGTTTGAGCTCCAGCGCCTGTGCGCCGAGCCAGGCATCGTGTACGCCCTGTTTCGGACTTCCGACAAAACGGGGCGGCTGCTGGCCGTGGCCTACGACGTGCACGAGGGGCAACTGCGCCTGCAACCCTTCGATACCAAGCTTTGTCGCGAGGTAGTGTCGCTGAAGGCCATGGCCGGCCGGCTGTTGGCCAACGTGACCCTCAACGACCAGCAGCACCAAACGGTGCTGTTGCTGGACGTGGCCAGCGGGCAGTTTCAGTTTGTGCCCTCGCTCTACGAGCCCCTCGATACGGAGCTGACCAGCGTAGCTAACCGCCCCGCCGGCCACGCCGAATTTGTGCTCAGCCAGAGCAATGGGCGCAAGCAGCGCCTCCAGCTCAAGCGCCTCTCGGCCGTGCACGGCCAACTGCTTAACTCGGAGTTTGTGCAAGCGGAAAGCGAGCGCAGCCTGCTCACGGCCCAGCTTAGCCCCCCAGAAGATACTACCACCCGCCTGCTGGCCGGTACGTACGGCCTGCGCGATTTGCGCTACGCGCAAGGGCTGTTTGCCACCGACCTTACGACGCGCTCGGCCACGGCTGCCAACGCCCGCCCGGCGCTGCGCTTCTACGATTTCAAGCGCTTCCGGCATTTTTTTGATTACCTCAAGCCCTCCCGCGAGGCCCGTTTGCGCGACCGTACCGCCCGCCGGGAGGCCCGCGAGGCCAGCCCCGTACACTGGCATTATCATTTGTTGCTGCACGAGCTGCTGCCCCAGCCCGACGGGGGCTACACGCTGGTAGGGGAGGTATACACGCCACAGTACAACTACTCCGCCTACAGCAGCGGCCTGCCTATCAGCCCGTATTCCGTGACGGGGCGTAACTCGTTGAACGCCTTCAGCGGGGGATATAATCCGTACATGAACTACGGCTCCAATCGCAACTTCGTCGGCTTTCGTACCACCCAGGCTGTCGTCTGTGGTTTCGATAAGCGAGGCAATTTGCTGTGGGATAATGCCTTCGTGGTAGGCCCCGGCCTGGTACGCACCGCGCTGGAAGAAGCCGTGCAGCCCCTGACGCTGGCCGATGGCAGCTTGGTGCTGGCCTACCTGCTTGATAACGAAGTGCATTACAAGCGTATCAGCCAAAGCGAACCGGCTCCCAACGACGCCAAGGTGGAATTGCTCACCAGCGCCACCAACCAAGTCGAAAAAGTGCTGGAAACAAATCAGCCTGAGCTCATGCCCTGGGGTGGTAATAAGTTTGTGGCCAGCGGTTTCCAGCGGATAAAAATAGAGCGTGGGGCGGAGCGGCAGGTATTTTTCCTCCAGGCGCTCCATTTTTAGCCAGGATACCGGCCGACCTTTGCAGCTTAGGCTAGCGGCTCGGCCGCTGGCACGTGTTGCTCATGCCCCTTTCTGCTCCCACAACTACAGCGGCCGGCCTGCTGGCTACCCATACCGGTCACCCCCACGAGGCGGGTCTTGATGAGGCCGGCCGGGGCTGCCTGGCTGGCCCCGTGTTCGCCGCCGCCGTTATTCTGCCGCCCGATTTTGCCCCGCAGTTTCTGAACGATTCCAAGCAGCTGACGGCTCGCCGCCGCGAGGCTTTGCGCAGCCTCATCTGCGACGAAGCCGTGGCGTGGGCCGTTGGCACGGCCGACACGGCCGAAATTGCTGCCCTCAACATCGCCCAGGCCAGCTACTTGGCCATGCATCGGGCCGTGGAGGCGCTGGCGGTGCCCGCGGCGCATTTACTCGTCGATGGTAATCGCTTCAAGCCCTATCCGGCGGTGGCGCATACCTGCGCGGTGGGGGGCGACGGTCGTTACCGGCACATCGCGGCGGCATCCATTCTGGCCAAGACGTTTCGCGACGAGCACATGCTGGCGCTGGCCCAGGAGTATCCGCAGTACGGCTGGCACCAGAATGCTGGCTACCCTACCGTCTCACACCGGGCGGCTATTCGGGAGTACGGCCCTTCGCCGCATCATCGCCTGAGCTTCCGATTGTTGTAAGCTTCAAATTGGGGGAAGAGTCGCTTAGTTGCGGTCCTTGAGCTTCAGCAAATCGAGGAAAAGGCTGAAGCTGTCGACGGTACCACCTCCCTCGCCGCCGAACGAGTCGAAAGTAAGGGGCTTGATAATGTAGCCGCTAATGCCTAGGTCGCTGGCCCCCAAGCGGTCGGCATCGAGGTCGGAGGTGGTCATGACGAATACGTTGAGGTCGTTGAACTCAGGGTCGGCCCGCAGGATTTTGAGTAGCTCCAGGCCGTTGAGGCGGGGCATATTCAGGTCGAGCATTACCAGGCTGGGGCGGGCAATCTTGTTTTCGCCGTTTTCGCCGCGTAGCAGGTTGAGCGCCTCACGGCCGTTGCGGGCGTGGATGAGGGGCACGGTAATATTTTGCTTACGAAGCTCGCGCTGCACGTTCATCACATCCATCTGGTCGTCTTCAACGAGAAGAATGCTGGGTGAGGCGGGCGAAGAATAGGGAGACATGGCAAAATGAGAAAGCAAACGGGTGCCGGGGTCGGCAAGCTAGGTTAACGGGATGGGAGGGGAAAGGATGCGGGGCCGGCTAGTGAGCGCTTGCCAGTTGGGCGGCGGGTACTGCCTGCCCCCCGGCCGCGGCGGGCTTATCAGCCGGCTTCTTGGGCCAGGTGAAGAAAAACGTGGCTCCCTCGCCCTCGGCCGATTCCACCCAGATGCGCCCGCCCTGGCGCTCCACTATTTTCTTCACGATGGCCAGCCCCACGCCGGTGCTTTCGATGGCATCGCGCTCCACTAAGGTTTGAAAGATGATAAAAATGCGCTCATGGTACTCGGCCGCGATGCCGGGGCCATCGTCTTGCACCGAAAAGCGGTAAAAGTTATCATCCAAGTCTTCGCACCCGATGCGGATGGTGCCGGCGCTGGGGCGGTCGTGATACTTGATAGCATTGGAAATCAGGTTGGTAAATACCTGTTGAAGCTGCGTGCGGTTGGTGGGTAGCGTCGGCAGAAAGAACGGTAGCTCCAGGTGCATACCGGGGGGCAGCCCCACGGTATCGGTGATTTCGCGCAGCAGCTGGCGTACGAAAACGGCCTCGTTGGCCTCGGCCACCTTGCCCACTCGGGCCAGGGCCAGGATGCCGGTAATGAGGTTTTCCATGCGGTGCACGCGCTGCCGCATCAGGGCCAGAAATTCGCGGATGTGGGGGGGCAGCGAGTCCTTGCCCATGTCTTCCTCAATCCAGCGTGAGGCACTCTCAATGCCCCGCAGCGGTGCCTTGAGGTCGTGCGAGACCACGTAGGCAAACTGGTCCAGCTCCTGGTTGCGGCCTTCGAGCTGACTGATATTCTGGTCGATGGTGCGGGCCATTGAGTTGAGGGCCGTGGTGAGCTCGCTCACCTCGTCGTGCTCATGGTCCACAAGCTGCGTTTTGTAGTTGCCCTCGGCCAGCTGGCGGGCCATCGCGATCATGCCGCGCAGGCGGCGGGCCAGCACCCGCACAATGTATACCGCCCAGAACAGCCCGAATATCAGTGCCAAGCCAGTTATCAGGCCCGAAAGCGTTTGTGCCCGCGAAATACTCTCGGTCAGACGCTGGCGCTGGGCCTGGCGGTTGGCCGTTTCCGTAATGTCGAAGTTTCTCATCTGGAAGCGGATGGCATCCATGATCTGCTTGCCGGCCAAGCCTTCGGCTAGATGGGCGTGGGGCATCCCATTGAGGCCCATCTGCTGGGGGTCGCGCAGGCGAGCGGCCCGCTTTTCGCTGATCATCAAGTGGGTATAAGTGGCCCACTGGCGGTAGCGGTGCTGGGTAGTATCGATACGCTGGCGTTGCTCGGGCTCGCTGGCCAGCTCGTCGCGCAGGATGGTAAAGCGGCTCAGCAGGTCGCGCTCGCCGGCGTAGTAGGGCTGGAGTAGCTGCTCGTTGCCGAGCAGCATGTAGCCCCGGAACCCGGTTTCCATGTCGATGATGTTGCGCAGCAGCGTGGCCCCGTCGGCCGAGGTGCGTTGCGAGGCCTCCACCCGCTGCGAGTTGCGCAGTACTTGGCCCGCCAGGCGGTAGTTGACTGCCACCACGGCGGCAAAGAGGCCCAGCAGCAGTAAGAAGCCGGCGAAGAGTTTGGTAGTGAGGTTTATTTTCATGGTCGCCGGCGCCCCGTCATGCCTGCGCAGTACGTAGTTTAGCTTCCATGGTTTGCAATAGGTGCTGAATGCGGTCGGCCAGGGTCTGCACCTCACCGAAGCCCGTCAGGGCCTCGTCGCGGCGGCCCGCCAGGTGCAAGTCCATGAGCCGATTGGCCTGCTGGTGGATGAGGCGGTGCAGGGCGTCGAGTTCGCGCATCTCGGGCACGTGCTTATAGTCACCCTGCCAGCGCTCGGCTATCCATTGGCCCAGGCCGCACTGCTCCGGGTCGCGCAGGGGGCCTTGCTCCTTGCCGCCGCCGTTGCCATACAAAAAGGAGCGCAGCCGGGCCTTAAACGAAAAGTGCTTGACGATAGCAGACTCGAAATCCTGTTTGATATATTCGGGGCTCATAAAACAAAGGTACGGGTAGGGACCGCCGGCGGCCGGCGGCATTGCGCGGGTGCGGAGTAGCTTTGTGGCCGCTTGGCCGGGCCTGGCAATCAGTCCCGGCGCAGCTCCCCTTTCTCATGGAAGCTACCCCGCTTAAAACCGTTGCCCTGCACGCTGTTCACCAGCAGCTGGGTGCCAAAATTGTTCCCTTTGCCGGCTACGCCATGCCCGTGCGCTACTCCTCCGACCTGGAGGAACACCACACCGTGCGGCGCGGCGTGGGCATCTTCGACGTATCGCACATGGGCGAGTTCCGGGTGCGCGGCCCCTACGCCCTTGACCTCATTCAGCGCACGACCAGCAACGACGCCAGCAAGCTCCAGCCCGGTAAAGCGCAGTATTCCTGCCTACCCAATGCCGAGGGGGGCATCGTAGACGACCTGCTCGTGTACAAGCTGGCCGAAGAAGACTACTTCTTGGTAGTCAACGCTTCCAATATCGAAAAAGACTGGAACTGGCTGCAAGCCCACAACACCAGCGGTGCCGAGCTGGAGAACGTTTCCGACCAGCTTAGCCTGTTTGCCGTGCAAGGCCCCAAGGCCGCCGAGGCGCTGCGCTCGCTCACCGACGTAGACCTCACGGCCATTCCGTACTACAGCTTCGTGCAGGGTACGTTTGCCGGTGCGCCGGGTGTTATTATCTCGGCCACGGGCTACACTGGGGCGGGCGGCTTCGAGCTGTACGTGCCCAACGAGCACGCCGCCGCCGTGTGGGAGCAGATTATGGAAGCTGGTAAGCCCTTCGGTCTGAAGCCCATTGGGCTGGGTGCCCGCGATACCCTGCGCCTCGAAATGGGCTATTGCCTCTACGGCAACGACATCGACGACACTACCTCGCCCCTCGAAGCCGGTCTGGGCTGGATTACCAAATTCACTAAGGATTTCACCAACAGCGAAGCCCTCAAGGCCCAGAAAGCCGCCGGCGTGCAGCGCAAGCTGGTGGGCTTCGTGATGGACGGTCCCGGGGGCCTGCCCCGCAGCCACTATCCGCTGGTCGATGCCGAGGGCAACGCCATCGGCGAAGTCACGAGCGGCGGGCAGTCGCCCAGCCTCGGCAAGGGCATCGGTCTGGGCTACGTGAAAACCGAGCTGGCCAGCCCCGGCACCAAAATCTTCGTGCAGGTGCGCGGCAAAAACCTACCCGCCACGGTGAGCAAGCTCCCGCTGGTAGCAGGTACAGAGTGAGTTATGAGTTAAAAGTTAGAAGTTATGAGTTGGCGGCGAGTGTAATCTCGGCGCAATGGTCATGCTTTTAGCTTGAGGCTCGTTGGAAGGGCGGCTATGGGGGCCACCCTTCCAACGAGCCTATTCATACCCTAACTCATAACTTCTAACTCATAATTCATAACTCTTTTGAAACTAGACGTTTGCTTCTCTCCTGATCTGCTGCCGCTGTATGATTTGCGCGGCCGGGTGGCCGTTATCGTGGACGTGCTGCGCGCTACCAGTACCATCGTAACGGCGCTGGCGGCGGGCGTGACGGAGGTTTTTCCCACGGCTACGCTTGAGGAGTGCGCCGCGCTGGGGCGCGAGTACGGCTACATCACGGCGGCCGAGCGCGACGGGATTGCCGCCGCGGGCTTCGATTTGGGCAACTCGCCCTTCGGCTTTCTCGATGGTAAAATTGCGGTGCAGGGCCGGGGGCTGGCCATCAGCACCACCAATGGCACGCTGGCGTTGCGTCGGTCGCTGGCCGCCGAAGCCATCGTGTGCGGCGCCTTTCTCAACCTGAGCGCGGTGGCCGATTTCTGCGTGGCGCAGGGCCGCGACGTGCTGGTGGTGTGCGCCGGCTGGAAGGGTAACTTTTGCCTCGAAGACAGCCTCTTCGGCGGGGCGCTGGCCGAGCGGCTAGCGCCGATGGGCTTCGACATCACCACCTCCGATGCCGCGCTGGCGGCCCTGCACCTCTGGCAGGATGCCAAGCCCAAGTGGCCCGAATACCTGCTGCAATCGGCGGCCGTGCGCCGGCTCAACGCGCTGGAGGCGCACGACGATTTCACGTTCTGCATGAACGTCGATACCCACCCCGAGCTGCTGCCCCTGTGGCGTACCGACCGCCTGGTGCGGGCCTAGGTCGCGGGCTGGCTACTGCGCCGAAAACCGAAAGGCGGCCGGCGTCAGGCCGGTTTTATTTTTAAACAAGCGGCTGAAATACTGCGGGTATTCGAACCCCAGCCGGAACGCGGCCTCGTTGACGGTGAGTGAGGTGCTGAGCAGTAACTGCTTGGCCCGCTCAATCAGCGCCTGGTGAATGTGCTGCTGCGTATTCTGGCCGGTGAGCGAGCGCAGCATGTCGCTGAGGTAGGCCGGCGACACGTGCAGGGCGTCGGCGAAGTGTTGCACCGTAGGCAGGGGCTGGCCGTCGGGCCGGGCAAAGTAGGCGTTGAGCAGCTCCTCGAAGCGGCTAAGCAAGTCGTGCTCGGCCGGCCGCCGCGTCAGAAACTGCCGGTGGTAGAAGCGGTTGGCGTAGTTGAGCAGTACCTCTAGCTGCGACACCAGCACGTCCTGGCTGAAGGCGTCGATGGGCTGGGCGTGCTCGCGCCGCAGGGGAATAAGCAGGTCGTTGAGCTGCTCTTCCTCGCTGGCTGAGAGGTGCAGCGCCTCGTGCACCTGGTACGAGAAGAAGTTGTAGCCCGCCATTTTCTTGGCCAGCGGGTATTTGTGCAGCAGGTCGGGGTGAAAGACTATCATCCAGCCGCTTAGCTCCGAGGTATCGACGGTGGCGCTACTCTCGCAAAGCTGCCCCGGCGCGTAGAAGGCCAGCACGCCCGCGCTGAAATCGTAGGCCCGGTGCCCGTAATGCAGCAGGCCCTTGAGATTTTTCTTGAGCGTAATAATGTAGAGCTGTCGCAGTACCGGCCCGGGTACCGGGGGCTGGTGGCGCGTCTTTTCCAGGTCGATGATGGTGAGCAGCGGGTGGGCGGGGGGCGGAAAGCCGAAATGCCGGGTGAAATCCGATACCGTGGCTAGCTCCTTGAAGGCGCGGGCGGGTTGTTTCATGTGGTGTGGATGTTGGTTTCGCGCAGTGTTTCGCAGGGTTAAGAGCGTAATGTTTCGCGGTGTTTGCCTAGCACTGCGAAACACTGCGCTTTAGCACCGCGAAACACTGCGAGAAAATACGAAGGCATTCCTACAACCCAGCCGGATAAGCAGCGCCCACCGCGCTACCGGCGGGCATCAACGCATCGAGCTCGGCCAGTTCGGCGGGGCTGAGTACGAGGCTGGCGGCGGCTACGTTAGCTTCCAAATACTTACGGCGCTTGGTGCCGGGTATCACTACCACGTCCTGCGCCAGCACCCAGGCCAGCGCGAGCTGCGCGGGAGTTACGCCCTTAGCCTCCGCCTGGGCCTTTAGTTTTTCTACCAGCGCCAGATTTTGGTAGAAATTATCCCCTTGGTAGCGCGGGAAAAAGCGCCGCGAGTCGTTGGCCTCGAAGTCGTCGGGTGTTTTGATGTCGCCTGATAAGAAGCCCCGGCCCAGCGGCGAGTACGCGACGAAGCCAATGCCCAGTTCCCGGGCTGCTTGGATGATACCCTCATCCTCCACCCGGCGGTCAAAGAGGGAGTATTCGCTTTGCAGGGCCGAGATGGGATGTACGGCGTGGGCCCGGCGCAGTACGTCGGCTGGCACCTCGCTCAGGCCCAGGTAGCGCACCTTGCCTTCTTCCACGAGGCGGCTCATAGCCCCCACGGTTTCCTCGATGGGCGTGGCGGGATCCACGCGGTGCAGGTAGTAGAGGTCTACGTAGTCGGTGCCCAGGTTGCGCAGCGAGCGCTCGATAGACTTGCGCACGTACGCGGGCCGGCCGTTGTAGCCGCCGGTCCACTGCTCGTTGTCATCGATCTCGAAGCCGAATTTAGTGGCGACAGTGAAGCGTTCGCGCTGGCCGGCCAGGACCTTGGCCACCAGGCGCTCGTTCTTGAGCGGGCCGTAGAGGTCGGCCGTGTCGAGCAGGGTAACGCCCAGCTCCAGGGCGCGGTGCAAAGTCGCCAGGCTCTCGGCCTCGTCGGCCTCGCCGTACACGCTCATGCCATTGACCCCGCCCGTCATGCCCATGCAGCCCAGGCCTTCGACGGAAACGTGCAGGCCCTGCGTGCCCAGCGGTACTTGTTTGATGGTGCTCATACTGCGTTGCTTAGGAAGGTTTTTGGAAAAGGAGTTAACCTTGCAAAGGTCCGGGCAGCGGCTCCGGCCGGGGCTATACAAACCCGCGCTTCTGCAACACAAAACGGGGGTTGTAATACCAAGCTCCGGCTTGGTAAGGCGTCGGGCGAGCTTGCTCAAACGCTTCACCAAGCCGGAGCTTGGTGTTACACTGCCCAATGACCACTCCGTACCGTAGTGCCTCCAAATACGCCCTTTACTCCCGCCGGCGTGAAGATGCCGTAGGGGAATACCATTTCGGGGGCGCTGGCCTCGTCGAGGGCGCGCAGCTGCTCGGGCGTGAAGCGGATAGCGAGCGCCGCCAGGCTGTCGCGCAGCTGCGCCTCCTGGCTGGCCCCCACGATGGGGGCGCTCACGCCCGGCTGGGCCAGCACCCAGGCCAGCGCCACCTGCGCCAGCGGGCGGTCGAGCTGCGCGGCCACCGGCCGCAGCGCGTCCAGGATGCGCCAGTTGCGGTCGGTAAACAGCGTATTGCCAAACGGATTGGGGCCGCTGAGCCGACCCGGGCCGGTGGCGCCGTTCTCAGCCCGCTGGTACTTGCCCGCCAGAAAGCCGGCCGCCAGTGGGCTCCACGGCGTTAGCCCGAGGCCGGCCTCGCGGGCAGCGGGCAGGTGCTCGCGCTCGATGTTGCGCTCGACCAGTGAGTAGGCCAATTGCATGGCAATGGGGCCGGGCACGCCGTGCGCGGCGACCAGCGCCGCGGCCTTGGCGGTGTACCAGGCGGGCATGTCAGAAAAGCCGAAATAGCGAATTTTACCAACTCGCACGAGGTCGCCTAGGGTTTGCAGTACTTCTTCCACGGGCGTCACCGTGTCCCACACGTGCAGCCAGTAGAGGTCCACGTAGTCGGTGCGCAGGCGGCGCAGCGAGCCTTCGAGGGCGCGGTGAATGTTCTTGCGGCCGTTGCCGCTGGCATTGGGGTTGCCAGCCTGGGCGTTGAAGCCAAACTTGGTCGCCAGCACGATATTATCGCGCAGGTTACGGTCGGCGAGGTAGCCGCCCAGCAGCTCCTCGCTGCGCCCGCCGGCGTACACGTCGGCCGTATCCACGAAGTTACCGCCCGCGTCAACGTAGGCATTGAAAATAGCCTGTGATACGTCGTCAGCAGAGCCCCAGCGGGCGGTGCCGAACGTCATGGTGCCCAATGCTAGCGGGCTCACTACTAAGCCCGAGCGGCCCAGCGCGCGAAAATCGGTAAGTGACATGGGAGTGGGGTTAGGATTGGCCGTTGGCTACAACGGGGTGGCCCCACAAAGGTCTTAGCCGGGCTAGCGGGTGGTAGTATACGAATTGCGGTTTGTGCTATACAATACAGCGGGGGTAAGCTGGGAAACCCATACTTACCCCCGCCGAAAGTGACTGACCAATGGAATAAGATTGCCTGGCTCCGATAGCAAGGTAGAGTACTAGCCTAGCTAGTGGGGTTCAGTCAGGTATATTTTAGCTAGAATGACATTCTCATCGCTTTGCTCATCATCGGCATAGAAGGCAAAAAGACAACCAGAGGCGGTTCTTATATTAGGAGTATTATAGGCCGGTCCTCTCTCTATGGCGTGCAGAATATTCAACTCAGATAAGGCCGTCCGCACCTGCGCATAGGTCAAGCCAGCACGCAGCCAGTTGTAGTCGAAATAGGCAGAGGGTTCTTTCTCAGAGAGGCACCATACTTTGATAACGAGTTCAGCAAGATGATTGAAGTGGTTACCTTCAAAATAAAACTCAATATTGTCCAGACATAAAAATGGGTAGCCCAGGTTGATAAGCTGCTTGAAATTCTCTTCTTCAACTGGCCACAGGCTGAAGAAGTCAGACAGCGAGGCACCCCATTGCAAGGGTTGAATAGTACCTTGTCGCAGCCAGTCGTTGAGCGATATTTTCACAGGGTGACAGGCAGCTGAGTCGAGAGAAGAAAAGGCTAAGCTATCCAGCCACCGGCACAAACTTCGTCACGGCCTCACCCAAGTCAAACACCGCCGCACCTGGCCGGGCGGCCTCAATGATGCTGGCCCCGGCGGCCGAGCGGTAGCCGCCGGCGCAGTGCACGAGCACCGGCTTATCGGTCGGGATCTCGCCCACGCGCTCGCGCAGTTCGGGTAGCGGGATGAGCAGGGCGTTGGTAAAGAGCGGGTCGTGGGCCTCGGTGCGGTTGCGGATGTCCACGATGGTAAACTGCTCGGGGTGCTGGTGCACGGCAGCTACGTCCACGGTGGGGCTCTTCGCCGGCTGGGCCGAGGGGGCGAGTAAAGCGCCTTTGATATTACCCTCGTAGCCGATTTTGGCGGTTTTGCGCAGTACCGCGTCGAGTTGAATCTGGGTGTCGGCCAATAGGTAGAATTTCTCCTGCGGGCCAACCACCGAGCCCAGCCAGGTTTCAAACTTGCCGCCGTCCTGTAAGTTGATGGCACCCGGCAGGTGGCCGGCGCGAAACTTGGCGGCCGGGCGGGTGTCGACGATGAGCACCCCGGGGGCCAGCGCGGCACTTGATGGCAGGCGCGGTACGGCCCGCACACTGTCTTCAAAATTGGGCGCGCCTTGCTTGTTGAGCTGCACGTCGTGCCCGAAGTACTTGGGCATAAAGGGCTGGTCTTCGAGCAGCACCTTGATAAATTCTTCCTCCGACATGGGCTGGAGGGCGTAGTTGGTGGCCAGCTCCTTGCCGATGGTGCTATCAAGGTCGGGGCTGGTGGTTTTGCCGCAGAGCGAGCCAGGGCCGTGGGCCGGGTACACGCGAGTGCTGGCGGGCAGGGCCATCAGCTTCTGGCGCAGGCTGGTGTAGAGCTGGGCGGCGAGGGCCTCGCGGGCGTGGCCGCCGGTGGCCTCGTCTTCGCGCAGGTCGGGCCGGCCCACGTCGCCCACGAATAGCGTATCGCCGGTAAAGACGGCGCGGGTCTGGGCCAGGTCGTCCATCAGCAAGACGCTGATGCTATCGGGCGAGTGGCCGGGGGTATTGAGGGCGTGCAGCTCCACGGTACCTAGCTTGATGCGGTCGCCGTCGTCGAATTTGCGGTGGGGGTAGCGGGCGCCCACCAGCTTGCTGCAATAAATGGTGGCGTCGGTTTCCTGGGCGATTTCCAGGTGGCTGCTCACGAAGTCGGCGTGGGGGTGCGTCTCGATCACGGCCACTATCTCGGCCTCGTGCTCGTCGGCAAAATCGTAGTAGGGCTGCGGGTCGCGACCCGGGTCGATGATGGCTACCTGCCGGCCCGCCCGAATGGCGTAGGAAGCATGGGCAAGGCCTTTATCGTAAAACTGTTGAATTTGCACCGCGGGGGTGCTACTACTGGGGAGCGGCATGGGGGTATGAGGCAGCGGCCGAGCTAAATGCTTGATTATCGGGCTACCGGGGTAGGTGACAGGCCCAAATATAACGAGCCGCCCCAACATCTGGTTAGTCGACTGGCCGTGGCGTCCTAGTTAAACCGCAAAAATTCCCGACCACGGGGCCCGGCCTTACTCAAATCTCATTGCAAAGGAGCCGGCCGGTAGGTTGGCTCTTATTTTACCCTTGTTCTGCTTTACTCTTATGCGGGAAGTAGCTAATGCCAAGTACCTCCTGCAAATTTTCCTCTACAAATAGCGTGCAATCGCCCTCCAAGCACTCGACTTCGAGAAGACGGGTGTTAGCCAGCGAGCTAGCGGCCATTGCTTCTGCCGCCCCCTTTAATCCCTCGTAAAATTCCCCTGTGACGTATTGAGTTACTCCCAGACGGGTCTCATAGACATCGCATAAATGGTAACGGGGCATTACAAAATCAATAGTAGCCGAAGGGGCTAGTTCTTGAAGGAGCGCGAGTAGTTCCGGATTAGTAGAATCCCCCTTGGCCATTAAACCGCGCAGGACATCTTGTGAAATAGGCAGCATGAGCGCAGGTAAGGCTGTGACGCGATAAAATAAGAACTCTATTAGGAGGATAGCCCGAAGGATAAGCGAGCGTTCAACAGATGATTGGAATAAGACAGAGCCCTTTTTACCTGCGGTAAACGACGGATCATAGCCTGTAAAATTTAAGGCACTAGAAAGCTGTCGAGTGGCAACTTAGCTAAGTGCACCTGCGTGGCTAGTCTCTTCCGTACTGCCGCCGGGTGAGCAGCGCGACGGCAACTCAAGAGTCTCAACCGTTTCCTAAGCCCCAACCTATGCAAGCGTTTTACACGCGTCTCGACCAGTTTCTCGTAACCACTGGGCTGGAAGGCTCTACCAGCGGCCTGGGCTGCTCGGAAGCCGAAGTAGCCGCCCAAGAGCAGGCGTATGGCGTGCAGTTTCCCTTGGCCTATCGCTTATTTTTGAAATGGTGCGGCCGCGCCACGCTCCAGTCGCTGGCGCAAGATTTTCGCCTGGCGTTTCTGGACTACTACTGGGACTCAGCCCGGGAGCTACTGACAGAAAACCAAGCGACGTTAGAGCCGGGAGGCTTCGTGTTCAGCGAATGGCAGGGCTATAATTTCTGGTACTTCCTACTGGGCTGCGCTAATCCAATGGTCAAGTTGTGCCTCATTAAGTCCGACCTAGAGCCGGGGTTAGAATACCACGAGTATGGGCGCTTCACCGACTGGCTTATCAATCAACTCAAAACGATGGTGCAACTCCGCTACTCCCTGGGCCGCCTCGATGTTCAGGTACCCGCCGTGTGGGCGGAACTAGACCAGATAGCGCAATTGGCCGACTAGGCCTACAGTATGTAGAGCGGATATCAGAAACCTACTCACTTATGGAAACATCTTTACCCGCATCTCGCACCAAAAAGCGCCAGCTAGTAGCTGGCGCTTTTTGGTGCGAGATGCGGGTAAAGACAAGCCCGGGGCCGGAGCCTGCGCCGGATATAAGGGATGAAAACTAGCTCTTGGCCTTTTGCTTGCCACCGTGCCCACCCTTGTGGTGGCGCTCCTGCTGCATGGCCGTGAGCTTGCCGTACTGGTCGGCGCTGAGCACGCCTTGCAGCTGGGCCTGGTACTTGGCGTGGCTGGCTTTCATCTCGTCGCGGTGAGCCTTACGCTGCTCCTTGTTCGGGTATTTGGCTTTGAGGGCCTGGCCTTCCTGGGCCTGGGCCAGCAGGATCTGGCGCACCTTGGGCTGCTGGTCGGGGCTGAGGCTCAACTTCTTGGTGAGCATGGCCGTGTGGCGGTCGGCGCGCTGCTCGGGCGACTTGGGCTGGCCCTGGCCCATGCGGTGCACGCGGTGGGTGGGCAGCTGGGTGGTGGGGGTAGTCTGGGCAAAGCTGGTGGTGGCGAAGGCCAGGGCAGCCAGCAGAAGCAGGGACTTTTTCATAATGAGCGTTACGAGCGAAGAAGCAGAAAAGGAAGTTTGAAGATTGGAAGCGCGGCCGCGCTGGCTTCGACTACCTGGCTAGGTACAAGGAGCGCGCCAAACGCCCGTTGAAAACGCAAAAGCCCGCTCCACGTCGATGGAGCAGGCTTTTTTGCCGACGAAGCCGGGCTAGCGGCCCACCTGGCTGGTGGTGTGCAGCTGGCCGATGCGGGCGGCCTTGTACTGCTGGTAGCGCACGTACTGCGCGGGCGTGAGCACGCCGCGAATCAGCTCGTCCGACTTGGCCCGGTCGAAAGCCATGGCGGCTTTCAGGGCGGCGGGGTCCTCGTGGTGCGTTTTGAGGTCGGCATCCATGTGCTGGCGGGTGAGCATTAATACGTTGCGCAGGCGGGCGTGCTGCTCGGAGGAGAGGCTAAGCTCCTGGGCCATGCGCTGGGCCTGGCTGGCTACGGCCGTCTGGGCGGCCGGGGTAAGCGGGGCAATCTGGGCCAGCGCCGGGCCAGCCAGCATCCACGCGAGTGCTAAGGGTAGAAAAGACCTGAATTGCATAGAAAATGAATGAGTACTACGTGAATTTAAGTAGATAATCCAGAGTAGCTACCGATTGCCTACGGGGGGCGCCGCGGCACTACTGAACGGCCGGTAGATGCTAGTCGCAAAGTTTAGCGTATTTTCGGCCCGGCTGACTATTGCTCAGCCCCAATTCAACGAAAACAAATCCTTACTAATTTCTCCCCTAACTCGTTTTTCTACTCCTTTTTGCATGGCTAGTATTTTTGCCAAAAAACCGCTTGCCCAGCTTCTGGGCGAAGCTAACTCAACCGGGCACGGCGCGCTCAAGCGCACGCTGGGTGCGGGCAACCTCGTGGCCCTGGGCGTGGGTGCCATTATCGGGGCGGGCCTGTTTGTGCGCACCGCCAACGCGGCGGCCCAGGCCTCGGGGCCGGGCGTAACGCTGGCCTTCGTGCTGGCGGCCTTCGGCTGCGTATTTGCCGGCCTGTGCTACGCCGAGTTTGCGGCCATGATTCCGATTGCCGGCTCGGCCTACACCTACGCCTATACCACGATGGGCGAATTTGTGGCTTGGGTTATCGGCTGGGCGCTGGTGATGGAATACGCGCTGGGGGCGGCCACGGTATCGATTGCCTGGAGCGAATACCTGAACAAGCTCTTGGAGGTCTTTGGCACAAGTATACCGTATAATTTAAGCCACTCACCCTTCGAGCACGCCGTGGTCAATGGCGTGACGGTGCATGGCCTCATCAACCTGCCGGCCCTGCTCATCATCGTGATGCTGAGCCTGCTGCTAGTAAAAGGCACCCAGGAATCGGCGCTGTTCAACGCCGTGGTGGTTGTCCTCAAAACCCTCATCGTACTGGTATTCATTGCCGTGGGCTGGCAGTTCGTTAACTCGGCCAACCACTCGCCCTACCTCATTCCGGCCGATGCCGTGGTGAAAAACGCCTCGGGCGAAGTAGTTCGCACCTACGAAGGCTTCTTCAAGCACGGGCTGGGCGGCATTATCGGCGGCGCGGGCATCGTGTTCTTCGCCTTCATCGGCTTCGACGCCGTGAGCACGGCCGCGCAGGAAGCACGCAACCCCAAGCGCGACATGCCCATTGGTATCCTGGGCTCGCTGGCTATTTGCACGGTACTCTACATCCTGTTTGGGCACGTGCTGACGGGCGTGGCCAACTGGCGCGAGTTTGCCGACCCCGCCCTGGGCGGCGAGGCATCGGTGGCATACGCTATTCGGGCGCACATGCCCGGCTACGGCTGGCTGGCCACGGCCGTAACCGTGGGTATCCTGCTGGGCTTCACCTCGGTTATCCTGGTAATGCTCATGGGCCAGAGCCGCGTGTTCTTCTCGATGGCCAAGGATGGCCTCATGCCCAAGGCGTTCTCCGACTTGCACCCCAAATTCAACACGCCCTACAAATCCAACCTCATGCTGATGGTGTTCGTGGGCCTGTTTGCCGCCTTCGTACCCGGCTCGCTGGCCGGCGACCTTACCTCGTTTGGTACCCTGCTGGCCTTCGTGCTGGTGAGCATCGGCGTGCTGATCATGCGTAAGTCGGACCCCGATCAGCCGCGCCCGTTCCGCGCGCCGCTGTCCACGCCGAGCTTCCCGCTCGTGCCCATCATGGGTGCCCTGGTGTGCACGCTGCTGATTGTCGGCCTCGACACCTTTACCCTGCAAGTGGCTTTCGGCTGGATGGCCCTCGGCTTCGTGGTGTATTTCCTCTATGGCAAGACGAACTCGATGCTGCAAAAAGGCATCGTGGTAGTACCCACCGAGATGGACGAGGAAGCCTTCATCAAGCCCGACCCCAACAACTTGTAGTTTCGGCTGCTTACTCGCTAAGCGTAGAAGCCCCGCCAGCTGCTGGCGGGGCTTCTTTCGTTTCGGGTACGCCGATGGTGGGCCGGAACTGGGCCAGCCAGGCCAGGGCCTCGGCCTCGCACACAAACCAACTGGTGCGGAAGGCAGCCGGAGCGCTGATTGGGTTGGTAGGGGTGTAACCCCGGGCTTGCAGCTGTTGCCAAAAATCAGGCTTAGCCAAGAAGGCTACGCAGGGTACACGATCCAGCACTTGGTAGGCACGGGGTAAAAATTCTTCGCGCAGCCAGTCGTATACCTCCGTCGAATGGCCTACTTGGTCGGCACGGCCATCGAGCAGCCAAAACGGGCAATGGTGCTGCTGCGCCACCGCCAGTACCAGTTCGCACGACTCAGTAAGCTCTACGTCAGATAACTCGCACAGTACCGTGCCGCGCAGCAGCGCTGGGTGAGGCTGATACACGACTTGATAACAACGCGGAGAAACTGGGGGCATAAGCAGCTGCGAGTGAGGACTAAGGCCGCTAAGATACTCAGTCGGTAGCTTTTACTTCGCTCTGCAATTTAAGTACTTTATCGCCATTGTCTTGCACAATAACTAGGGCCGGATCGTCGGCCGAGCCGTTGCGGTGAATGTCGTGGCCCTTGATTTTTTGGGTGATGGGCTCTTTGTGAACCGACTCAATCTTGCCGACGGCCGTGCCGGTGCCGTATTTCCAGCTGACTTTCGTGCCTTTGCGCATGGGGTATGGTGGGGGTTAGGGAAAAGGAATGAGGCTTAAACGGCCCCCCGCGCCAGAAGATGCGCCGGGCCGCCCGTTCGGCTAAAGTGCGGCGGCGTACGTTAAGGCAAGCCATTTTAGTTGGCTTGCCCGACCTTTGCTTCATGCTGCGAGTACTTTTCCTGTGTCTATTGGCATTTTCCGCCGTTGCCCAAGCGCCGCTGACGCCCGATAACCGGGCGCTCTACGGCATCATCAACCGCGCCAGCGGGCGCTGCCTCGACGTGCAGCGGGCGGCCACCACGAGCGGGGCGGCCACCGTGCAGTGGGAGTTTACCCACGCCCCCAGCCAGCAGTGGCACCTGGTACTCATCCGCGAGGGTGGCGAGTACTACCGCCTCGAAGCCCGGCACAGCACTCAGTGCCTCACCCTAGAAATAAGCCCCAACGCGCCCGCCGGGGCCAATACGCCGCTGGTGCAGCGGCCCTTCACGGGCGGGCTGGGCCAGCAGTGGCGGCTGGTGCCCACGGGTCAGGTTGGCTCCTTTCAGCTCGAAAACCGGCTCGATGGCCGCGTGGCTACGCTGGCTACCAACGATAAATTCAACAATACGGCCATCGTGGCCGCGCGGAGCATAGGCCGGCTCAGCCAGCAGTGGCGGCTGTTTCAATTGCAGCTGAAGCTGGCCAGCGGACCGCCCTACTTTGCCGCGCCCGAGCCGCTGGCGGCCCTCAATTCGCCGGCGGGCAATGAGTTGCAGCCCGTGCCCGCGCCCGACGGCCAGCGCCTCTACTTCACCCGCACCCGCTTTGCCGGCAACGTGGAAGGCGTGGCCGAAAGCGGCGATACGTGGCTGAGCCAGAGCGCCGACAAGGGCCGTACCTGGGCCGCGCCCACCCACCTCGACCAGCCCGCTGGCCTCAACACCGCCCAGAACAACGCCGTGCAGGCCGTGGTCGGGTCGGCGGCCAGCCCGGCGCTGCTCGTGCGCGGCACCTACGACGCCGGCGGCTTCCGCGACGAAGGGGTATCGCGGGTAGCCCTGACGGGCGGCGGCAAGCCCGTGGCGCTGCGCATTGCCAATTACTCCTCGACCAGCCCGGCCACCGGCTTTTTTATGTCGGCCGACGAGAAAATATTGCTCCTATCGCTGGAGCGCGACGACTCGCAGGGCGCTAACGATTTGTACCTGAGCCGGCCCGATGGGGCGGGCGGCTACACCGCGCCGGTGAGCCTGGGCGCGGTCGTCAACTCGCCGGGCTACGAGTTTGCCCCCTGGCTGGCCGCCGACGGCAAAACGCTGTATTTCGCCTCCTACGGCCACCAGGGCTACGGCTCCGCCGATATTTTCGTGAGCCAGCGCCTCGACGACAGCTGGACCAAGTGGAGCCAGCCCGAAAACCTGGGGCCGCGCTTCAACGGCACGGGCTACGATGCGTTCTTTTCGCTGGCCCCCGATGGTACCGCTTACTATGCCAGTACCGGGGCCAAGGACACCTCGCCCAAGAAACTGTTTCGCACCCCGCCCGGCCCGCCGCCGGTGGCCGACTCGGCCACCGTGGCCCGGGCCGCGGCCGCCGCGGCCAACCCGCTGGCCCAGGCCCGCGCCCTGGTGACGGGCCGCGTGCTCGACGCCCGCACCAATAAGCCCCTGGAGGGCGGGGCCGAAGTGCAGGCCCTGATGATCGGCGGCCCCATCGACTTCCGCAGCACGGCCCGCGCCGACCAGGTGGGCTTCCAGATGTCACTGGCCCCCGGCCGCTACCGCGTGACGACCACGGCCGGCCTGCTCACCAAAGTGGACACATTCACGGTGCGGGCCGGCGAGTCGCGTCGCTACGAGCCGCGCCTCACCCCCGCCACCGTGGGCTCGCGCCTCGACCTGCCGGCCATCATCTTTGCCCAGAGCCAGGCCCGGCTGCTGGGCTCATCGTACGCCACGCTCAACGCGCTGGCCAATTCGATGAAGGAAAACCCCAGCCTGGAAATCCGCCTCGAAGGCCACACCGACAACCAGGGGCCGGCCGATAAAAACCAAGTGCTCAGCGAGCAGCGCGTAGCGGAAGTAAAGCGCTACCTCGTGGGCCGGGGCGTGGCCGAGGGCCGCATTAGCACCGTGGGCTACGGTGGCTCGCGCCCCAAATTCGGCAACGACCGCGAGGAAACCCGCAAGCTCAACCGCCGCGTGGAGCTAGTAATCACGAAGTAGCCGGCCGGCGGGCCGGCCGCATCAGGCCAGCCCGCCGCGCCGCCAGATGAAGCCGTCGAGCACGTAGTGCGTGCTCTGGGGCAGGGCCAGCAGCGGCACCAGCCACTGGAGTAGGCCCGGCTCGGCCACGGCCGGCAGGTGCTGAAACCAGCCGAATACCGTGCCGTGCTCGCGCCACACCAGGCCATCCCACAAGCCTTCTTCGAGGAAGGCAAACAGCACGATGGCCCCAAGAAATAGTCCCAGCCCGTAGCGGCCGGCCCACCAGCCGCGCCCGGCGGCCCCGGCCGGGCGGCGGCTCCACACTAGGGCCAGGTAGGGTATCCCGTGGGCCACTACGTTGAGCAGGGTGAAGGCCAGGTCGCCGTTGCACACCACGATGCCCACGTACCACGACAGCGCAGTGCCGGCGAGCAGCAGGTTACGGGGTAGGTTGACGGTCCGCGTGCGGTGGTACCTCCACGCCTCGCGGGCTACGTAGGCCAGCAGCAGGGCCACATACATTACCGTAGCTAGGTAGCGACCTAGCGGCCAGTCAACCTGCACAAAATCGCCAGGTACAAACCAATTGAAGTTGCGCGGCGGCGATAAATGCCAGTACAGCAGCGGATAAAGAGTAGCCGCGTAGATGAGGGTCGCGGGCAGCCAGCCACCCGGCGCGGGTACTTCCCGCCGGGCGTACAGCCGCAAAAAACCGTACTGCTGCCGCACGAAATGAAACACCGCCAGGTACGTGAGCGCCCGCCAGAACACGAGCCCGCCCAACGCGTGCAGGGCCACGCCGCCCGCGTAGCAAGCCAGCGGCACGGCCAGCAGCAGCGTGCGCCGCTGCCGCCGCTGGCGCGGGTCGAAGTACGTTTGAAACAGCGTGCCGTAGACGTGCGCCACGTCGATGAGCAGCACCAGGCCCACCCAGGCCAGCAGCGGAAACGCCGCCGACTGCCGGTAGGCCGCCGGTAAAAACAGCACCACCAGCAGCGCCAGAAACGGCGGGGCCAGAATCAGCCAGCCGTCGTAGCGCGGCGAGCGTAGCCAGGGTTGGGAAGTTATAAGGATGGGAGCGGCAGGCGAGGGCGTCACGGTACGCAAAGTAGCATCCGTCACCCTTCTAGCCCCAGCGGCCTAGCGGCCCGTGCCGGTTGATAAGCCGGCCGACGGGGCGACGCTGGCCGAGTCGGGCGGGGTGCCGCCCACTTTGGCGGCAGCCGAGTCGGTGCCCAAGGTGCTGGTGGGCGTGTTGGTACCTACGTCGGCCTGGTTGCCGCCGCAGGCGGTGAGGAGGGAGCCAGTCAGTAACAAAGCGGCGAGGGGGCGGAGGAAGCGCATAGGGGAAGAGAGTAAAATAGTAAACCGCTCTAGTACGGCTAAGGATGGGAAATTGACGGGTTGGTGAAGCTTCTACTGTCCGTCATATTATCCCAAGAGGCCGTCGCTAAGCAACGGGTGTCGCTACCAGCGCGGCTTGTGCTGCCCGCCGCCCTTGGTAAAAAGCTTCCTCAAACACCGATACGCCGCTGAAGTCGGTGTGGGCGAGGTGCACGCGGCCACCGAGCCAGGGCTGGGTGGCGCGTTGGCGAGCCGCGCCCCACACGTAGCCGGGCGTGGGGGCCACCATGCCGTGGCCCCACACCCAGAGGTCGGCGGCCGTTACCTGGGCGGCGAGACCGGGGTGCATCAGGTCGAGCTCGGTGAGGACGAGCGTGCGCCAGTCGGCGTAGGAGCTGGCCAGGGCGTGGCGGCGGGCCGCGGCGGGGTCGGCGGGGTTGGTGGGCAAGGCCCAGTAGAAGGTAAGGCTGTGCGGGCCGTCGGGCTCGAAGCCGCGCAGGGCCTGGTGCTCGGCGTTGATGTAGCCCAGAGCGGGGCTACCGTAACGCACGTTGTCCCAGCACAGGGGCTGGCCGGGGCCGCCGGGGTAATCGGCCACCGTGAGATTGGCTACCAGCCAGGGGGCGTGCAACGGGGCCAAGTCGAGGGGTGGGGAAGTAGTGGGTAGCAAATGCTTGGCCACATGCCAGGGCGTCGCCAGGATAACCTGCCGGGCCCGGATGGCGGTGCTTTGACGAGTGCGGGCATCGTAGGCCAGGACTTCCACCAGCCCGCCGGGCAGTTCGCGCAGGCCGAAAACCAGCGCCTCGGTACGAACCTCGCCCGGCCCGCCCTGCTGGCGCAGGGCCGCGGCCAGAAAATGGTTGCCCGCGGGCCAGGTAAGCACGGCGTCGGACGGCGCGTTGTGGGCGCGGCCCTTGCGGGCGGCAAAGTAGTGCAGCCCGGCCCAGGCCGAAATCTGCGCGGCGGGCACGCCGAAGTCGTCGCGGTACGAATAGTCGAGGTACCAGCGCAGGTACTCGGAGCGGTAGCCGTTGCGGGCCAGCCAGGCGGCCATCGTTTCGGTATCGAGCTGCCGGGCAACAGGGTCGGTGGAGGAGAGGGCCAGCGGGAGGCGGAACAGGTCGCGGCCATCGGGGCCGGTGGCGCGGCGCAGCTGCTCGACCTCGGCCAGAAAGCACTCTAGCTCCAGGCGGTCGGCGGCCGGTACGCCCACGTCGGGCACCAGGCCAGCCTGCCAGTGACCGTGCAGCAGCAAGCGCTCGTGCGGGTCGTGGCAGAGGTAGGCTTCGTTGTAAATGGGCCGGCCGGTGGCCGCGTCGTAGCCGGTGAGCACGTCGGCCGCTTGTAGAAAAGCCAGCAACTCGGTATCGCGCTCGTCGGGAAGGGGCAAGTAGTGGGCACCCCAGGGGTAAGCCGTGCGGTCGTTGTGGCCGGCGGCGGCATTGCCGCCGGTGTCAGCCTCCAATTCGAATAAGATAGTGCGCTGGCCGGGGGCCAGCCGGTGCAGCTCGCGCCGGGCGGCCAGCCCGCTTACCCCGCCGCCAATAATGACGATATCGGTGCTTTCGGTACGCGTGGGGGGAGGGATTTTGCCCGGCGTGCGCAGCAGGTGGCCCAGCGCGTGGCCCGCGCCGTGCAGCCGGCCCTGCACGGCCGAGCGGGCCGGGGCGCAGCCGGGCACGCTGCCTAGTAGCCCCGCCAGTAGCGTGCCGGCCAGGCCCGCGCTGGCTTGGGTGAGAAACTGACGGCGGGGTAGGGGCATAAACAGGGCTATTTAATAGCGCAGCTCCGCGCTATCGGGGTCAAGGTAGCCTGCCAGCCGTGAAACCCCACCCCCAGCCCCTCCCCTTCGGGAAAGGGGAGCCGGTATTTAAGCTATTAGCCTTTAGCTGTTAGCTACTAGCTTTTCTGGACAACGAGCTAATAGCTAACAACTAAAGACTAACCGCTCACGAAAGGCTCCACTCTCCCGAAGGGGAGGGGCTGGGGGTGGGGTTACACGCCAGGGCAGCCCTGACAGCCGCTACTGCCCGTACGGTCCCCATTCTTCCTCAAAATACCGCACCAGGGCTTGGTTATTAAGCTGATTAATCTCGGTAGGAACCTCGCTCATGTCGGGCGGAAAGGCGCGGAGCTGGCCGACGACGGCCGGCGTAACGAAACGCAGATTGTGCGGCAGGGCCACGCCATCGGGCCGCCAGGAGCCGGGCTGGGCCTGGGCCAACACGTAGCCCCACTCGCCAAACGAGGGCACGTAGGCGTGGTAGGGTACGGTAGTAAACTCGCTGGCTTGTAAGGTGTGCACTACGCACCAGTAGGCCCGGCGGGCCACGTAGGGCGAGGTAGCCTGCACCACCACCAGCCCACCGGGCCGCAGCCGCTGGCGCAGCGTGCGGTAAAAGGCCGTCGAGTACAGCTTGCCGATGGAGTAGTTGCCCGGGTCGGGAAAATCGACGAAAACCACGTCGTAGCGGGCGGTATCCTGGCGCAGCCAGGCGTAGGCGTCGGCGTTGTGGATTTCGAGCTTGGGCGAGTGCAGCGAGTTTTGATTCAGCCTGCGCAGCAGTTGATTGCTGCGGAAGAGCTTGGTCATGGCCGGGTCGAGGTCAACGAGGCAAATCTGCTGCACCTGCGGGTAGCGCAGGATTTCGCGCACGGCCAGACCGTCGCCGCCGCCCAGCACCAGGATGCGGTGGGCCAGCAGCCGGTCTTGCATCGCCGGGTGCACCAGTGCCTCGTGGTAGCGGTACTCGTCGGCCGAGCTGAACTGGAGATTGCCGTTCAGAAACAACCGCAGCTCGCCCCGGTGGTTGCCGGTGAGTACCAGCCGTTGGTAAGGCGTGCTCTGGGCGTAGATAACGGTATCCTGGAAAACCTCGCCCTCGGCGTAGCGCTGGATGCGCTCGGCCCCGACCACGCCCGCGCCCAGCGCCAGCAGCGCCCCGGCGATGAGGACCAGGTAGCGCCGCCGGTAGGGCCGCGTCTCGGCGAAGGACAGCAGGCTCACGCCCGCCACCACCACGTTCAGGGCCCCAAACAGCAGGGCCGTGCGCACCAGCCCCAGCCGGGGTACGAGCACCAGCGGAAAGATTACCGCCGCCAGCAGCGAGCCCACGTAGTCGAAGGTGAATACGCGCGCTACTAATTCCTTAAATGCCAGCCGCCCCTGCAAAATGCGCAGCAGCAGCGGGATTTCGAGCCCGACTAGCGTGCCCAGCAGGCCCACCAACCCGTAGAGCAGCACCCGAAACGAGCCCACGTGCGCAAACAGCCCGAACAGCAGCGGGGCCGAGGCCCCGCCCACCAGTCCCACCAGGATTTCGAGGCGGATAAACCAGCGCAGCAGCGGCCCGCCCAGGTAGCGCGACAGCCACGAGCCCACGCCCATGCTGAAGAGGTACACCCCGATGACCGTCGAAAACTGCGTCACCGAATCGCCGAGCAGGTACGAGGCCAGCGTGCCGGCAATCAGCTCGTAGAGTAGGCCGCAGGTGGCAATCACGGCCACCGAGCCCAGCAGCAGGGCCGGCCGGGGGGCGTCCGCGGCGCTGGCGTGGGCCAGCTGGACGGCCCGGGCGCGTCGCCGGCGCGTCAGTACCGATTCCTCACCCATGAATGGCCGCGCTGATGATCACCGCCACCGCCAGCATGAAAGCCGCCGCGATGATGGCCAGCGCCGTGTTGTGCTCTTCCAGAATTTCGCGGCGCAGGGTGCCCGGCGTCAGCTTATTAAACAAGTAAAAGCTGAGCAGCAGAATGACGATGCCCAGCAGCGAGTACACGACGGAGGCGGTGAGGGCCTTGGGGTTGAGGTATTCCATAGAAAAAGGCAAGGGCTACTTATGGTAAAAGGTGCCGTGACCGCCGTGGCTGCCCCCGCGGCCGGTGAGGCTGTTGCCCGCCCCGCCGGCGCTTTCGGTGCTCTCGTTGTCGTCGCCCAGGATGCGGGCCCCGCGCAGGCCCGTCCACCCGAAGCCCAGCAGGATGAGCAGGATCAGGCCAGAGTACATGGGCCAGCGGCGGATGGCCAGCCAGTAGGGACGAAAAAAATCAGGCATGAGAGGGGGCGGTTAGCTTTCGGCAGAGGCGTAGGGGCTGAAATCGCTGTTTTCCCAGCGCTCGACCTCGAAGCTGCGGCGCCGCCAGCGCACGCCCAGCGGCAGCAGCCCGATGCCCAGCAGGGCCAGGAAGTAGTTGGACCACGGGGCGGCGTCCTCGCGCAGGCGCAGGGTGAGCGGGGTCGAGCCGGTGCCGGGGTCTACCGAGGGATAGAGGTTGAAGTGGTAGCGGCCGGCGGGCACGGCACTGAGCGTCGCCTCGGCGGTGCGGCTACCCTCGCTCCATCTTTCACCATCTTCCACACCCTCGTAGTATTCGAGGGCGCGGGTAAACTCGTAGCCCCGGCCGGTTTGCTCGTTCACGAGGCTGGCCGTGACTTCCACCCAGTGGTTGGTGAGGTTGGGAGCCGCCAGCTCGATGTCGAGCGTGTTCGAGCCGTTGATTGCAAACGACGGTGAGACCAGCATCTGGATGTTGGCCCCGGGCGCGGCCTCGGTGATGGTGAATTCGGCGGGGGAGTGGCTGCCCTGCGGGCGGAAGCTGAAAACCAGTTGCAGGGCCGTGAGCACGCCCACCGCGCCCAGGGCCAGGCGCTTGAGCTGAGGCCATTCCTGGGCCGGGCCGGGCTGGGCCGCGCCAATGCCCTGGCGGGTGGGCAGGTCGCTGGGCGATAAGGCAAAGGCCGCCGCCACCTGCTCCGGCTCCAGGTGCTGAGCCAGGTACCAGGTGGGGGCTTCGCGGCCCCGCTGCTCACACGTAAGCAAGTAGGGCGGGGCGGTAAACTCCTCTATCTCCAGCTTTTCATCTTCCAGAATGTCCCAGTCGAATTCGCCCCGCGCCTCGCGGATGACAGGCTGGTAGCGGTGCCACTTTCGAAAGAGACGGCCGGTCGCGTCAGTCCATTCGCCGTTGGCTGGGAGGCGTGCTGGATACTCCACCGCCCGGCGTATTAGCAGCCAGTGCCCCTGGTACTCGGCTAGCTGCAACGGAAAATCGAGCGGCAGCTCGTCGCCGGGCAGCGGAGTGGCGGGGGTGAGCTGGTACTCGCGCCACTCGGCCGCTTGGTCCTGCTTCTCGCCGCGCACCTGGTAGCCCGTCACGCGGCAGCGGTAGCCGCCCAGCTCCGCTACCTGGCCCAGCGGCAGGCTGGGGCCGGGCACGCACACCTGCTTAAACACGTCGCGGAACTGCGCCCGGCCCACGGCCTCGGGCACCGACCAGAAATACGTGTGGCACCGGCCGCAGGCAAAATACCGGCTGCTGGCCGGGTTATGGCACGGCAGCTGGGTGCTGCACCTCGGGCAAATTGCCCGGTCGATGGGGACAAAGGGCGTCAGCTCGCTCATCGCAGTACTTCGGCGTACGCCTGCTCGTGGCCCTCGAAAAATGCCAGCGTTTCGGCGTACACCCGGCGCACGGTGCCGTGGTTGTCCTGCCGAAAATTGGATAGGAACACGTCGAACGTCGCTAGCCCGTGCTCGGGCCAGGTGTGAATGCTGAGGTGCGACTCGGTAAGCGCCAGCACCCCCGTAAAGCCCCCGTTCTCCGCAAACTCGTGGTAGGCCTCGCCCACGCAGCACAGCCCCAGCCGGGCCACGAGCGCCGCGAAAAACTGCCGGCTGCCCGCCGCGTCGCGCAGCCGCCCGGCCGGCGCGCCGAAGGTGGCCAGCACGTGCAGGCCGGGCGAGTAAGAACCAGAGGGGGCGAGGGCCGGGGCCAAAGGCAGGGTAGCAGTCGTCACGGCCACAATACTACGGTATTACGCGCAAACGTAACCCCCATTGGGCCGTATCTTTGACTAACTACGTTCTCTTGTGATTTATTTATGATGCCTCGCGCTCAGCTTACTCTCTATTTTGAAAATCAGGCCGGCCAACTCTATTACCACCCCGCGGGCTACGTGCGCTTGGCCTGGGCGGCGGGCCGCCTGCCGGTGGCGATCATCCAGGCTTACTACGAGCAAGTGTTGGAGTTGCTGATTAGCACCGACTGCCGGCGCGTGCTGTCGGAACACGGCCAGCGGGCGCCGCTGCCGCTGGAGGCCCAGCGCTGGCTTACGGAGGATTGGATACCCCGCGCCATCGCCCGCAGCCACACCCGGCACTGCGCCATCGTGGAGGGGGCCGACCCCATGCACCGGCTCTCCACGCAGTCGGTGGTGAGTACCGCGCCGACCGGGTTTATCTTCAAACGATTCGAAGCCGCGCCGGAGGCGGAGCGCTGGCTGCTGGCCGCAGTGTCGCCGGACGCGAAGTCAGCTTAATAGTCGGTGGCTGGACAAAGGTCCTTTTAAGTTAAAGGAGTTATTGAACATAGCTGCCTGAGTAAACTGAGGTAAGCAATCAGTAAGATTTTGCAGTGTTTGCTTACCTCCGCGCTTCTGAGGGTAACGCAACTCTTTAGGAAGGCCACTCAATTAGGCACGTTCAGTCATGCTCCGGCAAGCTCAGCCTGACAGACGTGGGGAAAAAGCATCCTGTACGGCTTCAATAAGTAAGGCAGGCGCTGTAACACCAAGCGCCGGCTTGGTGAGGCGTCCGGGTACGCTTGCCGAGTAGATCACCAAGCTGGAGCTTGGTGTTACACCCCTAGATTAAGCAGGCAAGCCAACCTGGGGAATAGGATAGAGGCCACCAAACAAAAAACGCTTGCCACGACTGGCAAGCGTTTTTGTTTGGCAACAGCCAGGGCCCAGGAATCAAGGTTCCTGACCGCTGCTGCTAGTGTCGGCTACTCCACGGTCAGCTTCTTGACGAGGGTGCCAGCCGGCGTATCGAGGCGCAGCAGGTATACGCCGCTGGG
>CAJYVK010000080.1 GCA_913778455.1 uncultured Hymenobacter sp. | reverse complement strand
ACGACAACCCCGCCGGGGTGGACGCCAGCGATGGTGCACGGCCGTTGGAGCCGGGCCGCTGGTACGCGCGATGTACTGGCCCAGCGCCTCACCACCCCGATTACCTTTATCCGCTTCAACGGCCACGGCTTGGTACCCAGCGATTACGAGCGGGCCGACGCGTGGGCCGCGCGCCTGGCCGAGTGGTACGCGCAGGGCCTCCACTCAGCCTATGTCTTTATCCATCAAAAAGATGTGCGCCACGCCCCGCTCTGGACGCAGCACTTCCTGGCCCGCATGCAGGAACTAACGGGCATCGCGGTACCACCGCCCCGGCTCATCCCGCAACAAGTGCAAGGCAGCCTCTTTTAGGTGAGATGGTGAGGGGTGAGATAGTGAGTAGTGAATGGTTAATCATTATTCACCACTCACCACTTCACCACTCACCAGCTTACAGGATACTTGCTACGCCGTTGATGACTAGCGCTACTAGGGTAGTGTTGAAAACGAATGAGATGAGGCCGTGCAGCAGGGCTAGCCGGCGCTGGGGGCGGCCACTGATACCCACGTCGGCCGTTTGGGCCGTCATGCCTATCACAAAGGCGAAGTAGGCGATGTCGAAGTAGTTAGGCTCTTTCTCGCCGCCCGGGAAGTCGAGGCCGCCCACGTCGGCGCCGTCGGGCCGAGCGTCGTAGTAGAGGTGGGCGTAGCGCAGCGTAAATACCGTGTGCACCAGCAGCCAGGACGCCGCCACCGCCACGGCGCTCAGGGCGATGTGGCGGGCCAGCACGCCCGGGGGCAGGCCGTGGCTCGTACCCAGCAGTACTACCACGGCCAGCAGGCTGGCTGCCGCCGCCACCAGCACGAACAGGAAGCTCAGCAGCCGACTCAGATCTTCGGAGGCAGCCACGGCCCGAATGCGGGCCGCGTCGGCCGTGTAGATGGCCACCCAAATAAGAGCCAGCGCAATGATGCCGAAGGCATCCCAGCCAATGATGAGGCGTACCAGCGGCTCATAGTGAACCGGAGCGAGCGCCCAGGCGATTACGCCCACCACCGCGCCAATTACCAGGCGCAGGGTAGCCGGCAAGTGGCCTAGTCGGTGCAGCCAAGGCTGCAAAGCGTTGTCAGTTTTCACGCGGGAAAGGTAGCGCCCCAGAAGTAGCAAGCGGGTGAATTAGCCCGGCCTTCAGCAGGCTACTCCACGTATGGGCCTTCATCTCAGTTTTCCTGCCTTGCTTTGCGACCATGAACAGCGCACCTCTCTCCGGCCTTTACCAGCCCTCGCTGGCTTTGCTTACCGACCTCTACCAGCTCACGATGGCCTACGGCTACTGGAAGCAGGGCCTGCACGAGCGTGAGGCGGTGTTTCACCTGTATTTCCGCAAGGCACCGTTTGCGGGCGGCTACGCAGTGGCAGCGGGGCTGGCGCTGGCCGTCGATTACCTCGAAACGCTCCGCTTTTCGGATGATGACCTTGCCTACCTGGCCAGCCTCACGGGCGGCAAGGGCAGCCGGCTCTTCCCCGACGAGTTTCTGGCTTATTTGAAGGAGCTGAAATTCACCTGCGACGTAGATGCCGTGGCTGAGGGCACGGTAGTATTCGGTAATGAGCCGCTGGTGCGGGTGCAGGGGCCGCTGCTGCAAGCTCAGCTGGTCGAAACGGCGCTACTCACGCTCGTCAATTTCCAGACCCTCATCGCCACCAAAGCAGCCCGCGTGCGCGACGCCGCCGGTCCCGACGATGCCGTGCTGGAATTTGGCCTGCGCCGCGCCCAGGGACCCGATGGCGGCCTCGGGGCCAGCCGGGCGGCCTACCTCGGTGGGGCCGACGCCACCAGCAACGTGCTGGCTGGCCAGCGCTACGGCATCCCGGTGCGCGGCACCCATGCCCACAGCTGGGTCATGACCTACGAAAGCGAGCTGGCGGCCTTCCGAGCCTACGCCGACGCCTTTCCCGACGACTCGGTATTCCTCGTCGATACCTACGATACCCTCGACGGCGTGCGCCACGCCATTGAAGTGGCCCTGGAGATGCGCAAGAACGGCCACGAGCTCGGCGGCATTCGCCTCGACTCGGGCGACCTGGCCTACCTCTCCAAGGAGGCCCGCAAGCTGCTCGATGCGGCGGGTCTGGAGAAAGTCCGCATCGTGGCTAGCAATGATTTGGAGGAAAACCTCATCACCAGCCTCAAGCAGCAGGGCGCCCGCATCGATACTTGGGGCGTGGGCACCCAGCTCGTGACGGCCTACAATCAGGCGGCCCTCGGCGGGGTATACAAGCTGGCGGCCCTGCGCACCGCCGATGGCCAGGGCTGGGATTTCACCATCAAGCTCTCCGAGCAGCAGGTGAAGACCAGCATCCCCGGTATCTTGCAAGTGCGCCGCTACCTGGGCGACCACGGCCAGCCCCGTGCCGACATGATTTATAACGTGGCGGCCCCTGCGCCCCTACCCGAGGCCCCCACCATCCTCGACCCCGCCGATGCTACGCGCCGCCGCCCCGTGCGCCCCGGCGCGCCCTTCCGCGACCTGCTGGCCCCGGTGCTGCGCCAGGGCCGCCTCGTGCAGCCCCTCCCCTCCCTGGCCGAAAGCCGCGCCCACGCTCGCCAGGAAGTCACTAGCCTCGACCCCAGCATCCGCCGCTACCTCAATCCTCATGTGTACCCGGTGGGCCTGGAGCAGGCGCTCCACGAGTTCCGCACGCAGCTGATGCTGGAGAAGCGGCCGGTGCGGCCGGCGTAAACTATCTCTTATCACTTGGCGTTGTAATGCCAATTGGCAGTTACCTTAGCGCTAATTGGCAAAGATTATGCATCATCTTGGCGGCACTTCTGCATCAGTCGGCGGCTTCGCTGGCTCCCAGCCTGACAACCGCATAGCAGCTACTCCGGCAGTACGCGATACCGTCACGTCAATACCCATAGCCACCGCTACCGGCGTGCGCTTTGTGGAACAGGTACGCACCGGGTGGTCGCTGGAAGCTGGGCAACAACACGCACGGCAATTGGCGGCCAAGCTGGATCTAACGCTACACGAAATGGCCCTGGTGCTGGCCACGGCCGAACGAACCTTTGCGCGGCAGCTAGGGGCCAAGCCCTCTGAAAAAACGCTAGCCTTCACTAAGGCTCAGGCCGAGCGATTACTACTGCTACAAGCCCTGGCCAATCATGGGATAGAGGTGTTTGAAGATCAGGGCAAATTCAATCGCTGGCTGCGCCGGCCGCTGCCTTTGCTTCAGCAGCAGTCTCCTTTGCAGCTATTGGATACCGTGACTGGCTTCCGGGTGGTAGACCAACTACTGGGCCGCATGGCTTATGGCGTATATAGCTAACCAGCTAATAGCACCCAATAAATTGCTGGAAGCTACCCAATAATTTTGGGTCGAATCTATTCTCCTTAATGCCGCACGTCTACCGTATTCAAACAAAACGGTTTGCCGCTAGTGCCCTCAGTGGGGAGGGTGCCCGCTTGTACGGCGGGCGCTGGAATCCAGAGGGTGTACCGCTGGTGTATACTTCAACTTCGCCAGAGTTAGCGCTACTCGAAACGCTGGTGCATCTCGACGGCACGCCTCTCAGCGACTTACCGCCTTATGTTTTAATTACCATTGAGGTGCCCGCCATTGCTATCGAAACCATTGCCGAAGCTGATTTACCACCCGACTGGCAGCAGTCAGCCTCCACGGATTTAGCTCGCTTCCTGTTGCCGCGGCTGCAAGCTAGTAACCCCTACGTTGGCTTTGCCGTGCCCTCCAAGGTATTCCCTAACTCCCCTAGTCGCAATGTGCTGCTCAACCCGCAGCACCCACTCATGCCTCAAGTGCAAGTAGTTTCGGTGGTACCGCTAACATTTGATGAGCGGCTGCGACCATGAAGTGTTACCCAAGTTCCGCACCTAGCTGAAGCTGATGCTGGAGGAGCGGCCAGTGCGGCCGGCGTAGAGCTTTTTTAATTGTATTTAGCCCAAAGCTTTGGCAGAAGAGCAGGTAACTGCTCTTCTGTCCAATCTTCGCCTTTTGTTTCTGTTGCGCTGTCGTAATTCAATCCCCGTGCGGATGCTACATTCCGTGGAAAGCTTTCGTCTTCCTCTCTCTTACCTGTCTTATTCTCATAGGCTTGAGTAGAGTAGTAAAGCAGTGGCTCAAATTCTGCAACAATTCCTTCTGTATCAATAGAAACCAAGGAATCAGGATTACGAAGTGCTTCCTCAAACACCTTTTTTCCCTGACGAATCAGCCAGCAGCGGAAATAAAGATAAGAATCGTCTGTTACAGAACCTTCTATAATCTTTTGCGCAGCCATGATTTTGAAATCATCGGCATCTAGGAGTTGCTGTTCTAAGATGCACTCAAACTCTATTATGCCTTCTGGTGAATAGTGACTTAGGTTTTGGACAAGCAGGTTTTCAAATAATTGCTCGTCACCTTTTGCTTGTTGGTTTGCGAAGTCAATTACTCGCCAGAATTCCTCTTTGTTCATTTTTCCAGTCGCCTGATATTCTAGCTGGCTACCACTACTTAAAGAATTTCGATTAATATCCTTCTTCGACTCACAGCTCACTAATAGGTAAGTTAGTGCGAACGCAAAGCATATCAATTTCGAGTGATTCATGCTGCGGCAGAGTACTATTCGTACTTCAGCTCGCCGGCCGCGACGCGCAGCGTCACGCCGGCTTCGGCGGTGAGGTAGCCAGCCACTTGGGCCCGGTAGCCGCTTTGGGCGAGTTGCTGCACGGTGGCTTCGGCGGCCTCGGGAGCTACGACGAGCAGCATGCCGTTGCCCATGTTCCAGTAGAGGTAGGCGGTTTCGGGGCTGATGTTGCCGATTTCGCAGAGGCGCTGCATGGCGGGCAGGGGCGCGAAGAGATTATCGAGCACCGCGCCGAGGCCATTTTTGAGCACGCGCTTGAAGTTATCGGCTACGCCGCCGCCCGTGATGTGGGCCGCGCCGCGCAGGGGCAGGCCGGCGTCGAGCACCGCCGTGAGGGCGGGCGCGTAGATGAGCGAGGGCGCGAGCAGGGCCTCGCCCCAGGTAGCGTACTGGTCGGCGTCGGTGCCGTCGTAAGCTTGGGTATGCCAGTTGTCACCGAAGAGGCGCTGCAAGGTCTTGCGGGCCAGCGAGTAGCCGTTGGAGCGGAACGAGGGCGAGCGCAAAGCCACCACGGCGTCGCCAGCCTGGGCGGTAGCGCCGCTCAGGGGCTGGGCCAGGCTGGGGTGCAATACGCCGATGGCCGTCGAGCACCAGTTGAAGTTCATGCGGGCCCCGGGGAAACCCCCGATGCGGTTGCCCAGCTCGGCAATCTCACCGCCGGTAATGGCGATTTTCGAGAACTGGCAGGCGTCGTGCAGGCCGCGCATCATTTCGTCGACCACGTCGTAGTCGAGGGTGTTCACGTCGATGATGTTTGATAGGTTGGTGGGCACGAAGCCGGCCGCGATGAGGTCGTCGGCGGTCATGGCCACTAGGTCGTAGCCCAGCGTGTCGTACTTGTCGAGGCGCTCGCCCAGCTCGATTTTGGTCCCGATACCGTCCGAGCTGATGCCCAGACGCTCTTGGCCGAAGCGGATTTCATTGCTGAAGCCCCCGTCGAGGTCGCGGGCGGGCTCGCCGGGCAGGCCGGCGCGGGTAGCAAACGTCTTTTTCGACCAGTTGTAGGCGTTTTTCGAGGCGGCATTGCCGAGGTCGATAGAATAGCCGGCGTCGGGGTTTTGGGCGTTGTTCATTGCGGGTAATCCCACCCCTAGGTCCTTCCCTAATAGAGAAGAGAGCCACGGCGGTATGGGCATTAAATTATTGACAATAATTAAGATGTGGCTTTCGGCTGATTGGTTGGGATATGTGGGCTGATAGCTATCCGGCGCGGAACTCTACGCCGAGGAATAAAACCGCTCACACTACCCCAGCCATCTCGGTTTTGGTATCGCGTTTTGATATAAGGTCTACCACCATCACCGGGCCAAAAAGCAGTGTTCAGATAGCGCTGGTCATCTTCCGATACTTCGCGGACTTTGCCATCATCTTCCACGTACACAAACTCAAACCCCGGCTCCTTTTTTCGCAACGGAACGAAGTACCTCAAGTAAAAGTAACTAGCTATTATTGTCAGACTTACTGCTAGTGAGAGCACTAGCGCAACCCAGGGACCCAGCCACTTTTGGAATTCCATCAACAGCAGATATTCCATCAATAGCCACCCGAGAGCGAGGTAACCGTTCACGATACCAGGTGCTTAATGCTCAGTCGGCGCGGGTGCCTTGGCACTTACCGACAGCGTTTTCTCCGGCTCGCGGTGGCTTTGGCGCTCCTCCTGGATGTGGCGCAGGTAGCGCGTCACGTCGCCGGTCGGGTACTGGCCGGTGAAGCAGGCGAAGCACGAGCCGCCGAAGCCGCGCTCCTCGGCGAAGAGATCTTGTAAGTCACTCAGGTCTTGGTAGATGACTTTATCAGCCTCGATGAAGCGGCAGATTTCCTCCTCCGTGTAGTTGGCTGCAATCAGCTCGGTGCTCATGGCCATATCGATGCCGTAGATGCAGGGCGACACGATGGGCGGGGCGCTCGAAATAAAGTACACTTCGCGGGCTCCGGCTTCGCGCAGCAGCCGCACAATGCGGCGCGATGTAGTGCCGCGCACGATACTGTCGTCCACCACGGCTACTTTTTTGCCCTCCACGAATGCCCGGATGGGGTTGAGCTTCTTCTTCACCACGTCTTCGCGGCCGGCCTGGGTCGGCACGATGAAGGAGCGGCCCATGTGGTTGTTTTTCACCATGGCGCGGCGGTAGGGCACGCCGATGGCTTCGGCCAGGCCCGAGGCCGAGAAATAGCCGCTGCTGGGCACGTCGATCACCATATCGGGCTTGAGGCCGGCATCGACCACCTTGCGGGCGATAATCTTGCCGAGGCGCACGCGCTCGCGGGCCACGAGGCGGCCGTGGATAGTGGAGTCTTCGCGGGCGAAATAGATCTGCTCAAACACGCAGAACGCCTTGGGCAGCGCCGGCTGGTTCTTGTAGTGAACCTGGAAATTCTGATCGATGAAGATCGCCTGGCCCGGCCCTACGTTCTCGACAAACTCGAAGTCGAGGTAATCGAAGCAGGTGCTTTCCGAGGCGAAGGCATACACGGGGCCTTCGGGCGTGTCGCGGCGGCCCATCACCAGCGGGCGAATGCCCAGCGGGTCGGTGAAGGCCAGCAGGCCGTGGCCGGCAATAACCGTCACGGTCGCATAAGCGCCCTTCACCAGTTCCTGGGTGGTTTCCACGGCATCGAAGATATCGACTACTGAAATCCGGTCCAAGTCCTTCACCCGCAGCTCCGAGGCGAAGGTGTACATAATGAGTTCCAGGTCGTTGGTCGTCTTGGGCAGCACGTGGTACTTCTCGTGCAGCAGCTTGGCCACGTCGCGGAAGTTGATCACGTTGCCGTTGTGCACCATTGCCAGCCCGAAGGGATAGCTCGTGGTGAACGGCTGCGCCAGGTCGGAGTCGTTGGCCCCCTGCGTGGTGTAGCGCACGTGCCCGATGCCGGTGTTGCCGGTCAGCTTTTTCACCACCTTGGGGCGGAATACGTCGTTCACCAAGCCCTGCCCCTTGTGCAGGTGGAAGGCGTCGCCGTCGAACGTGGCGATGCCAGCGGCATCCTGCCCGCGGTGCTGCAAGGCGGTAAGGCCGATAATCATGTCGCCCACCACGGGCTCAGGTCCGTGAAAGCCTACAATGCCACACATAATTTTAATTATGAATTATGAGGTATGAATTATGAATTGAGGAGTAGTCGGGAAGGATGGGGTAGAGCGGGGTAGCTATCCTGTTGCGTCATGCTTTGGCTGCGCCGCATCACTGCTCGATGTACAGCATGCTCAGCGTGACGAGGTAAACTCTTTGATTAAATCGCGTAGCGTTTCGGCGTACAAGACGTGTTCCACGGCCAAGCCCCGGCGTTGCACTTCGGCCAGGGTATCAGCTCCTACCAAATTTACGGCCCGCTGAGCTAAAATTGGTCCCGTATCGAGGCCCTCGTCAACCAAGTGCACGGTGATTTTGGTTTCGGGCAGGCGGTTGTCGTGGGCCCACTCGTAGGCGTGCAGGCCCTGGTGCTGGTGGGTATCGGCGGGGTGGATGTTGACGATGCGGCCCGCGAAGGCCCGCACGAAGGCCGGCGACAGCACCCGCATGTAGCCCGCCAGCACCACGTAGTCGGGCTGGTAGCTACGCAGGACGTCCACGGCTTCCAGGTCGAAGCTCTCGCGCTTGCGGCCCTTGGAGGGCAGGCTGGCCGTGGGCAGGCCCAGCGCGGCGGCCGATTCCAGGCCGGGAGCCGCTGGGTCGTTGCTGAACACTACCGCGATCTCGGCCACGCCGCGTAGCACGCCCGCGCGCACCGATTCGGCCAGGGCGAGCATGTTGGAGCCGCGACCGGAAAGCAGGATGGCAAGACGGGCAGAACGGTGGTCGGTCATTTAGTAAGCGCTGGTTTCGAGCAGCGGCGCGGGGCGCTGGCCGATGTCGGGGCGCACGTATTTGTCTTGGAAATAAACTAGTTCCGCTTCGGCGTAGGCCACTTGCACGGCGGTGGGCAGATCGGGGCCGTGGGATACGACTACCGCTACTCGGCCACCGTTGGTGAGCAGCTCGCCGGGCTGCGCGCCCGCCTTCACACCGCCCACAAACACCTGGGTGTCCTGGCCCTGGTTGCCGATACCGTGAATGGGAAAGCCGGTCGGGAACTGCGCCGCCGGGTAGCCACCCGAGGCCAGCACCACGCCTACGAAGGCGCCGGGACGCTGCTTAGTGACCGTCTGGGCCAAGGTGCCGTCGAGCGTGGCTTCGATCAGCTCCAGCAGGCTGCTTTCCAGCGCGGGCAGGATAACCTCGGCCTCGGGGTCGCCGAGGCGCACGTTGTATTCGAGCAGCTTGGGGCCGCTGGGCGTCAGCATCACGCCGAAGTACAGGAAGCCCACGAAGTCGAACGGCTCGGCTTGCAGGCCGCGCAGCGTGGGATCGATGATGTCTTTGCGAATGGCGGCCAGCCAGTTATCATCCAGGAAGGGCACTGGGCAATAGGCACCCATGCCACCCGTGTTGGGGCCTTCGTCGCCCGCCAACAATTGCTTGTGGTCTTGCGACGGAGCCAGCAGCCGGATGCGGTTGCCATCGGTGAGGCCAATGAGGCTCACCTCGGGGCCCGTCAGCTTTTCTTCGAGCAGGAAGCTGAACCAGCCTTCGTGCAGGCTGCGCAGCTCGGTGAGGGCGGCCGTGGCCTCGTCTACCGAGCTGCACACGTACACGCCCTTACCAGCGGCCAGGCCGTCGTACTTAATTACTACGTGGCCAGCCAGCTCCTCGGCCTGCGCCTGCGCCTCGGCAAACTGGTCGCTGCGGTAGCTCCAAGCGCGGGCCGTGGCGATGCCGTGGCGGCGCATGAAGTCCTTGCTCCACACCTTCGAGCTTTCAAGCGTCGCCGCCTGCCGACGCGGGCCGAATACCCGGATGTCGGTATCGAGAAAGTAGTCGGCCACGCCAGCGGCCAGCGGGGCTTCTGGCCCCACCACGATAAGCTTGACGCCGTGCTCCTCGCAGAAGCGCTTGATGGCCGGAAAATCGGTGGCGCTGATGCTAGCCACGCTGCCGGGAATGCCGGCGTTGCCGGGCAGCACGTGCACGGTTGCGCCGTCTTGACGGAGCTTGGTAGCCAGGGCGTGCTCGCGGGCACCGGAGCCGAGGAGAACGAGTTGTTGCGTGTTGCCGCTCACGTTACGAGGAAAAAATCTTTAACTAAAATCTTGAATGAAAGCAATTAACTCACCCCGAAACGAGAAAACGGAACGACCGGAGAATTGCAGGGTGGTACCCGCCGGTATGCCATTGGGCAAGTCCGCCGCGGTAAGGGCGAAGTAGTCAATGGCTACCTCGGCTTGCTCGTCTTGCCAGCGAAAGGCCGTAATGCGCTGCGTGCGCTCCGAAAACCAGGCAGCCGCCCGGGTAGCCTGCGCCTCGAAAGCCGCCTTACCATCTAGCCGCACCGTTACGTCGCCGTTGGTCGAGTGCTCAAACTGCACGTCAGGATGCAGGCAAGCCAGCATGCCGGGCACGTCGAAGCTATTGTAGGCTTCAATGTAGCTGTCTACCAACTTTTCAGCTTGCGTTGCCTCCATTGTAGCGGGTGTATTTACAGTGCTTTTGATTCCGCACTGCTACTTTAATAAGCCAGCCTTTACCAAGTTGCGGGTCAGGCGCTCGGTTACGTCCTCGGTATCACCGGCCGTGGCCAGGGGCTGGCCCACGATGCGCTGGTAGATGTCGAGGTAGCGATTGACGGCCTCCTGCGTTACCTCGGGGGTGAGGGCGCGGGGGTAGGCACCATCCTTCTTATTGGCAATGAGCCACTGGCGGATGTACTCCTTATCCATCTGCTCGGCACCCTCGGGGTTCTGGGCGTAGTCGGCGGCGCTCCAAAAGCGCGATGAGTCGGGCGTGTGGATTTCGTCGATCAGAATCAGCTCGCCGTCCAGCAGGCCGAATTCATACTTGGTATCGACCAGAATGATGCCCTGCGCCGCCAGCAAGTCGGAGCCAACTTTGAACAGCTCCAACGCCTTTTCGGCCATCTTGTCGTACAATTCCTGGCTTACCCAGCCCTCGCTCACGAGGTTTTCGGGGGTGATTTCGCGGTCCGATTCCTCCTTGGTGGTCGGCGTCACGATGGGCGTGGGGAACTGCTGGTGCTTGGTCAGCCCGTCGGGCACGGTCACGCCCGAAAACGTGCGCTGGCCGCTCTGGTAGCCGCGCAGCATCGAGCCAGTGAGGTAGTTGCGCACTACCATCTCCACCTTGATGGGCTGGGCTTCCTTCACCAGCATGGCGTTGGCATCCACCATGCCCTTCACGTGGTTGGGGATGATGTGGGCCGTTTTCTCAAACCAGAAGTTGGCTAGCCCATTGAGCACCGCACCTTTGTTCGGGATGGCCGTTTCGAGCACCGAGTCGAAGGCCGAGAGGCGGTCCGACACCACGATGAGGCGGGTGCTGTCGTCGATGCGGAAGCTGTCGCGGACTTTGCCACGGTGCAAAAGCTGGAGCTGGGGGGTAGCGAAATGCGGGAGCGTGTTCATACCGAATAACTTATGCATGGGTGGCAGGCGCGCTGACTTCCTGGGTCCGGCGGGTGAGGTGCGTAACGATGTTCTTGAAAATCGCCAGGCCCTCCCCTTCTTCCTTTAGCTCGCCGCGGCGCTTCTTCAGGCCCCAGTCGGGGTGGTTGCAGCCGGCCAGGTACGCCTCAGGGTGCGGCATGAGGCCGAAGATGTGGCCCGTGGGGTCGGTCAGGCCAGCGCAGTTCAGGTCCGCGCCGTTGGGGTTGAGCGGGTAGGTACCGGTTTCCTGGTCGTCGCCATCGGCGTAAGACAGGCAGTTGAGGCCCAGCGCGCTGATGCGCTCGCGGGTGGCCGAGTCGGGCACTACCAAGCGGCCCTCGCCGTGGCGCACGGGCACGTCGAAGAACGTCAGGTCGCTCAGGAAGGGCGTGGGCACTTTCGTGCCGGGATTCACCCGGAGGCGCACCCAGCGGTCTTCGTAGCGCCCGCTGGCATTGTGGGTCAGCGTGACCTCGGGCTGGAAGTCACCGCCCAGGTTGGGCAGCAGCCCGAGCTTCACCAGCACCTGGAAGCCGTTGCAGATGCCGAGCACGAACTTGCCGGCGGCTACGAACTCGCGGATGTCGGCGAGCAGCGTGCGGCCGTCGGCCCCGGTTTGGCGGTAGCGCAGCTTGTTGGCCAGCACCACGCCCGAGCCCAGGTCGTCGCCGAAGGAGAAACCGCCGGGGAAGTTCAGAATGTCAAAATCGTGGATGCTCACTCGGCCGTGCAGCACCTCGTTGAGGTGCACGATGGTGGCCTCGCCGCCCGCCAAGCGGTAGGCGGCGGCCATTTCCTCTTCGCAATTGATGCCGAAGCCGGTTAGGATGAGGGCTTTAGGAGCCTGGATTAGTGTGTCAGTCATTGCTTTTCAATTTTACTTTAGAGTTTGAGACGTGAGACGTTAGACATGAGACATGAGAAAGCTTAACAGAAAATTCTCATGTCTCATGTCTAACGTCTTATATCTCAGCTCTTAGCAATCTCACTGGCCTCCAGGCCAATCGTTTGATTTACCGGGCCGTTGGTCCAGGCGGTGCGCAGGGCGTGGGTGGCGGCGTTCAGCAGCTCGTGGCCGCCGTGCTGCACGCGCAGCTGGCCGTCGTTGGTCACGACGCCCAGGCGGGTAGCGCGCTCTTTCAAGATGCTCTCGAAGGCGGTCACGTCTTCCGGGGCAACGGTCACCACGAAGCGCGAGTGCGACTCCGAGAATAGCTGGGCTACCGGCGACAGGCCGCTTTCGGCTAGCTCGATGCGAGCGCCCAGGCCCTCGCGGCCGAAGGTGCATTCGGCCAGTGCCACGGCCAGGCCGCCATCGCTGAGGTCGTGGCTGCTCTGGATGAGCTGCTGGTCGTTGGCCGTGCCTACGAGCGTGTACAGCTCCTTGGCCTTGGCGAAGTCAACCTTGGGTACGTTGGCCCCCAGCTCGTTATAAAGCTGGTAGAACTCCGAGCCGCCCAGCTCGTCGTGGGTTTCGCCGAGCAGGTAGATAACGTCGTCGGCCTGCTTGAAGTCGGAAGTCACGACCTGGCGCACGTCTTCGACCTTGGCGGTCATCGAGTAGAGCACGGTCGGCGGCACCGAGATTTTCACCCCGTCGGCCTTGAAGTCGTTTTTCATCGAGTCCTTGCCCGAGGTCAGCGGGATGCAGTAGGCCGCGCAGGCGTCGCGCAGGGCCTGGCACATCTGCACCAGCTTGGCGAGCTTCTGCTTGCCGTCGGGGTTGGTGGTGGGGTCGTACACCGAGTCGGGCACGCAGAAGTTATCGTTGACCGACCAGAAATTGCCGTCGCCCGGCGTGAGGTTGGGTAGCTTGCCGCCCACCGAGATAATCTGCCGCACGGCCTCGTCGAACGAGCCGGCCGACATGTGGTAGGCGTCGAGGTCGCCCAGGCGGGGCAGGATGCCGTTGCTCACGGCCACGCCTTCCCAGCTTTCAAAGTTGAAGCGCACCACGGCGGCATCCTGCGGAGCCTGGCCGGTGGCGCCCATGAGGGGCTTCACGATTGTGCGGCCTTTCACTTCGTGGTCGTACTGCCGGATGACCGACTCGCGCGAGCAGATGTTGAGCGAGCCCAGCAGCTTGAGCAGCGCGTCGCTGTAGTCCAGCTCGGCGGGCAGGACGGGCTCCTGGGCCTCGGGCTTCACGTACTCGGCCAGCAGGGTTTTGCGCGGCACGCCGTCGTGCAGGAATTCCAGCGATAGGCCGGCAATGGGCTGGTTATCAAACTTCACATCGAGCGAGCCCTCGCCGGTGAAGAAGCCGATATCGGTCAGCTCTACTTCCATTTCGCGGCCCAGGGCCAGCAGTTCGTCGAGCTTATTGGGCTCCACGGCCAGGGTGAAGCGCTCCTGCGACTCGCTCAGGAAAATCTCCCAGGGGCGCAGGCCGGGGTATTTCAGGGGTACTTTTTCGAGTTCCACTATGGCCCCGCCCGAGATGGTCGCCAGCTCGCCGATGCTCGACGAGAGGCCGCCGGCCCCGTTGTCGGTGCTGCACCGGATGAGGCCGCGCCGGGTGGCCAGCAGCAGGAAGTCCATCGCCAGCTTCTGGGTGATGGGCGAGCCGATTTGCACGGCCGTGGCGGGCGCGGCCTCGTCCAGCTCGATGCTGCTGAACGTCGCGCCGTGAATGCCGTCCTTGCCCACCCGGCCGCCGGCCATGATGATGCGGTCGCCAGGCAGAATCACTTTCTCCCAGCTGTCTTTGCCCGCGAGCTGCATGGGCATCACCGCGCCGGTGCCGCAGTACACGAGCGGCTTGCCCCGGTAGCGGTCGTCGAATACGATGGCCCCGTTCACCGTGGGTACGCCCGACTTGTTGCCGCCGTCCTCAATGCCCTTGCGCACACCTTCAAAAATGCGACGCGGGTGCAGCTGGCCGGTCAGCAATTCGCCGTCGTAGTCGGGATTGCCGAAGCACAGTACGTTGGTATTGAACAGCAAGCGCGCGCCCCCGATGCCGGTAGCCAGCGGGTCGCGGTTGTTGCCCAGGATGCCGGTAATGGCCCCGCCGTAGGGGTCGATGGCCGAGGGCGAATTGTGGGTTTCGACCTTCCACACGAACAGCGACTCAGGGTTGATGCGCACCGCGCCGGCGTTGTCGGAAAATACCTTGATGAGCCAGTCGTTGCCGTTGGCCCGCAACTGGCGGTCTACCTCGGCGGTCGCGCCTTTGATGAAGGTCTTGAACAGCCCGTCAATCTCTTCCTCAGCCCCCGTCTCGTGATTTTTATACTTGATAACGGCGCTGAACTCCTTGTGCTTGCAGTGCTCCGACCAGGTTTGGGCCAGAATCTCCATCTCACAGTCGGTGGGGTCGGCGGGCAGGCCGAGGCCCTGGCGCTGCTCGCGCACGCTGTCCTGGCCGAAGTAGTCGCGGATGGCCTGCATTTCGGGCAGGTTGAGCGCGTACACGTTGTCCTTGCTCAGTTGCAGCAGCTGCTCGTCGCTGAGGCCACCCAGGGCCACGGTTTCGGTTCGAGCGTCGGCCCCGCCGCCGGGACGCGGCGTGAAGTCGCGGATGCCCTCGGCCACCGCGCCCACCTCGAAGCGGTTGATGAGCTTGTTGCCCAGCAGCTCCTCGGCCAAGCGGCGCAGGTCGGCGGCGGGCAGGTCGTTTTCAACGAAGTACAGGCGCTTCGAGAAGATGTGCTGCGTGCGGGTGTCGATGGGCTCGTTGAGGAAGTCGCCGAGCGCGTTCTGGGCCGAGGTACCCTCGTCGTCCGTCACGCCGGGGCCTTTGGCCACCAGGATGTAGCTTTTGAAACCTTCCGGCGCGGCTACCTGGTCGATGGCGACCGTGTGCAGCACGGGGTCTTGCAAGCAGGCGGCGGCGAAGTCGGCCAGCTGCTTTTCGGTGAGACCGGGGTAGCGCACGGCGTAGAGCGCCGCACTGCGCACCTGGCCGGTAGCCAGCCCGAGGTGGCGGGTCGCGTCGGCGGCCACGCGCTGGCCGTCGCCGTCGTGCCGGCCGGGTTGGAGACTGAGGAGGATGGAATGCTGGTTGGTTTCCAAATTAACTTTTGTCATGCTGACGGAGGAAGCATCTTATCACTGCTGCCTGCCTCAGGTTTTTCTTTACCCAAGCGCTGCGAATGTGATAAGGTCCTTCGCAGGCTCAGGATGACAGATGGAACTGGATTATTTGGCGTCGGGCCGACTGCCCGGCTTCACGGCCGGAACCCCGGCCAGGTGTGCTGGCACCGCATCGGCCGCGAACACGGCCGCCTGCACCGGCAACAGCGCAAAGTTCGGGAAGGGAAGGCCAGCTTTCCCATTCGTGCGGTCAATTAAAGAGGCCACGGCGAGCACCTCAACCCCCATTTCCTGTAACACCCGCGCTACTTCGAGGGTGCTTTTACCGGTCGTTACTACGTCTTCGGCAATCACTACCCGCTCGCCCGGGCTCAGCGTAAAGCCGCGCCGCAGGGTCATCTCGCCATTGGCATCGCGCTCGGTAAAGAGCGAGGGTACACCGAGCTGGCGGGCCAGCTCGTAGCTTACTACCACGCCGCCCATGGCGGGGCCTACTACCGTATCGGGCACCAGGCCAGCGTCGCGCAGGCGCTGGGCGAGCACCGCCATCGCGGGCGCGGCCAGGTCAGGCTTGCGCAGGAAGCGGGCGCACTGCACGTAGGTATCAGAGTGCAGCCCCGACGAGAGCTTGAAGTGGCCGTTCAGCAGGGCACCTTCTTCGCGCAGCTGCGCGTCGAGGATAGCGGCGACTTCGGCGGCGGGGAGGTCGGGGGTGAGTTGGTTATTCATTAGTTAAAAGGTGTAATCCGGACCTTGCAAACATTAGAATGTGAAAGTTCTAGTGACGGATTACGACATGAGGTCCTTTGTCAAAACAGTCTTTAGGTATTGTA
>CAJYVK010000079.1 GCA_913778455.1 uncultured Hymenobacter sp. | reverse complement strand
CCCCGAAGGTGGGCCAGATGCGGTGAATATCCTGGTCGATGTACGAGCCGTCAGTGCTGGCAAAGTACTTCTGCTCATTGACTTGAAACAGCGCCGAATTAACGAACGACGCCCCGTTGTCGAGGGCCGCCGCGTTGGCGGCCAGCAGCAGGTCGGCCTTTTCCTTTACCGGCACCTCGAAGGCATTTTTCACGATGGGCGTCTTCCAGGCCACTTCGCCGTAGCCTTTTTGAGGAGCCAGCTTCACGGGCTCCTTCTGCACCTTGGCGTTGGCCTTGGCGATGGCTACGGCCTGCTGGGCCGTTTTGGCGATGCCCGCGTCGGTCACGTTGTTGGTGGCCGCGAAGCCCCAGGTGCCGTTGGCGATCACCCGGATGCCCACGCCCAGGCTTTCGGCGCTGGCAATGTTCTGCACCTGCTTTTCGCGGGTGAAGATGCCCTGGTTGAGCGTGCGCTGAATGCGGATGTCGGCGTAGGAAGCGCCGGCGGCCTTAGCGGCGTTCAGAGCCACGTCGGCCAGGCGCTTTTTGGCGGCCACGTCGAGGCCGGGCTCCAGCAGCGCGGCCGGGTCCACGAGGTTGCCCGCCAGGCTGGGAAAACTAGGGAGCCACAGGGCTCCGGTGGCAAGGCCGGTGAGGCCTACAAAGTCGCGTCTGTTCAAGGGGAAAGGCTGGTAAAGGTTTGAGAGATAAGTAAGGAAGATTACATATGAAGTATCGGCCCCGGCGGCGAAGTTGCGCGCTACCCAATCTTGCGGCCCGTATTAATCACGTTCACCGCGTTGAAGCGGGCGGTGGCCGAGCCGTGGCTCACGGCCGACACCTGCGAGGGCTGGCCCTTGCCGTCGAAGAAGGAGCCGAAGAGGCGGTAGTCGCTCTGGTCGCACACGGCCGCGCACGAGTTCCAGAACTCCTGGGTGTTGGCCTGGTAGGCCACGTCGTCGAGCATGCCGGCGATTTTACCCTTCTCGATGGCGTAGAAGACCTGGCCGCCAAATTGGAAATTATACCGCTGCTGGTCAATGGAGTAGGAGCCCCGGCCGGCAATGTAGATGCCCTTGTCGACCTTGCTGATCATTTCGTCCACGCTCAGCTTGGCGGTGCCGGGGCGCAGGCTCACGTTGGGCATGCGCTGAAATTGCACCGAGCCCCACGAGTCGGCGTAGCAGCAGCCGTCGCTGGCCTGCTGGCCCACGATGTGCGCCTGGTCGCGAATTTTCTCGTAGTCAATGAGCTTGCCCTGGTCGATGAGCGTCCATTCCTTGGTTTTCACGCCCTCGTCGTCGTAGCCCACCGCCCCTAGCGAGCCGGGTTGCAGCTTGTCGGCCACGATGGTCACGTTTTTCGAGCCGTAGGGAATGTTCTTCTTGCGCCACTCCAGGGTGGCGAAGCTGGTGCCTGCATAGTTGGCCTCGTAGCCCAGCACGCGGTCGAGCTCCAGCGGGTGGCCGATGCTCTCGTGAATCGTGAGCCCCAAGTGGTTGGGATCGAGCACGAGGTCGTACTTACCGGCCAAGACTGAGGTCGCGGTGAGCTTGCCCTTGGCCTGGCGGGCGGCCAGCGCGGCGTCTTCCAGGATGTCGTAGCTGTTGCGGTAGCCCACGAGGCCGGTGCCGCTGGGGCCGGCCACCTTGTCGGCGGCCTGGGGCGAGAGGTACTCGTAGCCCAGCCCCATCGGCGAGCTCAGCGCATCGCGGGTCTTAAATTTGCCGCTGGCCCGGTCGATGGCCGTCACCGAAAAGGTGGGCCAGATGCGGTGAATATCCTGGTCGATGTACGAGCCGTCGGTGCTGGCGAAGTACTTCTGCTCGTTGATCTGGAATAAGCTGGAGTTGACGAAGTTGGCCCCGTTGGCCAGGGCGGCCGCGTTGGCGGCCAGCAGCAGGTCGGCCTTTTCCTTCACCGGCACCTCGAAGGCGTTTTTCACGATGGGCGTGCGCCAGCTCACCTCGCCATAACCCTTTTGGGGAGCCAGCTGCACCGGCTGCTTCTGGGTTTTGGCGTTGGCCTTGGCCATGGCTACGGCGAGCTTGGCAGCCTGGGCTATCCCGGCCTCGCTCACGTTGTTGGTGGCCGCGAAGCCCCAGCTACCGCCCGCAATCACGCGCACGCCGGCCCCGAAGCTTTCGCCGCTGGCAATGTTCTGCACCTGCTTTTCGCGGGTGAACACGCTCTGGTTGAGGTAGCGGCCAATGCGTACGTCGGCGTAGCTGGCCCCGGCACTCTTGGCGGTGTTCAGGGCCACGTCGGCCAGGCGCTTCTTCTGGGCCACGTCGAGGCCGGGTTCCAGCAGGCGGGCGGGGTCTACGAGGGTACCCCCCAGGCCGGGGAAGTGGGGCAGGAGCAGGGCACCGGTGGCCAGGCCGGTAAGGCCTACGAAGTCACGTCGTTTCAAAGCGGAAAAGAAATTAAAGGCAAGCAGGCGGAGCGGGCCGGCAAGATGGTAACTTTTTCATAAAAAAGACATGTTCGCCCGCCCAGCGTTGCAGCGCCAGCTTAGCCTTTTTCCCGAATCAGCCGAAAAAACTCCTCGCGGTAGGTTTCCCCCACCGTAATCGCCTCATTGCCTATGTGTAGCAAGTGGCCATCCACCATGCGCAGGTGGTCGAGTGAGATGATAAACGACTTGTGCACCCGCACGAAGGGCGGCCGGGGAAGCTGGGCCTCCAGCTCGCGCAGCGTGAGATAAGTAATGACGCGCTGGCCCGGCACCACGATGGAAACGTAGTTCTTGAGCCCCTCCACGTACAGAATGTCCGCGTAGCGCAGCTTGAGGTACTTGTTTTTGCTGTCGCCCTTCACGAAGAGGTAGTCGGGCGCGGCCGGGGGCTGGCTGGCCGGCGGCGGTGGGGGCGGGGCGAGGGCCGGCGGGGCGGCCGGCAGCAGGGCCTGAGCCTTTTGCACGGCGCGTAGAAAGCGGTCGAAGGCAATGGGCTTCAGCAGGTAATCGACTACGTCGTGCTCGTAGCCTTGCAGGGCGTACTCGGGGTAAGCAGTGGTGAGAATGACCTTGACGCGGCTACCGCAGACCTTGAGAAATTGCAGGCCCGTGAGCTCGGGCATCTGGATGTCGAGACAGACCAGGTCGGCCCGGCCTTCCTGCACCCATTGCAGGGCTTCGAGTGGGTCGGTGGTAGTGCCGACCAGCGTCAGGGTCGGGATTTTCTGAATGTAGGCGGCGAGTAGCCGGGTAGCGTAGGCTTCGTCATCGACGGCGATGCAGCGGAGCATGGAACAACGTGGCTAAGGAAGAGAAAGAAAAGGAAGCAGCTCAGTAGAAGCTACCAAGGTAACGGCCCGGCTTCATTTCTTCTTCAGCGCGGTGCAACGGTTCGGGTACGACCCAAGCTCTACCAGGTAAACCCACCAGCCAACGCTTGATAATGAAACAGCTACTACCCCTCGCCGCCGGCACGCTGCTCCTGCTCGCCAGCTGCCAAAAGGAAGATCTGCCGCAGGAAGCCTGCACCGTGCAGCCCGTCGAGACCACCGCCGTCACGGGCTGGGAGGCCAGCCCCTACTGTTTCGCTACGCCCGTCGATGGCGGCAAGTACCAGGCCTACGTCATCAACTCGGCTACCGAGCTCCAGGCGCTCAACCACTGCACCACTACGCCGTCCATCGACTTTTCGCGCTACACCCTGCTGGTGGGCAAGACCAGAACGGCCGCGTGCAGCAGCGTACAATCGCAGCAGGTGGTGCGCAGCTGTGCGCAATACACCGTGAAGGTGACGCTGGCGGCTGGCCTGTGCCAGGCTTCCACCGAGGTGCTGTACTACACGCTGGTGCCCAAGCTACCTGCCGACGCGAAGGTGGCTTTTGACGTGACGCTGCCCTAGGTAACGAGCTGGGCGCTTGGATTGTGCGGAGCGGGTAGTATATTTCTTGCCCGCTCTCCCTTTTCCACCCAAGTTTCCCGATTTTATGCAGGTACGTCGACTCCTGGCCCTGGCCGCGCTGAGCTTTCTGGTGATGAGCAACAGTTGTAAGAAAGACGACGTGGTGCCCTGCAACGCCTCGGCCGACGTGACAACGTTTCAAATCACCGGGCTTGCGGCCCACATCACTGAGCCGGTGCCCCAGGTGGGGCAAACCCACCAGTACGTCATCAACTCGGCAGCCGAGTACCGGGCGCTGTTTGCGGGCAAGAAGCTGCCGCCCGTGGACTTTACGACCTATACCCTGCTGGCTGGCAAAACCCGCGCCGCCGGCCCCTGCCGCGTCGCCAGCCAGACGGTCGCCCAAACCTGCGCCGGCTACACCTACGCCGTGAAGCTGACGCCCAGCGTCGCCCCAGCCGGTGCCGCCGCCAGCAACCCTAGCCCGGCCAACGTGGTGTACTACGTGCTGATACCCCGGCTGGCCCCCGGCGCCCAGGTCGAGTTTGCGGTAGAACTGCCCACTGTGCCCGCGCCGGAAGGCGTTTCGACCATCGATACGCTGCGCTAGTCGGGTAGGAGGGTGTGAGGGTAGGAGGGTGAGAGGGTAGGAAGTATGCCTCTTACCCTCTTACCCTCTTACCCCCACACCCTCACACCCTCCTACCCTAAAGACTGAGCGCCAAATGAGCGCGGTAGGTAAGGCCGTCGCTGTGCACCGTGAGGGTGTGCCGGTCGGGGTAGAGCAGGGCCAGCCGCCGCCGGATATTGGGTAGGCCCACGCCGGTGGTGGTGTCTTTCTGGTGCTGATTAATGCGGTTTTCGACGGTGAATTCCAGCCGGTCGGGCGCGGGCAGGTGCAGCCCGATGCGTACGGGGTGGGCGGCTTGGCTCACGACGCCGTGCTTCAGCGCATTCTCAACGAACGGGATAAGCAGCAGCGCCGCCACCCGCTGCCCGCCCACGGGCTGGCCGGTTTGGGTAAATTCCACGAAGAATTTATCCTCGAAGCGCAGCCGGTGAATGGCTAAGTAGTTCTCCATGTACTCGACCTCGCGGGCCAGGTCTACCTGGCCGTCGGGGCTGTCGTGCAGCAGGTAGCGCATGAGGTCGGAGAGGCGCAAAATGGCCTCGGCCAGCTCCTCCGATACCGAGTAGGCCGTGGCGTAGAGGTAGTTGAGGGTATTGTAGAGAAAGTGCGGGTTGATCTGGGTGCGTAGAAAAGCCAGCTCAGCCTGGGTACGGGCCTGCTCCAGCGCTTGCAGTTGCAGCCGGTTCTCGCGCTCCTTTTCGCGTAAGAAAGCGTCGCGGATGGCCACCGCCGCCCCGGCCAGCACGATGGTCGGGGGGAGGTAATAGGCGTTGTCCTTCAAATAATACAGCAGCGTAGTGCCTGGTTGATAATTGCGAAAGCCGAAGAAAAGCGGTAGCAAAATCTCTTGCAGCAGGTAGCGGCTGGCGGCAAACACCAGCGGCGTACCCAGCAGCCCCAGCACCAAGACCGGCCAGCGCCCCGGCCGCAGCCCCAGCGGGAACACCACCAGGTAGCAGTAATAAAACAGACTGATCGTACTGAGCAGGAAAGTGCCTTGTAGAAGCAGCAGCTTTTCCAGGCTGACTTTTTCGTGCGGGCCGTAATTGACCGTGATGAAAAACAGGTCGTAGCCTAATACCAGGGTCCAGCCCAGGATTTGGTACAGAATAATGCGGCGATTCATGTCCTAAATGTACCGGCGGGGCCAGGCCTGCCCCCGAATATTATCCCAACGCCCCGCTGGCTGGCTTCAACGCCCGCCGGTCTGGGACGACGCCCGGCCCGGCGGCTCGGGGGGCGTTGGTGTAAGGGCTGGCGGGGTTGGGATAATAAAATTTCGGCCCCCGTCGCGGCCCGGCACCTTTGCAGCATCACTTCTCAACCACTTGCTGCCATGTCGCTTCGCACCTTCTTCCGCCCCCTGCTCGCCGGTTTGTTTCTCAGTGCTACCCACTTGGCGGCCGCCCAGGCCCCGGCCGTGCCGGCCACTAAAATCAAGGTGTACCTGGTGGGGACTTTTCACTTCAACGCCTCGTCCAGCGACGTTATCAAGGGTACCAAGGTGGACATGGACACGCCCGACAAGCAGCGCGAGCTCGACGAGCTGGTGGGCAAGCTGCAAAAAACGCAGGCCGACAAGGTCTTCGTAGAGTGGACGGCCGACCGCCAGCCCTTCGTCGATAGCACCTACGCCCTCTACCGCCGGGGCCAGCGCCCGGTGGGCAGCCAGCGCCAGAACAACAACGAAGTAGTGCAGTTGGGCTACCGCCTGGCCAATCGGCTGGGCCGCCCCCGCGTGTACTGCGCCGACGCCGATGGCGAGTTCAACTACCCCGCCGCCCAGCAGTACGCCAAGGAGCACGGCCAGGAGGCGGTGCTGACCGGTGCCCTGGCCGAAACGCCGCCCGCCGACACGGTGGGCCGCCGCATCGACGCCCGCGTGGCCGCCATCAAAGCCCACCAAACGCCCGCCGCCAAGCACCCCGGCACCAGCCTGCTGACCCAGTTTCAGCGTATGAACACGGAGGCCGCCGACCGCGGCACGATGGATTCGTACCTGCTGGCGCTGGCCCGCGTGGGTGGGGGCGACAACTACGCCGGGGCCGACCTGGCCGGCGAATTCTTAAAGCGCAACGTGCGCATCTACACCAACTTGCTGCGCACCGTCGACGTGCAGCACGACCGGGCCATCGTACTCATCATCGGCCAGGGCCACGTAGCGTTTTTGAAATCCATTCTGCGCTACAACTCCCTGTTTGAGGTAGCCGAAGTGCTGCCGCTGCTGGAGGCGAAGTAGCGCGGACTCTGTGAGTCCGCGTTTATCCTAAGCATTCAAACGCGGACTCACAGAGTCCGCGCTACTTACCCAACTGGCCCAGCAGCTCCCGCACGGCGGTATCGAGCTGCACGTCGTGGCTGGTGTAGCTTTCGCCGATGGGGCGCGTGACGGGGACGTCCACGGGGCGGGGGTTCATTTCCATAATCTGGCCGTCGCGGGTGGCGCGGATGGTGCTGGTGGGCAGGCGCAGGCTGGAGCCGTCGAGCAGGCTGGTGCCCGAGGTAAAGATGATCCAGCCGCCGGTGGGCTCGCCCACGATTTTGCCGAGCTTGCTGGCCCGGTAGCCCTCGCTGAAGTCTTCGGCATCCGACAAGGAGTGCTGGTTGGTAACAAGCACGGTGGGTACTTCCAGGCTGCGCTGGCCCAGGGCCGTGCGGGCGGGCACCGGGGCGGCCATGCCCCGGCTCATCATGCTGAGGTAGCTGCGGCGGGCCAGCACGTCGATGGCGTACACGTTGACGAAGCCGCCGTTGTTGTTGCGCACATCCACGACCACGCCGTCGCGGGTCATGTTCTCCGCGTCGAGGTCCACGTAGAGCTGGGCCAGCGAGGCGGCGCTCATGTCAAACATGTGCACGTAGCCCAGCCGGCCGCCGCTGGCCTGGGCCACGTAAGCGCGGCGCTCCTCCACCCACTGCCGGTAGTCGAGGCCCTTTTCAGTTTCGCGGCTGAGGGGACGCACCACCACCTCGCGCTCCTTGCCATTGGCGGCCACGCGCAGGGTGGTGCGGCGGCCCACCTTGTATTGCAGCAGCTCGTCGAGGTTGGTACTACCGGTGAGCGGGCGGCCGTCCACGGCCAGCAGCACGTCGCCGGGTTGCAGGCCGGCCAGCGCGGCGGCCCCCAGCGGTAGCACGCTGGTGAGGCGCAGGCGACCCTGCTGCTCGTACTCGGCGGGGTCGAAGCGCACGCCCAGCCGACCGGTAGCCGGGGCCACGGTGCCGGTGGCCGGCACCGGTGCGCCAATGCCCGAGTGCGAGGCGTTGAGCTCGCCAATCATGAGGCTGGTGAGGCGGCGCAGCTCATCGGGCGTGCGGGCCCCGGCGACGTAGGGCGCAAACTTCTCACGCTGGGCGGGCCAGTCTACCCCGTTGAAAGTCGGGTCGTTGAAGAAGTCGCGCAGGTAGCTCCACGCCTCGTTGAACACCACGAGCTTTTCCTGCTCAAAATCGACGTCGAGCTCGGCGGCCACGGCCACCGGGTGGGCGGCGGGGCCTTTGCCCACCTCCACCGGCACCACTTGGATGCGGCCTTGGTCGAGGTAGTACACCTCCCGGCTATCGGGCGAAAACTGGGCCTCGCGCTTGGGGCCGGCCGTGGAAGTGAGCTGCCGGGCGGTGGGGGCCTCCTTGCTCAGCTCATCGAGCGGGTACACGTAGAGGTTGGTCTGGTTCGACACCGTAGCCGTGAGCAGCAGCCATTTTCCGTCGGGGCTGATGCGCTGCGAGCGCACGTCCACGCCCACCGGCACGAGGCTCAGCCGCCGGCGAATGTCGTCGAAGTTGATGGCCACCGCCGGCTTGGCCGGTGCGGGCGAGCTAGCCGTAGCCGCGCCTTTTGGGCCTTTCGCCTTTTTGCCCGTTACCGGATTCTTAGCGCGGGCCGAGTCGGCCGCTGCTACGGGCAGCGGGGCGGGGCTGGCGGGTCTGGCTGGCTGCTGGGGTGGATTCTGATTTTTATCGGGCGAAACCGGGCCAGGTACGGCTTCCTTGAACAAGTCGCGAAACTGGTCTTCGCGGAAGCGGGGCGTGCGCAGCTGCAAGTCGATGCGGGCCACCTGGGCGTCTTCGGTGCGCTGGCCGGTGTCGAAGAGCAGGTATTTGCCATCGGGGCTCCACGAGAGCGAGTTGCTGTTGGTATTGGCCAAGAAGCTCACCGGCCGGGCCGGGCCGCCCGCCGCGGGCACCACCTGCACGTTGGTAAAGCCCCGCGCCCCGGCCGGGGCGAAGGCCAGCCAGCGCCCGTCGGGCGACCAGGCAAACGAGCGCTCGGCGGCCAGCGGGGGCCGGCCAAAGCGCCCGGTGCCCACCACGCGCTCCTGCCGGGTGGTCAGGTCCAGGAGGCGCAGCTCTTTGGCGTCGCGCTCGAAGGCCAGCAGCTTGCCATCGGGCGAGAAGCGCGGCTGGGCGTCGCTGAGCGGCGAGTCGGTGAGGCGCGTTTCCTGGCCGGTGGCGAAGGTGTAGCTGTACAGGTGCCGGGCACCGTCGCGGGCCGAGGCGTAGACGAGCCGGCGGCTGTCGGGGGCCCAGGTCAGGTCGCTCTCGGCGGGTACGGTGCTGGTGAGGCGGGTGGCGTCGCCCCCGTCGGCCGCCGAGGCGGCAAATACCTCCCCGTGCACGATGAAGGCCACCTTCTTGCCATCGGGCGAAAGCGCCAGCTCCTGCAAGCGGTCGGTAAAGCGCTGGCGCTCCACGGTGGGGCTGGCCGGGGCGCCCCGCCGCACGATGCGCACGGGCTGGGCCTGGCCGTTCTCGGTGTTCAGGGTCCAGATACCGAAATCGCGCTCAAATACGATGAGCCGGCCGTCGGCCGAGGCGCTGGGCCACAGCACGCGGCCATCCTTGAAATTGGTCACCTGCTGCGGGGTGCCTTTGCTTAGGCCCGTGGTCCAGATATTCTCGGCCCCGCCCTGGTCGGAGGTGTAAAACAGCTTCTGCCCGCCCGGCCCCCACATGGGCCACAGGGCCTTGGCCCCGCCGCTGGTGAGGCCGGTGTAAGTAGGGCCGTTTTTTCCTTCCTGCCGCAGCCAGATTTCCGACTCGTCGAGGTGGCTGTGGCCGTGGCGCCACCACTGGTTGGAGGCTACGCCGCGGGCCGCGAAAGCCAGCGTGCGGCCGTCGGGGCCGGGCGCGGCAAAGAACTCGTTGGCGTAGCGGTCGGCGCTCACGGCGGTGGGCGTGCCGCCGCCCACCGGCACGCGGTAGATGTCGTTCATGCCCGAGATGTCGCGGCTGGTGCTCGAAAAGTAGAGGTACTTGCCGTCGGCACTCCACCCGTCGAGCTGGTCCAGCCCGTCGTCGAACGTCAGCCGCCGGACCTCGCCGGTGGCAAAGGTGAGCAGGTAGATGTCCCCGTTGCCGGTGCGCGTCGAAACGAAAGCCAGCGCCTGGCCGTCGGGCGAGTAGAGCGGCCGGCTCTCGGTAGCCGGGTGGGCCACCAGCAGCCGGGCCTCGCCGCCCCCGGCGGGCACGGTCCACACGTCGCCCCCCGAGACGAAGGCGATTTCCTGGTGATTGGGCGAAATCGCCGGCTCCGAAAAATAAGGTAGCGGGGCCGGGGCCGCCAGCGCCGGCGGAGCGAGCAGGACCGCCAGCAGCGGCAGGTAGTGAGAGTGGTGAGGCAAGGCGAAGCGGAGCGGGTAAGAGGGTAAAGCTCAGGCAACGTAGCGCAGCGCGTCCGTACTGTTGCACGGCTGGCCTACCACGCAAAAAGCGCCCGCTGGCCGGGCCAGCGGGCGCTTTCGTAGCGCGG
>CAJYVK010000078.1 GCA_913778455.1 uncultured Hymenobacter sp. | reverse complement strand
CCAGGCGCTGGCAGGTTTCGAGTACCTGGGCCTCGGTTTCGGCCGAGCACGGGCCGGAGATGAGGAAGGGCTTATCCTCGGGCTTGCGGTTGAAGAGGTCGTTGAACATGGGTGTTGGGGATAGTAGCGCGGACTCTGCGAGTCCGTACACGAGGGCGGCGAGTATCGTCGGCTGCGCTCGTGCCAGGGGTTTGAAAATAAAGGTGATAAGTGTACCGAGCGGGCGCCGACACTCGCTGCGCTCGTACGCGGACTCGCAGAGTCCGCGCTACATTGGGTTAAGGAATAATCTTGCGAATCTGGTTGGCGTGTTCGAGCTGGGTGGTGAGCCCGGCGTAGTCTTCACCGGCCAGCAGCGTGCGGAGCTTTTGCAATTGGTGCAAGTGCTCGTCGAGCACGTCGAGCACGTTGTCGCGATTTTGGCGGAAGATGGGCACCCAGGTAGCCGGGGCGCTCTTAGCCAACCGCACGGTGGAGGCAAAGCCGCCACCCGCCAGATCGAAAATGCGCTGCTCACCGCGCTGCTCCTTCTCCAATACCGTGAGTGCCAGCGCAAACGAGGTAAGGTGCGAGATGTGCGATACGTAGGCCGTGTGCAAGTCGTGATCGGCCGCGCCCAGGTGCAGCACCCGCATGGGCAAGGCCCGAAACAACGTCTCCACCATCGCCACGGCGACCGGGTCGCTGGCCTCGGCATCGCAGACTACCAGCGTTTTGCCTTCGAATAGGCCCCGCACGGCCGCATCCGGCCCCGAATACTCGGTCCCCGCCATCGGGTGCACGGCGACGAACTGGGGTCGGCGCGGGTGCCCGGCCACGGCGGCCAGCAAGTTGTTTTTGGTCGAGCCCACGTCGATAACCACTTGGCCATCAACTATCAGATCAAGTACCTGGGGCAGCACGGCCAGCATGGCATCCATCGGCACAGCCACCACGACGAGGCTCGCCGGGGCCACGGCCGCCGCCAGGTCGGTGGTTAGCTCATCGACCAGACCTAGCTCCAGCGCCCGCCGGGCGTAGGCGGGGTTGGCCTCCACGCCGATGAGCCGCGAGGCCAACTTGTGCTGCCGCAGGCTGAGGGCCAGCGAGCCACCGATTAATCCCAGCCCGATAATTGTGATAGTCATTATCTTAACTTGGATTACTGCGCTACACCAGCCGCTTCGGCTGGCTCAGCATGACTTACACTGCGGTTTTTGATGCGTGCCAGCGCCTCGCGCAGCACGCTTTCGGGCTGGCACAGGCTGGCGCGGATGTAGCCGTTGCCGTTGCTGCCGAAGATGCCGCCCGGCGTCAGGAACACGCGGGCCTCGGCCAGCACGGCGTCGCTCAGGGCGTAGCCGTCGGCGTACTGCGGCGGCACGGCGGCCCACATAAACAAGCCCGTCTGCCCCGGCGCGGGGTCGCAGCCGAGGGCGGCCAGCAGCTCACGCACCAGCGCCCGGCGGGCACGGTAGGTGGCATTGAGCTCCGCAAACCAGTCGTCGCCGAGGGCCAGCGCCGCTACCGCCGCCTGCTGAATGCCGAGGAACATCCCCGAATCCATGTTGCTCTTGAAGCGCAGCACCTCGGTGAGCCAGTCGGCGCGGCCCACCAGCATTCCGACTCGCCAGCCAGCCAAGTTGTGGCTTTTGCTCAGCGAGTTGAGTTCTAACGCCACTTCTTTCGCGCCCGGAATGCTCAGCAAACTCGTGGGCGGCGTTTCATTCAGCACGAAGCCGTAGGGATTGTCGTGCACCAGCATGATGCCGTGGGCGGTAGCAAACTCCACCAGCTTTTGCAAAAACTCGGGGCTGGCCGGGGTGCCGGTGGGCATGTGCGGGTAGTTGACCAGCATCATCTTCACGCCGGTTAAATCACTCTGGGCTAATGCCTCCAGATCGGGCAGCCAGCCGGTGGCGGCGGTCAGGTCGTACTCGCGCACCGCGGCCCCGCAGATTTCAGCCACGGCCCGGTAGGTGGGGTAGCCGGGGTTAGGAATGAGCACCGCGTCGCCGGCTTCCAGAAAGGCCATCCCGATGTGCATCAGGCCCTCTTTGGAACCGGCCAGGGGTAGTACCTCGGTAGTAGGGTCGAGGGTGACGCCGTAGCTTTTCCGGTAAAAGTCGGCCATGGCCTGGCGCAAGGCCGGCGTGCCCTGGTAGCTCTGGTAGCCGTGGGTACCGGGCTGGCTGGCAGTGGCGGCCAGCGCCGCGACTACGCTCGGGTGCGGCGGCAAGTCGGGACTGCCGATGCCCAGGCTGATGATATTGGCCCCGGCCGCGTTGAGGGCGGCCAGCTCACGCAGCTTGCGCGAAAAGTAGTATTCGCCGGTGTTGGCCAGGCGGCTAGCGGTGGAAACTTGCATGTAGCGTATCAACTAAAAACGGTCATGCTGAGCTTGCCGAAGCATCTCGCTCGCACCGTTTGGGTATCGTTCAACAATTGATTTACTGCTGTGGTAGAGATGTGTCGGCAAGCTCAGCATGACGATTGTTTGGGGTTGCACTGCCTACTAGTTCCTGCCCGAACTCCATGCTACCGCGCTGGTAAGTGCCTAGTACCCGCAGCTCCTCGGTCACGGTGGGCAGCTCAGCCAGCAGGGCCGCCAATTGGCCGGGGGCGGCAAACTCCACGTCGGCGTGGAAGCCGTAGTGCCAGGGCTGGCTGGGGCGCGGGCACGATTGCAACTTACTCAAGTTCAGCCCGTGGCTGGCTACCAGCGTGAGCACCCGGGCCAGCATTCCCGGCGCGTGCGAGGTGTAGAAGTACAGCGACGCTTTATCGGGGCTGGCCACGGGCGCGGCCTCGGCGGCACGCTCCAACACCAGGAAGCGGGTGTAGTTGTTGGGGTCGTCATTGATGGCCGGGGCCAGAATTTCCAGACCAAAAGCCTCGGCCGCCTGGGCACCGGCTATCACGGCCACGCCGGGCGTGCGGCTAGCGGCCAAGCGCTCAGCGCTGAGGCCGGTGTCCTCGGTCTCGACCAGCTGCCAGGTGGGGTATTGGCTCAAGTAGTCGCCGCACTGGCGCAGAGCCATGGGGTGCGAATGCACGGCCTGCACATCGGCCAGGGTGGTGCCCGGTAGCACCAGCAG
>CAJYVK010000077.1 GCA_913778455.1 uncultured Hymenobacter sp. | reverse complement strand
GGGCCGTCGTGGCAAACGGGTACATGGGGTTGGTAATGGTGGCCGCCACGTAGGGGCCGTACACGAATTCTATCCGGTTGGTGCCTTCGTACAGCTTGAGCTGGAAGCTGAAGCTGGCGAAGTACTTGCTCGACAAGGACGAAGCCCCGATGCGGCTCTTATCGCTCACGTTTTTCCACTGAATGGTACACACGCGGCTGCCCGCACTGCCCGTGGTAGCGACCCGGTACTCGGTGCCGCCGCTAGTGGCCGCTTCCAGGTCGGTGTTGAAGGGCAGCAGCAGAAAGGTGCCCGCCCCGCGCAGCGGCCCGGTATTGACCAGGAAGGGACTGTCGGAGAAGTAAGGGCTCGGCGGGGCCGTGGCTCCCAGCCGCACGTAGCCGTTGGTATTGAGCACGAACTGCGTAAAGGTCGTGCCCCCGAAGGTGAAGGAGAAGCCAATATCCTGGGCCGCCGAGTTGGCGTCGTCGAAGTTGGCGGTGGCAATGGCCGCGCCGGCGCTGCCCAGGTCGGCGTAGGTGCCGGCCAGCGACTGCGCCCCCACTGCCGGCAGGTTGAGCGATTGGGCGTGGGCCGCGCCGGTCACCAGCGCCAGTAGCAGGCCGAGCCCGCGCCGCCCGGCCGTCCGCAGCAAAGAGTAAGAATTTCGCATACACTAAAAAGCTAAGAAGTACCCAACAGAACCTTACACTAAGAGGACGTTCACGCGTGGGCTATTACCCCACGGCCGGCCGCTTTTTTAGAAAAATATCCCCCGGACTCCGCAAACACCTAATAGAGTTGGGGGGCACTCAGCAAAAAAGCTCTCCCCGTGGTCAGCGGGGAGAGCTTTTGGGGGGTAGTGCCCAGCGGTAGCTATTCTACCGTGAGGCGCTCGGCCTGCGTGCCGCTACGCACCAGATATACGCCGGGGCGCAGGCTGGCCGGCAGGCCCAGGGTAGCGGTGCCCGTGGCATCGGCCGTGGTGCTGGCCAGGGTGCGGCCGAGTAGGTCGGTGATTTGCAGGCTGGCCCTGGGGGCCAGACCTACCACGGTGGCCGCGCCGCGTGCCGGATTGGGGTAAAGGCTGAACAGTAGCCGGCGCTGGCCGGCAGCCGCGGCGAGCGGCGAGGTGATGTCGTTGAGCAGGGCCGCGAAGCCTAGCTGCGCGCCGTAAGGGTTGGTGAGGGCAGTAGTTCCAAAGGCAGCCGGCCCCTGCGTGAGCCCCGTGAGGTAGAGGCGGGCCCCGTTGGCGGCCAGGCCAAAGGCTTGGTCGGTGAGGGCACTACCCGCCCGCTGGGCCCAGGCCAGGCTGGCGCTGCTGCCCGCGTCGGCGTACTTGACCAGGAAGATATCGGGCAGCAGGGTAGTGCCGAAGCCGGCCAGCGTGGTGCTGCCGAAGGCTACCGCGTTGGCATTAGCGGTGGTGTTGAGGTAGTAACCGGCCACGTACACGCCGGTGCCGCTCACGGCCACGGCCGTGGCCTGGTCGGCGCTGGTGCCGCCGCCCGCCTGGGCCCAGCTCCAGGTGGCGCTGCTGCCCGCGTCGCTGAGCTTGGCTACGAAGGCGTCCTGGCCGGTGGTGGCGCTGGCCCCGGCCAGGGTGGCCGCGCCGAAGGTCACGGTATTCGCGTTGGCGGCGTTGTTGGTGAGGTAGCCTGCCACGTACACGTTGCTGCCACTGGCCGCCAGGGCGTTGGCCTGGTCGGTGCTGGTGCCGCCGCCGGCCAGGGCCCAGGCGTAAGTGGCCGAGGTACCCGCATCGGTAAGCTTGGCCACGAATACATCGTTGCCAGCCGTGCTAGCCAGGCCAGCCAGGGTAGTCGAGCCGAAGGTTACGGTGTTGGCGTTGGCCGCGTTATTGGTAAAGTAGCCCGCCACGTACACGCTGCTGCCGCTCACGGCCACGCCCTTGGCCTGGTCGGTACTGGTGCCGCCGCCGGCCAGCGCCCAGGCAAACGCGCCAGTGCTGCCGCCGTCGGTGAGCTTGGTTACAAACACGTCGTTGCCCGTGGCCGAGGCACCCAGGCCCGCCAGCGCAGTCGAGCCAAAGGTCACGGCGTTGGCATTGCCCGTATTGTTACTGAAATAGCCGACGGCGTAGAGACTGGTGCCGCTGGCCGCGATGGCCCGGCCCTGGTCGACCCCCGCCCCGCCCGCTACCTGCACCCAGCCCCAGGCGGCCGAGGTGCCCGCGTCGGCAATTTTGGCCACGAAAGCGTCTTGCGAGGCCGTAGTAGCCAGGCCGGTGGCCGTAGCCGTGCCGAAGCGCGTGAGGTTGGCACCCGCACTGTTTTCGGTGAGGAAGCCGGTGGCGTACACGCTGCCGCCGCTCACGGCCAGGCCGGTTACCTGGTCGGCGCCGAGGCCGCCTGCCCCGAGCGCCCACACCCAAGCGTTGGCCGTCGGGTTCCACTTGGCCACGAAGGCATCAGTGGCACCGGCCGCCGTGAGCGTAGTGCTTCCCAGCGTAATGCGCCCCGAGAAGTAGCCCGCCACGTACACGTTGCCGCTGGCATCGGCGGCCGTGGCCTGGCCCGCAAATGAGCCGCCCACCTGCGCCTGCGCCACGCGCGTCCAGCTGGCGCTGGTGCCGCCCGCGGCTTCCGTCAGCTGGCCCGCGTAGAAGGCCCCGGCAATGGCCCCGGAGCTGAGCGGCGAGCCGGCCGCCGTGCCGAAGCCGGCCTGCACCGAGAAGCTGCCCACCGGGTACACGCTGCTGCCGCTCAGGGCCAGGCCCGTCACGTTGTCGAGGCTGGCGCCGCCGCCCGTCTGGGCCCAGCCCCAGGTGGGGGCGCTGCCGCCGTCGGTGAGGCGAGCCACGAAAGCATCCTGGCTGTTGGTGGCCGTCACGCCGTTGAGGGCCCCCAGGCTACCCAGGGTCACCACGTTGTTGTTGAAGCTGTCGTTGGTGAAGGTGCCGCCCACGTACAGGGCCGTGCCGCTCACGGCCAGCGCGTTGACCTGGTCGCTGCCGAAGCCGCCAGCCGCCTGCGCCCACCCGAAGGCACCGGTCGTGCCCGCGTCGGTGAGCTTGGCCACGAAGGCGTCCTGGCTGCTGGCCGAGGCCTGGCCATTGAGCGCACCGGCCGCCCCGAAAGTCACGTTGTTGGTGTTGCTGCTGGTATTGGTGAAGTAGCCAGCCGCGTACACGCTGCTGCCGCTTACGGCCAGGGCCGTTGGCCGGTCCTGGTCACTGCCGCCGGCCACTTGCACCCAGCTGAAGGTACCGGTCGCGCCCGCATCAGTGAGTTTGGTGACGAACACATCGTTGCTGGCCGCCGCGCTTTGGCCACTAGCCGCGCCGGCCGCCCCGAAGGTCACGTTGTTGGTGTTGCTGCTGGTGTTGGTGAGGTAGCCGGTGGCGTACACGCTGCTGCCGCTCACGGCCAGGGCCGTTGGCTGGTCTTCGTCGGTGCCGCCGGCGGCCAGCGCCCACGTAAAGCTGGCCGAGGTACCCGCGTCGGTAATCTTCGCTACTACCACATCGCTGGTGAACCCCGACGTGGGGGATAAGCCATTGAGCGGCAGCGTGCCGAAGCTCACGGCCTGGGTGTTGTTGGCGTCGTTGACGAAGGCCCCCGCCACGTACACGCTGCTGCCGCTCACAGCCAGGCCGGTGCCCGCGTCGGTGCGGGTGCCGCCGCCGTTCAGCACCCAGGTAAAGCTGGCCGAGGCGCCCGCGTCGGTGAGCTTGGCTACGAACAGGTCGCGGCCGGCCGTGGTACTTTTACCCGGCAGCGGCAGCGTGCCGAAGGTTACGCCGTTGGCCCCGGCCGCATTGTCGGCGACGTAGCCCGTGAGGTAGAGGCTACCCCCACTCAGGGCCAGCGCCGTGGCGGCGTCGAAGTCGCTGCCGCCCGCCCGCACGGCCCAGGTCCAGGTGCCGGCCGCAGCGTTCCACTTCGCCACAAAGACGTCGCTGGTGCCCGCGCTTACCAGTGTGGTGGCACCCAGTTGCACCTGCCCATTGAAGGAGCCCGCCACGTACACGTTGCCGTTGGTATCGGCGACCGTGGCCAGGGCCGTGGCCGAGCCACCGTAGGGTTGGCTGGCTGCCAGCGCCGCCGACCAGTCGGGGGTAGTCTGGGCCTGGGCGACTGGTAGCAGGCCCAGGGCCAGCGCGGCCGTGGCGGCCCACCGGGCGCTACCCAGCCGCGAACGAAAGGCGTATAGTTTTAACATGCGAAAAGAGAGAAGAAGGTGAAGGGGGGCTGAAGTGACGGGCCAGCCAAGCAGCTGAGCCATTACCAAGACGTTACCCTCCCTCTTTTTACCCCACCCTCGCCGCTAGTTTGATAGAAATTTCTCGGCTGAGCCTTTTCACTTCCTAAGGTGGACACACCCACGGAGCATCCTGCTCCAGTAAGTGCCGCCCGCCGCTTCGTAGTTGAAACCCGACTGCCGATAAGGCTGCCGTCTTGTGAGCGGCTACCCCCTGGGGCTCTCTCTTACCGGTAGCAGCTCGAAGCGCAGCAGGTGGCGCGGGGCCAGGTAGCGGCGGGCGGCCCGGCGGGCATCGGCCGGGGTGAGGGTAGCTAGTAGCTGCGGCTGGGCCAGGCGAGCGGCCAGGGGCTCGCTGTTTTGGTACTGGCCCAGCAGGTAGCCCAGCCAGTAAGTATTGGTACTACCCTGGCGGGCGAGGTCGGCGCGCTGCTCGGCCAGCACCTTGGCAAAGTCGTCGGCCGCCGGGCCGTGGGTAGCCAGGGCACGAATCTCGTCGAGAGTGGCGGCCACGAGCTTGTTGGCATTGGCTGGCGCGCAGCTAAAGGAGATGGTGCAGGTATAGCGGCCGGTGGGCAGCTTGCCCGCCCCAAACCGCACGCTGGGCGTATACACGCCACCTTCTTGCTCGCGCAGGCGAGCCAGCAGACGCAGCTCCAGCAGGTCTTCGAGCACGTGCAGGGTCAGGTTGTGCCTGGCCGAGTAGCGGTACGCACCCTGAAAGATCAACTGCACGGTAGCCTTGTCGTCGTGACCCTGGCGTACTACCTTGGTGAGCGGGTCGGCAGGGGGGACAATGTGCAGGTTGCGGTAGGTGGCCGGGCGGCCGGGCAGCGCGGGCAGGGCACCCAGGTAGCGGGCCAGCAGCGGCCGCACGGCGGCCGAGTCGAGGTTGCCGACCAGTACAAACGTGAAGCCCGCCGCATTGCCAAACCGGGCCTTGTAAAATGCCTCGGCCACCGTCTGGCTGGCCGCTTGCACCCGCGTGGCCGTCGGGGCCAGCCGCCGAAAATTGTGCCCGTTGAGCACCGCCGCCATCGTATCTAAAAATACCCGACCGGGCTCGGGGCTGCGGGCCGCAATGTTGGCCAACGCCCCGTTTTGCAGGGTGAGCCAGGCCAGCGAGTCGTGGCGCGGCTGGGTGCAGTAGAGGTAAACAAGCTGCAAGGCCGTTTCCAGCTCGGCCGGACTGCTACGGCCCTGCACGCCTTGCGTCAGCTCGCCAAGGGCGGGGGCCACACTCACGTCGTGGCCCGTCAGCCGCTCGCGCAGGCGGCGGGCGGGCCAGGGGCCCACGCCGCTGCTCAGCGTCAGGGGTACGCTCATGGCGGCCGAGGTAAAGTCGGCATTCGGGGCCAGCGACGTACCCCCGAAGGCGTAGCTGCCCAGTAGGATTTCGTTGTTTTGCAGCGTGGTAGGCTTGAGTATCACGCGCACTCCGTTGCTGAGCAGCAACTCGGTGGCTCCTACGGCCGGCTGTCGCCGCTCGCGCACGATGCGCCCGCCGGCTGGCACCGTTACCAGCGGCGCGCCGTCGGCGGTAGCCGTATCAGCTGCGGCCGCCGCGTCGGCAGCCAGGCTGGCGGGTGGCTGAAACCACGCCGTGAGGGTAGCCGCATCGGGTAGCTGGGCTTGGTCGGCGCGGGGAGCTTGCAGTAGCAGGGCGCGGTTGTCGGGGCGCACGAAGCCAGGGGCCAGCGCGCTGAGCTGCGCGGGCGTCACGGTGGCGAGGTAGGCCAGGGCCAGGTCGCGCTCGGTAGCAAGGCCGGGCGCGGGGGTGCGGTGCAAAAACAGCTGCACGTACTCCCGGGCGTAGCTCTCGGAGGGGTGCTTGTCGCGCTCCTGCCACAGCGCGTCGAAGCTGGCGCGCAGCGCGGCTCTGGCACGGGCTACTTCGCTGGCGCTGAAGGGGCGCAGCACTTCCCGCAGCAGGGCGGCCACGGCGGCCGGAGCCTCGGTGGGGTGGGCCACGGTCACTTGCATGCCGAGGGCGTCGGTATCGTCGGTGAGGCTGGCGAAGCTGGCGCTGGCACTCTGGAACGGGGGCCGCGGCTGGCGGCTTAGCTCGGCCAGGCGCTGCTGCACGGCATAGCCCAGCAGCTGGCGGTCGAGGCCCGCCGTGTAGTCGGCTACGGTACCCGCCGGCAATGCCGGCTGCCGCACTACCGAGGTAAGCCGGGTGGTGGCCAGCTCGGGGTCGGTCACGACCAGCACCTCGGTGCCAGCCCGGGCGGGTACGGGGTAGGCCGGTAGTGGGCGCTCGGGGCTGGGGTTCGGCAAGTCGCCGAAATACTGCTTGATGTAACCTTCCACCTGGTCGGGGTCGAAATCGCCCACCGCCACTACGGCCTGTAAGTCGGGCCGATACCAATCGTGGTAAAACTGCCGCAGCCGGGCCAGCGGGGCCGTGCGCACCACCTGCTCCAGGCCGATGGCCTCGCGCTCGCTGGTGCGGGCGCGGTTGAGCAGCACCGGGCTGAGCTGGCGCCGCACGCGCTCGCTGGCGTTCAGGCCGCGCATCCGGGCCTCTTCCAAGATAATGCTGCGCTCCTGCTCCATTTCCGCCGGGGCCAGGGTGAGGCGGCCGGCCCAGTTGGCCAGGATGTTCACACCCTGCTGCAACAAGCCCGGCTGGTCGGTGGGCAGCGGCAGCTCAAACACCGTTTCGGTCTGGGTGGTGTAGGCGTTCAGGTCGGCCCCAAAGCGTACGCCGGCCCGTTGCAAATAGCCGATAAGCTCCTGCTTGGGGTAGTCGCGCGTGCCGTTGAAGGCCAAATGCTCCAGAAAGTGCGCCAGTCCGCGCTGGTCCTCGTCTTCGAGCAGGGAGCCGGCCTTGTTGGCCAGCACGAGCTTGGCTTGGTGGGCGGGCGTGGCGTTGCGCCGGATGTAGTACGTGAGGCCGTTGGGCAGGTGGCCCACGCGCACGGCGGGGTCGAGCGGCAGCTGGGCCGTTGGGGCAGGCGGGGGAGGAGCGGGAGTCTGGGCACGGCTGGGGCTAGCTGCCACGACCGCGGCCAGTAAACAGGCCAGCGAGTGCCGGCGTAGGGGAAAGGAAGATCTCATGCAGCGCAGAAAGAAGAATAGGCCAGCGCCCGCGGGCCGCCGCTGCTTTCCAGACGCCGTGGCCCGCCCGATTACCCCAGCCGGCTCGAACTATTTTTGGCCTAAGCGGCACAGTGCGATACATTTGCTTATCGTGACCGTTTGATTATTAAATTAAAAAGCTTACTTATTCCCTGCTCGGATGTCGCCGCCACCGCCTCCCGATTCGGACGTATGGGCCGCCTTTCGGCAGGGCGATGAGCGGGCCTACGCGACCCTCTACGAGCGGCACGCGGCGGCCCTCTACGAGTATGGCGTACGCCTGGTGCAAGACGAGTTTCTGGTGCGCGACGCCCTGCACGACCTGTTTGTGAAGCTCTGGGCCAAGCGCACCAAGCTGGGCCCGCTCGACAACGTGCGCTACTACCTGCTCACGGGCCTGCGCAACGCGCTGCTCGACACCAAGCGCCGCGACCAGCGCTACCAGCACGTCTCGCTCGACGATGACGCGCCGTTTACCCTCAGCTTCTCGCCCGAGGCCGAGGCCTTGCAGCAGCAGGACCAGCGCGAACAGTCGGCCCGGCTGCTGGCCGCCGTCGAGCAGCTCAGCCCCCGCCAGAAGCAGGTTATCTACCTGCGCTACTACGAAGAGCTGGAGTACGCCCAGATTGCCGAGCTGCTGGCCATCAATGTCAAGGGCGTGTACAAGCTCACCGCCCGGGCACTCGACGCCCTCAAGGAAATCATGGACGTGCCTCGGCCACTGCTGCTAGCCCTGCTGCTGGGGAGATCGGAAGAGCGTCGTGTAGGGA
>CAJYVK010000076.1 GCA_913778455.1 uncultured Hymenobacter sp. | reverse complement strand
GCCACGGGCGAGGCCCACCTCGTGGCCGTCGTGTACGAAGGTTCCGAGCTCGCCCCCGACGACCAGTCGTACCTCAGTCCCGACGACGAAGACGACGACGAGGACAATGACGAGTTTGGCTCCGAGGAAGTGGCCCCGCGGTATTTTCTGCTCGAAGCCGCCCTGGGCCGCAGTCCCGAGGAGGCCGGCACGCCCACGATGCTCGGCGAGCTACGCGGTGAGCAGCACCGCTACCACGCGCCGGGGCCGCCCGCCGGCCGGCCCGATACGGCCAGCCGGTTTCTCCAGGCCTTGGCTGAATTGCTCGGCCCGTTGCCCGATGCGGTGCCCTTTATGCGCGTGGTGCGGGGCTAGGCCCGGGGCTTAGCGCTTGGCTGCATCCAGCACGATGATGTCGTTGCCGGTCTCAGGAAAATTGAAGAAGCCGCCCACGGCTTTTTTGCCGTTGACGCGGCATTCCCAGGTGTAACGGCCGGGGGTAGGCTGCGCCGCCAGGCCGGCCATGTTCTTGAAGTACTCCGGGTCGCTGGGCTCCGTGGGGAAGAACACGTCTACGCCGTTCTCTCCTTTGGGTACCTGCTTGGTGAGCATAAACTCCTGGCCGGTTTTCTCATTCTTAACAATGAAATTGGCGCTGTACCCGCCGAGCGCATTGTATTTGTCCAGAATGCCCAGCTTGATGTAAGGCGAGGTCGAAACCATCCAGGTTTGGGCGTGCGCGCTAGAAGCACACAGACTACCAACGAGTAAGGTAGCGGCGGCGGCGCCGCGGCGTACCAGATTACTTTGAAGAAGAGTAGAGTAGTGTACCATTTAGAGAAAAAAAGAGAGAAAAATAAGAAGAAAGGCTTAACGAAAAAATAATTATTAGTAAACAGGCTAAGCGGTGGTCAATATAGGAGGCTGTTTAGTATCAACGCAACTCTGCGGCGCTAAAAAGGGTTAAATTCCAGAATAATCCACCGTTTTTCATCTTTCGTTTTGTGACTCGCCGCCAGCAACTTGCCCAAGCCGCTGCCGAAGCCACCGCCCGCGCCCAGGCCACGCCCGACACTCGTTGCGGGCTGTGCGAGCGGGCCGTGCAGCACACCAGCCGTCATCACCTCGTCCCCCGCGAGGAGGGCGGACGCCACGGCGCGACTGTCGACCTGTGCCAGCCCTGCCACAGCAGCGTGCACCGATTTCTGACCAACCGTGCCCTGGCCCAGCGCTACCACACGGTCGAAGCCCTGCGCGGGGCCGAGGAGCTGCGCGGCTATTTGAGTTGGATTCGAAAAAACAAGGTGGAAAAAATTCGTAACCGGCGGGGTAAACAATAAGGCATGCTTAGTACAGACCACGTGACGGACTCTGGCACCGCCCCGGCGCCCCGGCGCTATTTCGTGCCCTTCGCCCAGCTGCGCCGCCAGCCAACCATCGTAGTTGATAGTACCGGGCTGGGGGCGGCGCTTACGCTGGCGCACTGGCGTGGGGCGGCTACGCCCGTGCCGCTGCGCGACGATACCAGCGCCGGCTCGTGCCTGCGCGCTCTGCGGGCACCCGGCACGGCGGGCTTAGAAGCCCAGGCCGTTACGGCCAATCACTTTGATATTGATGGTTTTATTGGGGTGTGGGCGTTGCTGCACCCCGAACTGGCGCTGGCGCACGAAAACCTGCTGCGGCTGGTGGCCACGCTCGGCGACTTTCGCGAAATCGATTGGTACAACCCGCTGGCCGACCAGGCGCTGCAACTGGCTTGCTGGCTGAATGCGGAAGAAAAAGCTCGCTTTTACGAGCCCTTCGGTGCCCCCGCTCGTCGCCGCCGCGAAGACGAGGCCTCGGCCGAAAAGTTCGCGTGGTTTCTGCCGCGCTTCGCGGAGGTACTGCGTTGCCCCGAGGTGGGCCGCGCCGCCTGGCAGCCGGAGTACGACCGGGTGCAGCAGGCCAGGAGCGCCCTGCAAGGCCCGCTAACGCACCGGACCGATTACCCGGCCATTGGCTTGGCAGTGGTGCGCACCCCCGCGCCGGTGCCGTACTATGCGCTATTCGGCCCCACGGGTGGCTTCGATTGGGTGCTGAGCTTATATGATGGCCAGCGCTATGAGTTGGAGTGCAAGTACACCACCTGGATAGACCTGGCCAGCCGGCCCACGCTGCCGCGCCTGCCGCTGGCCCCGCTGGCGGCCCGCCTCAACGAGTTGGAGCGGAGCAGCTACCGCTGGGCGGCTGACCAACTCACCGATACCGGCCCCCTGCTGCGCCTCACCGGTCGGCCGCTTACCAAAGCCGAGCGCTACGCCGACCCCGACGGCCGGCCAATCTACGCCTCCAGCTTAGCAGCCAGCACGGTAGAAAGCGAAGTAGTAGCGTACCTGCAAAAAGGTTACGCCAACATTCAACCCAAAACCTACTGGACCTGGGCCGAAGTCCGGGCGGCGAGCAGTGAAATTGTGAACCGGTGAAATGGCGAGTTGTGAAATAATGGACTAGTGAAAGTGTTGTCCTAGAAGTGAGTAGGGCGCGGTTAGCAATACTTTGTTGTCGGCTGTTACGGTGATGGCCACTGTCGCCTCGTCTTCCGGTCGCTCGTCTACCTCATACGCCTGCTCTCCGTCGAACAGTACCCAGCGGTAGGAATCGCGTAGACCTTGCACGCTGAAGAGAACCGGCAGTTGGCTTTGCTGGCAGAATGCGCGGGCAAATGCGCAGTCGCTCTCATAGAGGGCTTGCAGGTGCCCCTGTGGATAGACATTCCACAAAAAACGGCCGCAGGGCCCGCACTGCGGGGCGTCTTTGCCCGCTGGAGCAAGCGAACTTCGTAGTAGAGTTCTTTGGTGGCCTCCGATCGCACGTCAGCTACCGAGGCGGGGTCGATGGCAAACAGGTGCCCCAACAGACGGGTACTTTCTGCCGCTAGCAACTCCTTGTTGAGTAACAAAACGAAGAATCCCATGAGTAAAAGGAACAAAGGCAGTAGTTGAGGTAGGGCGAGGGCAAGGGAGCCCCGTTCTTGCTCCGATCCTTTTGCTGACCAAGTTGCAGATGTTAGCCAGTCAAAGCAAGTCCTTACCCATGAGGACTAACTCAACGTTGAAGGGTCTTGGTTTGTCGCTTTCCGTGATGCGTGCGCCATGACCACGCGGTCCCGGGGTATTTCGGGCCCCCGGGGCCGCGTCGTACCAAGGCGTCATAGGAGGCGGCTGAGTCAAGTGCAGGAGCAGTCGACAGATAGTGCAGTCGAAACTCCACCCGTCGATTCAGCTGCCGGTCCGCCGGAGAGGTATTCGGGGGCACCGGCTGACGGTCCCCGCGACTGAGGACGTACAACCGCTGGCGCGCCATACCGTGGGCGTGCAAGTAGCGACACGTATTCATGGCCCGTTGTAAGGCCAATGCCTGCAAGTAGCGGGCCTTTTGCGGGTGATTGCGGGGCGCTTCGGCGGGCTCAGCGTGGCCCACGACTAATAAGGCGGCTTGTTTCTGTTCGGCGGCCGCAGCGTAGCGGCGAAGTATAGACTGCGCCCGCGTCAAGAATACGGGTCGCAGGGCGGCACTATTGGTGTCAAAATAAAATGCGGGCAAAGAGAAGTGGTCAATGCAGCAATCGCTCACGTACGGGACGTAAAAGTTGCGTCGTAGGGTATCCGAGGGGCTGTCGTCGAGGTAGATGACGGGTATTTCTCCTCGTTGTTCGTACTTGTCCCAAGTCAGCCGATAGGTTTGCCCGGCCGGGACGGTCACGGTGTACTCGCCAGTGGGTGTCGTTGTGTCTCGCCACACCTGGGCGGTGGAGTCAGCCTGTTGCAGACGGAAGAGGAGATTCATCCCGGACAAGGCCATCGCACTGTCTGATTGCCAGTAGATAGTCCCGGTCAAGGTGACCACGCGCGGCCGTGGGGCCTTTCGGGCCACTGGAGGCACTGCAAGCATTTGGGGTATGGTCCGCGAGGAGTGGCAAGCCGTTCCTCCCAGTAAGACCCCGTATACCAGCGCCAAGCGCTGAAAGACGACATTCATATTAGTAAGCTAGTACTTGCGCTCGCCGCCTGGCTCCGAGCAGCGGCGGTAGAAGCTATCACTTCTCGACTGCTTGTACACACCGAGTGAGGAGACTAGTAATCACTTGCAAGTTTAATCTGCTTTCGGTGAAAGGAAGAAGCTAGCCCAGCCCCGAGTGTTACGAGGCTAGCGCAAGGCTGAGTGAATGTCGCAAATGCCCGAGACAGCGCCTGATTCCTGCCCTTCCCCTTGGTACATTAGATTTGGTTGGCAGAAATTGCTGTCCAGGTACGGAAGTCGTAATTTGCGCTCATGCCTTTCCCCGTTTAATCAGCAGTGCGCTATTGCTCCTAATAGCTATCGGTGGCTGTGGAGAAGTAGACGAAACTAGCAGCTTTACCAGCGAAAGCCCTGACCCTTACAACCGGCAGATTAGTTTAGGCAGAAGCAAACAGCAAGCCTGGACGGCTACGCCTTGGCGCATTATGCAGCATCTGTTAGGGCCGGAGTGCAACGAGGAGAGCTATGCGTTCGATTTTAAGCAGGTGATTCATGCTGATTCCTCTCGTACGGTAACCGTAACGCAGGAGCAATTGCCCGATGATGCCGTTTATGGGGAGCGCACTATCTTAACGTTTGTGCGGGAGGAAAACGGCTGGGTAGTGAAAGCGGTAAAAGCGGGCTATAAGTGTCGGCCGGACCGAGGTAATAGTGACTCCTATTCTGGCACTTGGTGTAATTAATGCCTCTACTGCTTCGGGTCATTTTTTAGCAGAAGACCTGTCAAGTATAAAGCGGAGTTTGTCAATTTTGTGAACCGAGAGTTGAGTAAAGGCCGAAGGTGGCGCATACGGGCGAGCAGTCTCCTAAGCGGCTGGTTGATAAACGCAGAGCCAAACTCACCAATTCACCATCTCGCCACTCACCCCGCGCATTCCGTTTCGGTGCCGATGATATCAACCACGCGGACGGTACTGTTGCCGCCGGCTACGGGCTGCACCCGAATCTGAGTGCCGATGCGGTCCTTGAGGTCGGCTACGTGCGAAATGACGCCGATCATCTTGCCCGAGTGCTGGAGGCGCTCCAGCGCATCGAGCGCCGTGTTGAGCGATTCGGGGTCGAGCGTGCCGAAGCCCTCGTCGATGAATAAGGACTCGATACGGGCCTTGTAGCCCGCCAACTCGCTCAGGCCCAAGGCCAGGGCCAAGCTCACGAGAAAGCTCTCGCCGCCCGAGAGCGAGGCCATCGGGCGCTTGGTATCGGCCTGGTCGTGGTCGATGATTTGCAGCTCCAGGTTGCGATTGGGCGTTTTTTCGATGGAGTAGCGGCTCGTGAGTTGGCGCAGACGCAAGTTGGCCAGCCGGGCCAAATGACTCAGGGTGAGGCCCTGGGCAAACTGACTGAATTTGTCGCCCTTGGCCGAGCCAATCTGGTCGGCCAGGTCTTGCCAGCGCTGCTGCTCCTGCTGGCGCAGGGCCAGCTGGCGCAGGCCGGCCGCCTGCTGCTGGCGAGCCTCGTCGTCTTGCGTTAGCTGACTGGCCGCGGCCCCCAGGCGCTGGTGCAGCTTTTCGTTTTCGGCGTTGAGCTGCGCCAGTTCGACTTGCAGGGCGGCGGTAGTGGAGGCGGTGAGGGCCAGCTCGTGGTGCTGGGCCAGCTCGAAGCCCAGCCGGTCGAGTAGCTGCTCGGCCGCCCGCTGGCTGGTCAGGTGCTGCTGCTGGCACCCGGCCAGGCGTTCAGCTTCGGCTACCGGCAGTAAGAGGGCCTGGGCTTCGGTGGCGGTTGCCAAGCCAGCCGCGGTCAGGGCGGCCGCTAGCTCGGCCTGGCGGACTTCCAAATCGGCCTGGTGGCGGGCTAGGTCGGCTTGGCGCTGGGCCGTGCGCTCGCGGTTGCTGCCCAGGCGCTGTTGCTGCTGGGCCTGCGCATCCTGAGCCTGCTGCGCGGCCTGGGCTAGCTGCTGGGCAGCGCGGTGCAGGGCTTGCTCTTCGGCGGCGGGGTCGGCGCCGGCGTAGTGGGCGCGGCGGGCTTCCCGGCTGGCATCGAGGGCAGCCAGGGCCGCGGTCAGCGCCGCCGTGGCCGCGTGCAGGTCGGCTTCGCGCTGGTGCAGCTCGGTAGCGCGGGTAGCGTGTACCGCCTGTTTGCTGGCGTGGGTCTTCTCGGCGTCTTCTAGAGCCTTACGCTGTCGGTTGAACGTAGTGGCCCGTTCGGCCAGCGTGGCGAGCACCCCGTCGTAGGGTGCGGCGGCGGGCAGGGCGAGGCCGTGCGGGAGCAGGCTATCCTGCACGACGGCGCGGTAGTTGGCGGCGGCGGCGCGGTGTTCGGCCAGGTCTTCCTTCAGCCGGGCCAGTTCCTGCTGGCTGAGTTGGAGGCGGTACTCGGCCTCGGCCATTTGCCGGGCTGCCGCCTGGGCGTCATCCTTGGCTTTATCGTGCTCGGCGCGCATGGCTTGCAGCTGCTGCTCCAGCTCGGCGAGGCGGGCGCACGCGTCCGCGGCCGCCGCGTGGGCGGCGGCAGTATCGGTAATAATCTGCTGCAAAGCCTCCGCGTCGAAGGGTAGGGCGGGGGCGTAGTCAGCGGCCAGCTCCGCTGCCTGGCGGCGGGCGGTAGTTTCGGCCTGAGTAGCCTCGTGCCGCCGCGTCAGGCGCTGCTGCTGCTCGGTGCGGCGGCGCACCAGAGCCTGGTCGGCCTGGCGCAGGGCCTGTTCCAGCTCGTGCAGGGCGTGTTTCTGCTGCCGTACTCGTTGCTCTTGCTCGTCGGCATCGGCTTGATAATCGGCTGAGTACGCGTGTTCGAGCGCTCCGCACAGCGGGCAGGCCTCGCCGGGCCGCAGTTGGTGGCGGTGGGTATTGAGGTCGGCCAAAGCTTGCTGCAAGCGGCGCTCGCGCTCGTAGCTATCGAGCAGGAGCAGGGCCTGCGCCCGGTCTTTTTCGAACTGGGCGCTGGCCGCGGCTGCGGCTTGCAGCGCGTCTTCCTCGGCGGTGTGCTCGGCGAGCAGGGCCGCTGCCCGCTCAGCCTGCTGCTGGGCCGTCTGGGCCAGCGGGAGCAAGCGCTGGCTTAGGTGCAGGCGGGCGGCCAGGTCGGCGGCGGCGCGGGTGAGGTCGGCGGGCTGGGCATCGCCCAGCAGCGCGTTGTAGGCGGCCCGGGTGGGGCGGCCTTTCTCGACCAGCTCCTGCTGGCGGCGGGCGGCGACGTCGGCCTGTTGTTGGTAGCGGCCGCGCTCGGCCGTGGCGGCGGCTAGCTGCTTGAGGAGCTGTTCCTGCTCGGTTTCGAGGCGCAGCAGGCTCTTGGTGGCTTCCGTCAGGTCGTGCAGGTCGCGGTTGATTTCAACCAGCGCCTTATCTAAGTCGGCCTCGTGATTGTGGGCGAGTAGCCAGTCGGCCAGCGTCTGCTGCTGGCGGTCGAGGTCGGTAAGCTCGGCGGCTAGCTGTTGCCAGGCGGCCTGGTCGGTAGCCAGCTGCCGGGTGCTGGCGGCGTGGGCCGTTTGCTGGGCAGTTAATTGGTGTTGCGTGGCCGCGATGTGGGCATCCTGGCGCTGGGCCTCCAGCAGGACCGGGCGCAGGCGCTCGGCCTCGGCCTCGGCGTGGGCGTGGGCCTGGGCGGCGGCGGCCCGGGCGGTGGCCGCCTGCTCGGCCGCGCTGGCCAGCGCGGGCAGCTCCTGGCTGAGCGCGGCCAGGGCGGCGGCATCCTGGGCAAGCTCGCGGCGGGCGGCGGCTTCCAGCGATAGGGGTACCACGAGCGTGGCGGCCCGCTCGTGGCCCGCCAGGCGCTCAAAGTCGGGTTGCAGCTGCGCGGCGGTAGCTTGCAGGGCGGCCGCTTCGCGCTCGGCAGCGGCTAATTGCCGCTCCAGCTGGTCGAGCGTGGTGCGCCAGGCCAGGCAGGTGCTGAGTTCCTGCTGGTGCTCGTAGACCATTTCGGCTTCCTCGTGCAGCTCGCCCAGCAGGCTTTCGAGGCGCTGGCGCTCGTCGTCGGGCAGCAGGCGGGTGGCTTGCAGGGTGGCTTCGAGCAGCTTGGTTTGCTGCTCTTCTTCCTTGGCTTTCTCAAACGCCGCCACCGACAGCCGCGAGTAGATGCCCACGTTGGTCATTTTTTCGAGCAGGGCGCTGCGCTCTTTCTCCGGCGCGTGCAGGAAGCGGGCAAACTTGCCCTGGCTCAGTAGCACCGCCTGCTCAAACTGCCCGAAGTCCAGGCCCGACAGCTCGCCCACCTTCGCCGGAACGGCTTCCTTGCCGCTCACCACTGCCTCCCACAACGGGCTGCGCACCAGCGACATGGCGTCCTGGCCCAGGCCGCCCTTGTCCTCACCGCGGGTTTTGCGCTTCACTTCCCAGCGCGAGCGGTAGCGCACGCGGTACGTCTGCCCGGTGTCAGCGTTGGTTTCGTGCACCTCAAACTCCACCTCCGACCAGGCAAACGGGGCGTGGCGGCTTACCATCTCGCCCACCTGCCGGTCGTGGCGCGGCACCCGCCCGTACAGGCCCACCGCGATGGCGTCGAGCAGCGTGCTCTTACCCGCGCCCGTGGGGCCGGTAATGGCAAATAGCCCCGTATCGGCCAGCGGCGCGGCGTCGAACCGGATGAGGTACGGGCCGGGCAGCGAGTTGAGGTTGGCAAAGCGCAGGCTGATAATCTTCATACCTTAAAATTACGCCCCAACCCGCGCTAGGGCGAGTTGGGGCGCAATTTTAAGGCTAGTCTTTACTTAGCCGGGGCGGCGGGTGCCGCGGCCTGCTGCCGATGCACATCCTCGGTCAGGTAGAAAGAGGCTTCCTGCTGGTAAGCCGTGAGGTTGCGGCTCGCCTGCGCCCGGGCTAGGTTCACGATGGCCGTTTGAATGGCCTTGCGCTGCTCGGGCGTGCAGATAGTGCCCGTGGGGCTAGCCAGCAGCGCCGCGTGGCAGCGGTCGAGCGCCGTCTCCAGGGTCACCACCTGCTCGGCCCCTTTCTTGGGCAGTTGGTCGGTAAGCGTGCGCACCATCGGGAAGCTCTTGCCCTCGTACGTGTCGGAGGTCGATGCTACCGTCCGCCCCGGCGTGGCGGGGCCAGCCATAGGGGTAGTTTCTTTGGTCTTGCTCAGGCGATTGGGCAGAATGGCGCTGTTGATGCCCAGGTGAATCAGGTTGACTTGCGCGTGGGCAGCCGGGGCGGCGCGGAGCCTAGGTACGAGGCCGAAAGCGGGCAGTAGTAATTTTTTATCAAAAGCATTTTGCCGCTAAGATTGCTACCGGCCTGGGGTGGCTCAGGGAGCTTCCTGACCACCCCAGGCCTGGGGGTCGGCCTCAGCCAATAATTGGCGCAGCTCCTGAAACGTGGCGCTGAGGGCGGCTGCCCGCTCCGGGGGCAGGCCAGCCACGCGGCGGCGAAACACCTCCTCGACCGTCAACTCGTGCAGGTACTCAATGGGGGCGGCAGCCTCAGCTACTACGTCGGGTGCCTCGGTAAGGCGCTGGTGGCGCACGCCGCGCGGGGCCAGCACGGCGTCGCGGCGCTCCTGCAACGCGGCTTGCACGCGGCGCTGCACCTCGGCGGGCGCTTCGTCAGACTTCACCAGCACGTCGGCCCAGGCAATCAGGCTAAAGGCTTCGTTGGTAAAGGATAAAATGGCCTCCTCCACTTCCGCCAGCCCGCCGTGAAAGCGTTGCAGGCGGCGCGCCACGGGCACAGGCAGCGCCGTGATAACTGGCTCCTGGCCCGCCCCCGCAAAATCCAGCAGCAGCACCTGTTGCTTGTCGTCGGCCTCGGTAAACGACAGGGGCACCGGGGAGCCCGAGTAGCGAATCCGCGCCTGCCCGCCCACCACCTGCGGGCGGTGCAGGTGGCCCAGCGCTACGTAGTCGAAAGCGGCCGGGAAGTGCTCGGCACCCACTACGCCCAGGCCCCCGATGTGCACGTCGCGCTCGGCCCCTTCGCGAGCCTCGCCGCCGGCCGCGTACAGGTGGCCGGTGGCCAGGATGGGCACGTCGCGCTCGCGCAGGCGCCGCACGTCGTCGTGCTCACTCAGCCCCCGGTAGTGGCCGGCAATGCTATCGCGAATGCGCAGCTGGCGCTCGTCGGGCGTTTCGCCGGCCACGGCCAGGCGCAGGTCGCGGTCGCGCAGGAAGGGTACGGCGCACACCACCAGGCCGGGCTGTCCATCGGCGTGGGGCAGCGAGATAATCTGCTCCGCCGCTTCGGCCGGCACCCCGCCCATGACGTGGATGCGGAGCGCCCGCAGCAGCCGACGGCTGGCATTGAGCAGGGTCGGCGAGTCGTGGTTGCCGCCCACCACCACGATGTCGCGGCAGCCGGTGCCCTGCATCCGCACCAGAAAATCGTAGTACAGCTCCTGCGCCGCGTGCGAAGGCGTCGTGGTGTCGAACACGTCGCCGGCCAGCACCAGCGCTTCCACGCCCTCGGCCTTTACGGTAGCCAGCAACCAGTCGAGAAAGGCTTTCTGCTCGGTGAGGCGCTCCTGGCCGGTAAGAAAATGCTGGCCCAGGTGCCAGTCGGCGGTGTGCAGTACGCGCAAAATGGAAAACGAAAAGTAGCTACCCAAAAATACGACCGGCCGACTAGTCGGGCGGCCGGGCGTGCTACGGCCGTAGAATTAGGTTTAGCGAGCCCGCGGCGGGCGACTAGGCCGGGGTGGGTGTGACCTGCCGGTTGGCCCAGGTGCGTTGCAAGCTCAGGGCCAGCCAGAATAGCACCATTACGCGGGGCTCCTGCCAAAAGTCCTGCACGACGCCGTGCAGGACGAAGGAGAGGAGGTAGGCCAGCAGTCCGAGCTGGAGCAGGGGCATGGGGCGCCGCCGCAGTCCGCCCAGCAGCTGCACAAGCGGATAGCCCAGCAGCAGTAGGCCCGAGAGCAGCCCTGGCAGGCCAGCCTCGGCCAGCCAGTTGAGGTACAGGTTGTGCGCATTCATGCGCTGCTTGGTATCGAGGTAGATGGGGTGGCCGGGCGTGTGCCGCACGTGGTCGAGGTAGCAATCGGGGAAGGTACCCGGCCCGATGCCGTGCAGGGGTAGGGTGTGCGCGAGCTGCCAGCAAAACCGCCAGCGACTCAGCCGCTCCGCGTTCGATTCGTTGGTAGCCGAGAAGTCCCGCGAGGTTTGCATCTCCTGCCAGAACGCCGTGTCGTGCAGCGATTGGTTGTCGTACACGCGCGACAGCACCTGCCAGCCAGCAACGACGACCAGGGCCGCTGCCCCCCACACCAGCAGCAGGCGGCGGGCGTCTGCCCAGCGGGCGTAGCCCAGTAGCAGGCCGCCCTGAAGCAGGAGCGAGCCAAACGAAGCTCGCGAATACGAAAAGGCCACCACCAGCAGTACGGCCGTAAACCCACTCGCCGCCAGCCACCGCCCGCGTCCGGCCTGGGCCCAGGGTGCCCCCAGTAGCAGCAAGCACAGGCCCAGGGCCAGGGGTTCGAGCTGAATGGTGAGGTTGGTGTGGCCATTGGCCGAAAACGGGCGGCCGATGAAGTACGAAAGACTGAAGGAGAAGCCGAACCGAAGGTGCCGGGTCAGCACGTAGGCCACCAGTAGGCCCGTGCCCAGCACCAGGGCGAGGCCGGCCCGGCGCCACTCGCGGCTCGAAAGACCCACCACCCGCGGCAGGCCGTAGCCCACCAGCATATACAGCACTAGCGATAAAAAATACTTGGCCGACACCAGGCGGTTGCTCGACAATAAGCTAGCTAGTAGCAAAGCGCCGAAGTGCAGCCCCAGCAACAGGTCGAAGCGAGTAAGCCGGGTGGGCCAGCGTAGCCAGCCTGCCAGTAGGCCCAGCGCCAGCCCCCCGGCGGTAAGGACCATGAGCGGCTCCGAAACGATGGTCAAACCCAGGTGCCAGCCAGGAAAGAAGTACTCTACCGAAAGCGGAACGCTCGCCAGGGTGAGGTAAAACAGGGTGAGCAGCAACCCCCGGTAGCGGGTAGGGTCCATACGAGTAAAGGTGTAGCGGCCGGGCACGCGGCCGGGCTGGGAGCCGCGCTGACTGTCGGCTCCGCTAAAGGTCGAAAAAGGCTTCGGCGGGCAAATTTAGGCTCGCCCCAAGCTGGGTGGCTGCTCGGGTAGCGCGCGGCCCGGGGTAAGCAAGCCGCCAAAGCGGGGGTAGTAGGGGGCTGGCGGCGTAGTTTAGCCACGGTGCGGGCTGGAGTCAGTGGCCTGAGAATGAGTCGCTGGCCCCGTCACCGCGAAAAATAGTTGGAAGCTGCGCGTTTGATTCGGTAAATAATTGTGAATAAGAAAAATAATTGCGGACTTTAGGAAGTGCCAGCGGGCCGATAAGTGCGCGGCTGGGTGGAGATTTTCATCCGCCCTTGTCGATGCTTCGTAAGACGGGAAACCCTGCCGGTGACGGCAGGCAGGCAGAAATTCCTTCGACAACTTCCTTTTCCGCAACTGATTATGAAAACCGCCCATTTCTTCGCCGCCGCCCTGCTGGGCCTAGCCGCCAGTTTCTCAGCCCATGCCCAAACGCCCGTAGTGGGTGCGCCGGGGGCCATCGGTACGCCGGGGGCACCGGCCACGCCAGTCAACGGGGCCGGCACCATCGTGCCGGGCCAACCGGGCACGACTACTACCGGTACCATGGGTACGGGGGTAGGCACGACCGGCACTACGCTGCCCACTACCACGCCGAGCGGTACGCTCTCGCCCATGGGCAGCTCGCCCGCCCGCACCGTCGATGGTGGGACGCTTTCCCCGATGGGCAACTCCCCCGCTGCCCCCGGCACGCAGCCCGCCCGCGGCCGCACGCGCACTACCACCCCCAGCCGCACGACGACCACCACGCGTCCCTAAGCGGATTTAGGCAAGCAAAAAGCCCTGGCTACCATGCGGTAGCCAGGGCTTTTTGCTTGGGAGCCAGCGGCTAGCTTATTTTTTTGCCGCTCATGGCCTGCTTGATGGAGATGTTCATCACGCGCTCGGCGAAGGGGCGGGTCAGCTCATCGAGCTCGTCCATGCGGCGCAGGATGAGGTCGCGGTCGGCCCCGGCCAGGGCTTGGCGCAGCTCGTCGGTTTTGGCGGTGGTAGCGCTGACCTCGGCGGCTTCGAGGTGCTCGGCGTTCTTCTTCAGGAAGCGCTCGACCTGGTAGAGCAGCTGCTCGGCGGCGGTACGCGCCTCGATGAGCAGGCGGGCGGCCACGTCCTGCTTGGCGTTGGTGAGCGAATCCATCAGCATCTGCTCTACCTGGCTGTCGGTGAGGCCGTACTGAGGCTTGATGTCCACCTGTTGGCGGGTGTTGGAGCGCAATTCTACCGCTTCCACGCGCAGAATGCCATCGGCATTGAGGAAGAAATTGACGTCGATTTTGGGCAGGCCGGCGGGCATGGCCGGGATGCCGCTCAGGAGGAATTCGCCCAGCTTGCGATTTTCCCGCACCAGGTCGCGCTCACCCTGGTACACCCCGATTCTGAGGTTTACTTGCCCGTCCACGCTCGTGGTGTATTGCCGGCCGGCCTTGGTCGGAATCTTGGAATTGCGCGGAATGATGGCGTCCATGAGGCCGCCCAGCGTTTCGATGCCCAGCGTGAGCGGCGTCACGTCGAGCAGCAGCACGTCGCGGCGA
>CAJYVK010000075.1 GCA_913778455.1 uncultured Hymenobacter sp. | reverse complement strand
CCCGCCTGCGCCAGCTGCGTCGCGACAAACTACTCTTTACCCTGGCCCTTAACACCGTGCGGCTGCACCTGGAGGAGGCCGACCGCATTGCCCTGGCCCCGCACCTGCGCGACGCGCCCGATGAGGACCTGCAACTTATTCAGCATCACCTCTTCCGGTGGGTAGACCTGTCTACGACGCACATCATGCACAAGTACCGCTGCCCGCTGCCGGTGGCGTTGGAGCTGCTGGGCGAGCTGCAAAACGACCTCAAGCGCAACATTCCGATCGTCGAGCTACGGCAGGTGCCGTTGCAGGGAGTACCGCAGCTGGTACCCGTGTGGGAGCCCGAACCGGCCCCAGCCGAAGCTGCCCCGCCGGCCGAAAACCCGCCGCCCGGTGAGCCGGCGCACTAGGGTAACGGGTACTAGGTGAAACGCTGACTTATCGTTGGTTATGCAAAAGATCTCCGTAGCTGGTATCCTGTTGGCTGCTCTGGTTGGGGCTTGCCAGTCGCCTGATAAGCCAGCGGCCACAACCGGGTCGGATCGGCCGGTACCGGAGGCGACTACCGCCCCGCCGTCTGCCCCGGCGGCCGACTCCGCGCAGCTGCTCAAGCCGTTTGTGCCCGCTGGCTACCGCGTGCAGTACACCGTGGCGGGCGACCTCAATCGCGATACTTGGCCCGACCGGGTGGTAGTACTCGACACGGCCGCCGTGCTCGACGAGAACACGCCCGAAGCAGTCGCCGACCGCATCACTTGGTTTCACCGGCCGCTGCTGCTGATACTGGGCGAGCCTAACGGCCACTATCGCTTAGTCGCGCGCAACGACAGCGTAATTGACAGCCGCGGCGCAGGCCCCACCGGCAGCGAGGATACGTTTCAGCGCGTAGCCGTTAAGCAGGGCTATTTCTCGGTGGAGGGTGCGGGGGGCAGCAGCCTGCGCTGGTACAAGGTTACGACCTTTCGGTATAATCCGGCCGATAAGCAGTGGTATCTGCACCGCATCGGGCAGGATAATACGCACATCGATGGTGACGAGGAGGTTGAGCACGAAGTAAGTACCCCGCGCAATTTTGGCCGGGTGCGGTTCGAGCAGTACGCCGGGGCGCAGTGAGTTTAGCTGCTGAGTTGCGCCAGTGCCGCGGCTGGGGTCAGGATTGAAAGCGTGCCGCTAGCAAAGCCCTTGGGGTCGCGGGTGACGATGGCTGCGATAGTCGGTACGGTGCGGGCGGCGCAGTATTGCAGGCCGTCCTCAAAGTCGGTAAAGCCGAGGTTGAGGACGGCTTCAATAACGGTGCGGTCAATAGGAATGATGGTAAGCACGCTAGCTAGGCGGGCTATTTTGTACAGCCGCTCGGGGGCTGCCATCACCTTGCGTAAGGTGTAGTCTATATGGCTAAACGACAGTGCTGAGACGTATAATGTTACCTCTCGATTCACCGCCATATCCAGTAGCTGAGCGGCAAGGGCTCCGAAAGGTTCCCGTTTTCCTAGCAAATCTAGCAGAACGTTCGTGTCAACGAAGAAATGTTTCATCGCCCATATTTCTCCTGAATAGCTTCCTCAACGGCCGCTTTATAGTCAAAATCAGCGGGAAGCTTTACCGACCCGTACAGTTCTTGTACCAGTGGGAATAATGGTCGCGCTGGCTTCTCCAGTGACGGAACTCCTGAAGGCTGCACGGCGGCTTTCAGGAGTTCTGCCACTATGGTTTCCAGTTCCTGGCCCTGCTGGCGGGCGTAGGCCCGGGCAGCTTGCAGCAAATCGTCGTCGAGCGTGAGCGTGAGCTGGGGCATGGCAAAAGCAGGTTTTTTGGAGAAGAACGACCGGCGCGGCGCGGGAGTTTAATACAGCACCCGGAACTTGATGGTGTGCTCCACGGCGCGCAGGGCCTGAATCACGTCCTGGTCGTACTCGCGGTTGATGTCGGTAATCACGTAGCCAATCAACTCGTTGGTCTTCAAGTATTGACCCAGGATATTGACGTGGTGCTGGGCCAGTACGTTGTTGATGTTAGCCAGCACGCCGGGCACGTTGGCGTGGATGTGAATGAGGCGATGCGCCTGCTGGGTGGGCAGCTGAATATTGGGGAAGTTGACGCTCTGCTGGGTGTTGCCGGTGTTGATGTACTCCATGATGCGCTCGGGCACGAACTCGGCGATGTTGCGCTGGGCCTCGGCCGTGCTGCCGCCGATGTGAGGCGTGAGCAGCACGTTGGGCAGGCCCCGCAGCTCGCTCTCGAAAGCTTCGCTGTTGGTCTTGGGTTCGTAGGGGAATACGTCGATGGCCGCGCCGCCAAGCTGGCCGCTGCGCAGGGCGGCGGCCAGGGCCGGCACGTCGACCACGTGGCCCCGGGCGTTGTTGATGAACAGCGCCCCCGGCTTCATCAGCGCAAATTCCTTGGCCCCGAAGAAATCCTGGTTTTCGGGCCGGCCGTCGATGTGCAGCGTCACGATGTCGGCCTGGGGTAGCAACTCTTCGAGGCTCTTGGCTTTCACGGCGTTGCCGAGTTGAAGCTTCTCGGCCATGTCGTAGTAAATGACTTTCAGACCCACGGCCTCGGCCACGACCGAGAGCTGCGCCCCGATGTTGCCGTAGCCGATGATGCCCAGGGTTTTACCCCGAATCTCAAACGAGCCGCTGGCCGATTTGTCCCATTCGCCCTGGTGCATCTTGGGGTTTTTCTCGGGGATGCGGCGGGCCAGCACAATCAGTTCAGCGAGCGTCAATTCCACCACCGAGCGGGTGTTGGAAAACGGCGCGTTGAACACGGCCACGCCCCGGCGCATGGCCTCGGGCAAGTCAATCTGGTTGGTGCCGATGCAGAAGGCGCCCACGGCGATGAGGCGGTTGGCGGCGGCTAAAACCTTGGCCGTCACCTGCGTTTTCGACCGGATGCCTAGGATGCTCACGCCCTCAATGCGGGCAATCAGCTCGTCTTCGTCCAGGGCGCCCTTCACTTGCTCTACCTGGTAGCCTTCCTGGCGGAACAGCTCGGCGGCGCGGGCGTCGGGGTTTTCGAGTAGTAGTACCTTAATGCGGTTCTTCGGATAGCTCAGGGTCATGGGTAATTTCAATTGATAGAGAAACTCGTCGAAGGTGGGCAGCACCTCGTCGGCGTGGGCTACTACGCTGGGGCGGCTCACGTTTTCGGTGTAGGCGTAGAAGCGGTGGGCCAGCCCCGCCTCGCGAATCTGGTAGTCGGTGTAGCCGTCGCCGAGCACGTACACCGGCCCGTCGAGGTCGAGCAGCACGAGCTGCCGGATTTTGCCCCCGTCGCGGCTCAGCACGTTGGCCGGGTCGCAGCCGGTGATGTTGCCCTCCTCATCAAACGTAAACGTATTGGCCAGCACGTGGCTAGAGCCGATGCCAAATTCGGCCACTACGGGCTCGATAAACTCGCGGAAGCCGCTGCTGACTACGTAGATGCGGTCGGCAAAGCGCCGAAAAAAATCGGCATTGCGCCGGATGCTGGCGCTGACCTTGGTTTGGAGGTGCGCCACCAGCGGGGCCAGGTGGCGGCGGTTGGCCCCCAGCAGCGCCAGCCGCTGGCTCAGCGACTCCTGAAAGCCAATTTCGCCGGCCATGCCACGGTCGGTAAGCGCCTTGATCTGGGCCACGCGCTCGGCGCGGTCGGGCTGGCCAGCCAGGGC
>CAJYVK010000074.1 GCA_913778455.1 uncultured Hymenobacter sp. | reverse complement strand
CGGTGTGGCCCGCGATGGAGAGCGAGTAGTCGGGGTACTCGTTCAGAATCTGCACCATCTGCTCGAGCTTGGGGTACGATGAGGCCTTGAGCGTGGCCTTGTTGAAGTCGAAGTTGATGTACTTGGTGGCCTCGTTGAGGATCTTCTTCTGCTCGGCCTTGATCTCGGGGCAGCCTTTGTTGGAGGCCGGGCCGGCGCGGTCGGGGCAGCGGTCCTGGTAGTCGGGCACGCCGTCGCCGTCGCGGTCGAGCGGGCAGCCGTTGGCATCGACCTGCACGCCGGCCGGGGTGCCGGGGCACTTGTCGAGGTAGTCGGGCACCTTGTCGCCGTCGGCGTCGAGCGGGCAGCCCGAGGCATCGACGCGTACGCCGGCCGGGGTGTTGGGGCAACGGTCGTCGGCATCGGCCACGCCGTCACCGTCGGCGTCGGGGCAGCCTTGCAGGGCGGCCAGGCCCTTCACGTCGGGGCACTTGTCCTGGTAGTCGGCCACGCCGTCGCCGTCGGTGTCAACCGGGCAGCCGTTCACGTCCACCTTCACGCCGCTGGGCGTGTCGGGGCACTTGTCCTTGCGGTCGGGCACGCCGTCCATGTCGGTGTCCTTGGCCTTGCCGAAGGCCACGGTAAGGCCCGCGCCATACACCAGGAAGCGGTCGTAGTATTTACCCGCGCTCGAATTATCGATATCGATGTTGTCGTTGGTAAAGGCGTAGTGCTGGCTGGCCGTAATGTCAAGGGCCAGGGCCGGAGCCAGGCGGAAGCGCAAGCCAGCCAGACCAAAGACCTCGGGCTTGCGCACCTGGTTGAAGAACCGACCGGGCGTAACCGTCCGGTTTTCAGTGATGGTGTAGTAGTTGCCGGTGCTGTTGGCGATGAACAAGCCGCCGCCGCCCATCAGGTAGGGCTGAATGAAGGCTTCTTCCTTCAGAATCTTACCGTTGTTAAGCTTCAACTTCAGGCCCAGGTCTATCATGCCGATTTTGGCATTGGCCTCGGCCCCGCGTAGCCCGTCGCCCACTATGCGGTACTTCTGATAGTTACCCAACAGGCTAAGGTCGAACGTGGGCGAGAGATACTGGGTAATGTGGGCACCCACTCCTACCTGGAGCGGAAACTCCATCTTGCCGAAGTTACTCGCTAGCGCACCCTGATACTGCAAGTAGCTGACATTGGCCCCGATGGCCGTTTTGCGGTCGGGAGTCTGGGCCGCGGTGGGCACGGCACTCAGGCCCGCTGCCAGCAGCAGCGCCCCGGGGACCAGCCTCCGCAGTGGGGAAGAAAGTTGGCTCATATGAAAGAAAAGTGAATGGTAGATGTTATCTAATTGTGTAGCCTCTCTACGCAGAATGGAAAGCCGCGGTAATAAAAAGAAGAACTGTTCGGGCTATCTATTTGTAAGACAGCAGAAAATCATAAAGCACCTTCCCCTACAACGCGTTACCGACAGCAGTAATCTTTGGCATTCTACCAAGAAGCTTCTAGGACAGACCAGTGCCTGATTATCGGCGCTTGAGCGCCGCGTTGCCAGGGCCCACGGCCACGGGCCTAGCCCCGGGATGCGAAGTATGATCGCTGGCTTACTAACCCGACGCACTCAGCGAGCAACTTTTTTTCAGGAATCGCTGCTGGTCGACTACCGAGGCAGGCGGTCCGGTTAAGGCACACGCTGGCGGGCCTGGCGGAGTAGTCGGGGTCGCTAATTAGCCAACCGCCGCAGCTAGGGCACACGCAAACCACCTTGTTCCGGTGAGCTTGCGCAAATAATGCCCTGTCAGTGGCTGTAGGGCGGTTTTTAGGCAGCCCAATCGAGGCTTTACCTTGCCGCTCTTATTCCTTTCCCACGCTTTTCATGAAACTTCGCAAGCCGCTCTTTCGGGCTGCGCTGCTGCTCGCCCTGGGCCTTGCTGGCCCCCAGGCTCAAGCCCAGACTCAGCGCAAGGCCCCTACCCCACTTTCCGACGCGAACATGCAGCAGTTCGTTTCGGGCCTGCTCAAGCAGATGACGCTGGAAGAAAAAATTGGTCAGCTCAACCTGGTGGCCGTGGGCTTCGACGTGACTGGCCCCATGGTAAGCAAGGATGTGGATGCCAACATCCGCAAGGGCCTGGTGGGCGGCGTGCTCAATACCTATACGCCAGTAGCAGCCCGCAAGCTGCAAGAATTAGCCGTGAAAGAGTCGCGGCTGCACATCCCGCTCATTCTGGGCTACGACGTCATTCACGGGCACCGCACCATCTTCCCCATCCCGCTGGGCCTGGCCGCGAGCTGGGACCTCGACGCGCTGGAGCGCAGCGCCCGCATCGCGGCCGAGGAATCGGCCGCCGACGGCATCAACTGGGTGTACTCGCCGATGGTGGACATTGCCCGCGACCCGCGTTGGGGCCGCGTGGCCGAGGGCGCGGGCGAAGATCCCTACCTGGGCTCGCGCATTGCCGAAGCCATGGTGCGCGGCTATCAGGGACCCACCAACGACATGAGCCGGCCCGAAAACGTGATGGCCTGCCTCAAGCATTTTGCGCTCTACGGGGCCGCCGAGGCAGGGCGCGACTACAACACCACCGACATGAGCCGCCAGCGCATGTACAACGAGTACCTGCCGCCTTACCGCGCCGCCGTCGCGGCCGGCGTGGGCTCGGTCATGTCGTCGTTCAACGACATCAATGGCATTCCGGCCACGGCTAACAAGTGGCTACTGACCGACCTGCTGCGCAACCAGTGGGGCTTTACCGGCTTCGTGGCGACCGATTACACAGCCATCAACGAGCTGGCGGCCCACGGCCTGGGCGACGAGAAAAAGCTCGCGGAGCTGTCGCTCAACGCCGGGGCCGACATGGACATGGTGGGCGAGGTTTTCCTGCGCCAAACGGCTACTAACCTAAAGGAAGGCACCGTGAGCCAGGCGACCATCGACCAGGCTTGCCGCCGCGTGCTCGAAGCCAAGTACAAGCTGGGCATGTTCAAAGACCCCTACCGGGGCGTGACGGAAGCCCGCGCCAAGGCCACGCTCATGAAACCCGCCTTCTTGGCCGATGCTCGCAACATCGCCCGCCGCACCCTGGTGCTGCTCAAGAACGAGCGCCAGACCTTGCCGCTCAAAAACACCGTGAACGTAGCCGTAGTCGGCCCGCTGGCCGACCGCGCCCACGACATGATCGGCAACTGGAGCGCGGCCGGCGACGGCAAGCAGGCCGTATCCATCCTACAGGGAATCAAGAATGTGGGTGGCCCCGGCGTGCGCGTTACCTACGCCCAGGGCGTCAACGTGACCGATGACGAGCAGCTCATCAAGCGCCTCAACGCCTTCGGCGGCAACCTACAAATTGACCCGCGCTCTGCCGAAGCCACCATCGCCGAAGCCGTGCAGGCCGCCCAGGGGGCCGACGTCGTAGTCGCCGTGGTGGGCGAAAGCCAGGGGATGACCGGCGAGGCCGCCAGCCGCGCTGAGCTGGGTTTGCCCGGCCGTCAGCTCGATTTGCTCAAAGCGCTCAAAGCTACCGGCAAGCCGCTCGTGGTCGTGCTCGTGAATGGCCGGCCGCTTACCCTGCCCTGGGAAAATCAGCACGCCGATGCCATCCTCGAAACCTGGTTTGGCGGCACCCAGGCCGGCAACGCGGTGGCCGACGTACTGTTTGGCGCTTACAATCCCTCGGGCAAGCTCACCATGACGTTTCCGCAGTCGGTGGGCCAGGTGCCCATCTACTACAACCACAAAAGCACCGGCCGGCCCTACAACAACGTGTTGCTCGACAAGTACAAGTCGCGCTACCTCGACATGCCCAACGAGCCGCTGTTTCCCTTCGGCTACGGCCTGAGCTACACCACCTTCAGCTATGGCAAGCCCAACGTGAGCCAGGCCAGCCTACGCCCCGGCCAGGGCCTCGACGTGACGGTAGCCGTGACTAATACCGGCCCGACCGATGGTGAAGAGGTGGTGCAACTCTATTTGCGCGACCTCGTGGGCAGCAGCACCCGCCCGGTGAAGGAGTTGAAAGGCTTCCAGAAAATCCTGCTTCGCAAGGGGGAGAGCCGGCAGCTCTCCTTTCACCTCCAGCCCGACGATTTGAAATTCTACAACGACGAGTTGAAATTCGTAGCCGAGCCGGGGGATTTTGAGGTGTACGTGGGGGGCAATTCGCGCGACGTACAGTCGGCTAGCTTTAAGCTGCTGGCGCAGTAAGCGCGGCTGGTTTTTGCCTAATCATACAAAAAGGCTCTGACGTAAGCGTCAGAGCCTTTTTTACTGAGAAAATCTTAAGAACTTTGACTACCTTATATTCAAGACAAAGCGAAGTATTCTTGATGCAGAGAATAATTGCCCGCTCACACCTTGCCTTGCCCCTCCCCCGTCTGTCATGCTGAGCTTGCGAAGCATCTACTCGCGCGCGGTTGCACTACGCTACCCTGACAAGATGCTTCGCAAGCTCAGCATGACGGATGAAAAATAAGAAATCAGAGAAGAAGCTAAACACAGTCCAGCCGAGACAGCCAAGGGGAATACTACAATTACGCCTCCTCCTTCAGCGAAGCCATGTCGATGACGTAGCGGAAGCGTACTTCCTCATCCTGCATCTTATCGTAGGCGTCGTTGATATCCTGCATCTTAATCATTTCCACCTCGGGCAGGATATTGTGCTCGGCGCAAAAGTCCAGCACTTCCTGCGTTTCGGCGATGCTGCCGATGATGGATGCCGATACCGAACGACGGTGCATGGCCATTTCCATGTTGTTGATGGGTGCCTTGTACTCGCCGAGCAGGCCCACGGTGGTGAGCACGCCGTCGCGCTTTACCAGCTTCACGTAGTCGTTGACGTCGAAGGCATCGGGGATGGTGATCAAGACAAAATCATATTTTGCCTCGTGCGCCTGCATGGCGTCCGCGTCGGTCGAAATCAGGACTTCGTGTGCGCCTAGCTTCTCCGCATCGGCTTGCTTTTCCTTGTCGCGGGTCACGGCCGTGACTGTGGCCCCCAGCGCCCGGGCCAGCTGCACGGCCATGTGGCCCAGCCCCCCAATACCCACGATGGCGACGCTCTGCCCCGGGCCTACTTTCCAGTGCTTCAGCGGCGCGTAGGTCGTAACGCCCGCGCACAAAATGGGGCTAGCCGCCTGAACATCCAGCGCTTCCGGGATGCGGAGCACGAAGGATTCCTTCACCGTAATGTTGGTCGAATAGCCGCCGAAGGTGTTGAAATCCTTGTTCTGCGGCTTCATGTAGCCGTTGTAGGTGGCCGTCCAGCTCACCGGGCCTTCGCAGTAATTTTCTTCCTTTTCCTGGCAGGCGGGGCACACGCCGCACGAGTCGACCATGCAGCCCACGCCCACGAGGTCGCCGACCTTAAACTTGGTAACGCTGCTACCAACCTGGTCGACGCGACCCACGATTTCGTGGCCGGGCACGCAGGGGTAAATGGTGTTTTTCCAGTCGTTTTTAACCTGGTGCAGGTCGGAATGACATACTCCGCAGTACAGAATGTCGATATGAACCTCATCAGCCTTGGGCGCTTCGCGCTCAATGTCCATCGGCTTGAGGCCGCTAAAAATGGAGCCGCTGGCTCCGTAGGCTTTGGTGGGGATAGCTTGCATAGTGTGGAAGGTTTGGAAAGAGAAATGCGTTTTCCCTAACGGCGAGCCTTCTGCGGGAGTTGCGGAATACCGGACTTACCCAACTCACCTCAAACCAAAAGCCGTCCTGCCAAGCTATTCAAGCTAACTCGGCAGAACGGCTTTACCAGCGCCACTGGTTAATTAGCGGCGGGAGCGGGATTCTTCACGTATTTGTTGAGCCACGAATCCATCTCCCAGAGCATGTGCAGGAGATTTTCGCGGGCGGCGTAGCTGTGCGACTCGGCGGGCAACACCACGTAGCGGGCCGTGGCCCCCTGCCCCTTGAGCGCCGCGTAGAAGCGCTCGCTCTGAATGGGAAACGTCCCCGAGTTGTTATCAGCCTCCCCATGAATGAGCAGAATGGGCGTCTTGATTTTATCGGCGAAGTTGAAGGGCGACATGGCATCGTATACGCTCTTAGCCTGCCAGTAAGTGCGCTCCTCCCCCTGGAAGCCGAAGGGCGTGAGCGTGCGGTTGTAGGCCCCGCTACGGGCAATGCCAGCCTTGAATAAGTTGGAGTGAGCCAGTAGGTTGGCCGTCATGAACGCCCCGTAGCTGTGGCCCATCACGGCCACGCGGCTGGGGTCAACCACGCCCAGGCGCTGGCCTTCGTCGATGGCGGCCTTGGCGCTGCTTACCAGCTGCTCGGTGTAGGTATCGTTGGGCTCGGCAGTGCCCTCGCCCACGATGGGCACGGTAGCGCCTTGCAGCACGGCATACCCCTGCGTAACCCAGTACACGGGCGTGGCCCAGCTCAGGCGGGTGAACGTGTAGGGCGAGCCGCTCACCTGCCCGGCATTGGCCTTGTCCTTGAACTCGACCGGGTAAGCTTCCATCAGCGTGGGCAGCGGGCCGTCGGTTTTCTTGTAAGTGGGCGGTAGATAGAGATTGGCCGTGAGATCGACGCCGTCGGCCCGCTTATAGTGCAGCACCTGCTTGCGGAAGCTGCCCCCAAACTGCGTGTAAGGATTAGCAAAGCGCGTGAGCGCCAACGGCTGGCCTTTCTTCCCAAGTGCCCGCAGGTAGTAATTAGGTACCTGGTCCACCGCCTCGCGGCGGGTCAGTAGTTCAGTCTGCCCTTTGTTCCCATCGAATATGGCCACCGGCACCTCGTAATAGGGTGCGGCCGACTGCCACAGCCGGGTCGTTTTCTTGGTGGTCAGATTCAGCTCATCCACGAATGGCCGGTCGCCCTCGGGCGAAGCCCCCTGGCCGGTAAGGTAGATGCCCTGCCCACCCTGGGCCAGCCGCAACACCGGGCGACCCTGGGCATTGCGGTGCGTGTAGGGCGAGCCGGGGTTGTGATAAGTATCCTGCGACGAGCCATCAAAAAGCACTTTCAGCGGCTGGCCGGGCTGGCTGGGGTCGAGTTGCCAGGTAGTTTCGTGGCGGTCGGCCCAGCGGTAGCCGTCTACGAGCGCCAGGTGGTCGGTGCCCCAGGTGAGGCCGGCGTAGCGCAGCGGCAGCGCCGCCAATTCCTGCGGGCTGCCAAAGGGTGCGGATAGCAGAAATACCTTATCGCGCACGGCAGTTTTCACCTTCGGGTCGCCCCCATCCTGCGCCTCGGCGTAGCTAATGGTAGCCGGCGCGTCGGTACGCCAGCCGTGGTCGCGCGGGCCGGTGGGCACGGCGTCGAAATTGGTGGGCACGTTGTCGGCCAGCGGCAGGTCGGCTAGCGTTTTCACCACCGCGCCGCTCGCCAGGTCGAGCACATCTAGCTTCTGCGGGAAGCTACTGATGGGCAGCGTGTAGGAATACGGCCGGTGGGCGGTCCGCACCAGCACGTAGCGCCCGTCGGGCGAGGGCGAAGCCGTGCGCAGCACGCCCGGCTGACCCAACGGCTGGGCGCTGCCGTCGGCCAGCTTTACTCGCACAAGCTGCGAGGTGGCGTAGTAGTCGAAGGTGCGCTCGTCGGCGGGGTTTTTCAGCAGATCCTGGTAGGTGCGGGCCCCCGATTTTTTACCACCACCGCTTTCCTGCACGGCAGGGCCGGTGGGCGTAGCATCGGCGGCCGGGGCCGCGCCGCGCCCGGCGGGCACCACCCGGGCCAGCAGCGTTTGGCTGTCCGACACCCATTCGAATGAGTTACCAAACACGTCGTTGAGCGGCGTGGCTAGCAGGCGACGGGCGCTGTTGGTAGCTACGTCGGCCACCCACAGCTCTACCCGGCCAAGGCTGCCCTCGGTAGCGGGTACGGTAAGAGCAAAGGCCAGATGCTTGTTGTCGGGCGACCAACTCGGGCTGCTGATGCGCGCCTGGGCCGGCAGGCCCTGCACGGGCGTTTCCACCCCGCCAGGCAGTCGCTTAAACTGCATCCCCACCGCGTAGCTCACCCGGCTGGGGCCGTTGGTACGCGGATTGAGGCGCAGGCCAGCCAGGCGAAGCTCGGGCTGCGAGAGCTCGGCGATGGTCGGAAAATCCTGCACGGCCAGGATGGCCAGCACGCTCCCGTCGCCGGCCAGGCTCACGCGCGGCGTGGGCGGGGCTAGCAGCAGGTCGCGAATGGCGGCGGGCGGCTCGTGGTACTGGGTTTCCTGGGCCAGCGCCGGGGCGGCTAGCAACAGCAAGGCGGGTAGGAGTTTTTTCATGGAAAAAAACGGAATCAGGGCTAATAAAAAACTGTCATGCTGAGCTTGCGAAGCATTCTTTCAGTAGCGGGGTACTGGAGTCGCCCCCAATGACCCACGCTGCCGTGAGAAGATGCTTCGCAAGCTCAGCATGACAGTTTGTACTAGCTAAGCTGCGGTAATAGCAGGAGTCTACAGCCTCCCGAAGTTCAGCCCCAGAATCAGCACGATGCCGATTACCATGAGGATCAGGTAAGTTTCTACCGAGCCGGTTTGCACGTTGCGCAGCAATTGCCCGCCAGCCAGGGTCACGCGGCCCACGCCGTTGGCGATGGGGTCGATAATGCCGTTTTCGACGAACTTGTAGAGGCCGGTCGAGAGGGCCATTACGGGCTTCACGATGAGGTTATCGTAGAGCTCATCGACGTAGTACTTGTGGTACACCAGGTTTTCGGGGGCCGAGCGCTGGGCATCGTCCTCGGCCGGGCGCTGGGCGCGGGCTACGTACAGCACGTAGGCCAGCACGATGCCGATTACGGCCACCAGCACCGAAATACCCATCAGCATGAGCTCGGTGCTATGCTCGGGCTCGGTGTTGAAGGCGGCGGGTAGAATCTGCTTGGAGTAAGTGAAAATCGGGGCCAGGTAATCGCCCAGGTAGTGCTTGCCCACGAACATCGGCGCGCCCATGAAACCACCGATGGCCGAGAGCACGGCCAGCACGATCAGCGGCAGCGTCATGCTGGCCGGCGACTCGTGCAGGTGGTGGCGCTGCTCTTCCGTGCCCCGGAACTCGCCGAAGAAGGTGAGGAACAGCAGGCGGAACATGTAGAAAGCCGTCAGGAACGAGGTGAACAGGCCGATCACCCACATCACCTTATTGTGTTCGTATACGTGGCTCAGAATCTCGTCTTTTGAGAAGAAGCCGGCAAACGGCGGGATGCCCGAGATGGCCAGGCAGCCGATCAACATGGTCAGGAAGGTGATGGGCAGCGCTTTGCGCAGGCCGCCCATACGGCGCATGTCCTGCTCGTTGCTCATAGCGTGAATCACCGAGCCGGCCCCCAGGAAGAGCAGCGCCTTGAAGAAGGCGTGGGTGAGCACGTGGAAGAACGACGAGGTGTAGCCCATCACGCCCAGCGCCAGGAACATGTAGCCGAGCTGCGACACCGTAGAGTAAGCCAGCACTTTCTTGATGTCGTTCTGGGCCAAGCCGATGGTGGCGGCGAAAAGCGCGGTAGCCAGGCCGACGATGCCTACCACTTCGAGCGTGTGCGGGGCCAGGGTGAAGAGCACGTTGGAGCGCAGTACGAGGTAGATGCCAGCCGTTACCATGGTCGCGGCGTGGATGAGCGCCGATACCGGCGTGGGGCCAGCCATGGCGTCGGGCAGCCAGGTGTAGAGCGGCAGCTGGGCCGACTTACCCATCGCACCCACGAAGAGCAGCAGGGTAATGAACGTCACCACGCCCACGCCGTAGGTGCCAAACTGCCCCAGGCTGGCTTTCTGGAACACCTCGGCGTATTGCACCGAGTTGAAGGTGAGGTACATCAGGAAGATACCGAGCAGGAAGCCCAGGTCGCCCACGCGATTGATGATGAAGGCCTTCTTGGCGGCGTTGTTGTAAGGCGTGTGCTTGTTCCAGAAGCCGATGAGCAGGTACGAGCACAGGCCCACGCCTTCCCAGCCAATGAAGAGAATCACGAAGTTGGCTCCCAGCACCAGGATCAACATACTGAACACGAACAGGTTGAGGAAGCTAAAAAACTTCCCCACGTTCTCGTCGTGGTGCATGTAGCCGATGCTGTAGATGTGGATGAGGGTACCCACGCCCGTGATCAGCAGCAGCATGATCAGACTCAGCTGGTCAATCTGGTAGCTGAAGGGAATTTGCAGCGAGCCCACCGAAATCCAGTCGAACAGGTTGACGGTGTACTGGTACTTGAAATTAACGAACAGAAATACCGACAGCAGAAACGAGGCCAGCACGGCCAGCGTACCGATGCCCCCCGCCACCGTACCCGATAGCTTCTTGTTTAACAGGCCATTAAGCAGAAACCCTAGAAAGGGCAGCCCCGGAATGAGGACGTACAGCAGGGTAGGAAAAGGTGCCGTAGCACCGGGTAGAACAGTTTCCATTGGTGAGATGGTGAAATGGCGAAACGGTGATTTAGTGGCAGGTAAGCAGCGAAACGACGGAAAACTCGCCATTTCACCACCTCACCATCTCACCCCTTCAACCGGCTGAGCAGGTTGACGTCGGTATTCTGGAAATTGCGGTAGATCATGACGATAATACCCAGACCCACTGACACTTCGGCGGCGGCTACGGCCATGATGAAAAACACGAACACTTGGCCGTTGGGGTCGGCCCGGTAGGCGGCAAAGGCCGTCAACAGGATATTCACGGCATTGAGCATCAGCTCGATGCACATGAAAATGATGATGGCGTTGCGCCGGATGAGTACCCCCGTAACGCCGATGCAAAAGAGCGCGGTGGCGAAAAACACGTAGTACTGCAACGGTACCTCATGAATGACGGCGGGAACGATGGAAGCGTTGGTCATAACGGCAAAGTTAGGCGGCACTCCGGCTTAGTCCATTTTTTTCCTGCTACTCAACTTTCAAAGTTGGCGGTTTTGACACCGCTGCTTTACGGATAGGAGTAGACTTCCTTCAAAAATTTTAAAGTAAGTAGCTTCGTTTTTCGTCTGGTAGCAGCAGAGCCCCCCGTCGCCTTGTCCATCGGCCGCAACGTCCGAGCAAGCTGATCAATCCGTGGTTCAGCCCCTAATGGAAGCACTTGCCCTCCCCCTCTCCGCGCTCATGACCACGGCCGCCAGCCAGGACCAACAGATTCAGACGGCGGTGCGCGAGCAGCGCGGCCGCCTGCTGCGGTTTATCGAGCGCCGCGTACCCGACCCAGCCGAGGCCGAAGACATTCTGCAAGACGTTTTTGCCGAGCTGGTGGAAAGCTATCGCCTGCTCAAGCCCGTGGAGCAGGCGGCGGCCTGGCTGTTTCGGGTGGCCCGCAACCGCATCATCGATCGCTACCGGCGGGTACCGGCCCAGCGCACGGTGTCGCTCGACGCCCCGGTGGGCGCGGCTACCGAGGGCGACGAGCCCGCCCGCCTGCTGCAAGACGTGCTGCCCGCCCCCGACGACTCGCCCGAGAACCGGTTGCTGCGCGAAACTATCATGGACGCCATCAGCGACGCCCTGGCCGAGCTGCCGGCCGAGCAACGCCAGGTATTCGTGTGGCACGAGCTGGAAGACCAATCGTTCAACGACATGGTAGCCGCTACCGGCGTGCCCCTCAAAACGCTTATTTCGCGCAAGCATTACGCCGTGAAGCACCTGCGCAAGCGGTTGCGCAAGCTCTACGATGAGCTGTTCACGGACTAGTCACCGCGTCTTTCTCCTGCTTTATCAATAAGTTATACCTACTATGTCTCGCTCCTTCTGGCTGAAAAAAGCCGTCAAATTCGTTTTCTTCGCGGGCCTGTTCGTGGTCGTGGCTGGCTTCGCCACCATGAGCCTCTGGAACTGGCTCATGCCGATGATTTTTCATCTGCCGGTACTCACCTTTGGGCAGACCATCGGCCTGCTGGTGCTCAGCCGCATCCTGCTCGGCGGCTTTGGCCGGGGCGGGGGCGGCGGCTGGGCGCGGGGCCGCGCCTGGAAGCGCCAGATGATGCAGCGCATGGAAACCTTTTCGCCCGCCGAGCGCGAGAAGTTTCGCCAGCAGATGCGCAACCGCTGCGCCGGGTCGTGGGGCCGGCAGCCGGCCGAGGCGGCGCCTGAGCACGCAGCGTAGCCGCGCTGGCTTTCATCGCCTTTCGGAGTAGTCGGCCGATGTAACACCAAGCTCCGGCTTGGTGATGCGCTCGGGGAGCACACCCAGTCGTATCACTAAGCTGAAGCTTGGTGTCACAGCCGAAAAAAGCCTGTCGTAACGGACAGGCTTTTTTGTTGACTAATAAACTGCACTACCTACTGCTGGCTGGCCCGGAATAGCTTTTGCTTTTCCTCCTTGGAAAGGCTTTCGTAGCCGGAGCGCGAGATTTTATCCAGGATCAAGTCTACTTCTTCGGGGGGCGTGGTGCTGGGAGCGCTGCTGGTGGCTGGGCGGCTGGGGCTGGCGGCCGCGCCCCGGTGCGTTACTTTCATGGAGGGGCTGCGCTGGAACACGCGGCTCAGCCACGCGCCGGTAGCGACTACGGGCTGGCCCATGTCGCGCCCAGCCTTGAGCTGCTTGATAAATAAGAAG
>CAJYVK010000073.1 GCA_913778455.1 uncultured Hymenobacter sp. | reverse complement strand
GGCCAGTAAGGTCCATTCCGCATAATCGAGCCGCGCAGGTAGCGTCTTTGTCAGTCGGCCCGCTGTTTTAGGGGGCACTCGGAAGCCACTTTAAGTTTAGTCCTCGCCTCCCAACGTCACCTGCTGCCGCAACTTACTGTGCTTCTGCCCATAGCCGTAGTAAATCGCCAGCCCAATAGCCAGCCACAGAGCCAAGCGCACCCAGGTTTCCCAGGGCAGACTGGCCATCATGACCACGCAGGTGAGAATGCCCAGGATGGGTACCAGCGGCACCCAGGGCGTGCGGAAGCTGCGCGGCGCGTCGGGGTTGGTGCGGCGCATGATGATAACGCCCAGGCACACCATCACGAAGGCTAGCAGCGTACCGATGCTCACCATCTCGCCCACCACGTTGATGGGCACGAATCCCGCGAACAGGGCGATAAAGGCGCCCAGCAGCAAGTTGGACTGCACGGGAGTCCGAAACTTGGGGTGAATCTTAGAAAAGGCGGGCGGTAGCAGGCCATCTTTCGACATTGAGAAAAATACCCGCGACTGCCCCAGCAAATCGACCAGAATCACCGAGGTGTAGCCGATGAGAATAGCCAGAATAATAGCCCCGCTCAACCAAGCGTAGGGCGTTTTCTCGATGGCGATGGCTACCGGCGCAGCGCTGTTTTTAAACTCGGTATACTTGGCCAGCCCGGTGAGCACGTAGCCGAACAACACGAATAAAACCGTGCACACCACCAGCGAGCCCAAAATGCCGATGGGCATGTTGCGCTGCGGATCTTTGGTTTCCTGGGCCATCGTGGCGACGATGTCGAAGCCGATGAAGACGAAGAAGATAACCCCGGCCCCGCGTAGGACACCACTCCAGCCAAACTCGCCGAACTTACCGGTGTTGTCGGGGATGAAGGGATGGTAGTTGGCCGGGTCGATGTACTTCCAGCCCAGGGCGATGAAGACCAGTACCACGGCTACTTTCAGGGCCACCACCAGGGCATTGAACCAGGCCGAGCCCGAGGTACCCCGGATGATGACCGCCGTGATGGCCAGCACTACCAGCATGGCCGGCACGTTGGCGTAGCCGTGCACCACGGAGCCGTCGTGCAGGGTGGCCGTTTCGAAAGGCGACATCACCAGCCGGGCCGGCAGGTGCAGGCCGTATTTCTCCAGAAATTTGAGCAGGTACTGCGACCAGCTGATGGCTACCGTGGCCGCGCCCACCGAGTATTCGAGCACGAGGTCCCAGCCAATTATCCAGGCGAAAAGCTCGCCCATCGTGGCATAGGAATAGGTGTAGGCCGAGCCGGCCACCGGCACCAGCGCCGCAAACTCGGCGTAGCACAGGGCCGAAAACGCGCAGCCGACGGCCGCCACCACGAAGGAGAGCGTCACGGCTGGCCCCGCGTGGTTGGCCGCCGCCAGCCCGGTGAGCGAGAATAGCCCCGCCCCGATAATTACCCCGATACCCAGCCCAATGAGGCTGATGCCGTTCAGGCTGCGCTTGAGCGTGCCCGTGCCCGATTCGGCAGCTTCCTGCCGCAGGCTTTCCAGTGATTTTTTCAGCATAAAAAACAACGTGGCCCGGGCACGCAGGCCCAGACCGAAACGACCCAGCCAGCCGGGGCGCACCCGCGCCCGGCTAGCTGTGGTCAACCCTCTAAAAAAGTACGAAGACAAACGAGTGCCCAGCTACCGGCCGGCAGCGAGGGCGCGGGAGTAGCTCAACAACAACAGCTGGCCACGGGCCAGCCAGTCAGCGCCGCAGCGCCGGGCAATGAGCGGTACACACCGGGAAAGAAAGCAGAAAGCGCCACGGGCTTTTATATGGCCGCCATAGTTTAGCGGCCGGTCGGTTGGCACCGTTCCGCCGGGGGGCGGGGGTTGCCGGCGCGTCGCAGAGCCTATCTCTCAGCGCCTCTTTATAAAAACAAGCGGGCCGGATGGCTGCTCGACTACGGCAAAGGTACGACCGGCCGGCCGTTTGGCGGGCGGCTAGGCGGGCAGGCCGCCTTGCTCCCAGGCCGCGAGCTCGGCTTGCAGGTTGCGGCGGGCGGGCGCGTCGAAGGCGGCGCGCAACGCCGGGGTGTGAAACAGCACGGGCGCGGCCAGCAGCTTGGCCAGCACCTGGCTGCGGCCAGCGCGGTACAGCGGCTCGGGCACGAGCTGATACTCCTGCCGCACCTGGCGGGCGTAGTCCCAGTACGCGGCCGCGGGTGCCCCCAGGATGCTCAGGTCGGCATCCAGAAACAAGAGCAGGTCGGCGTCGTCGGGCGGCTGGGGCTGGGTGTGGTCGGCGGTGCGGCGGATGAGGTCGGCCACGCGGGCCTGGCGGGCGGGCTCCAGGGTGGTTTCGGCCAGGAAGGCCAGCGCCCACTCGGCGCTTTGAGCCTCGTTGTCGGGGCGCAGGGCCTCGTACACGGCATCGTGGTACCAGATGGCCAGCGCTACCACCGTGGCATCTTGCGGCGGCTGGGCCGCGACCTGGGCAAATAGGTTTTCCAGGTGCTGCACGTTGTGGTAGTGGCGCTCGGGAGCCCCGTAGGCAGCCAAGAGCTTAGCCAGCTCGGCCTCGCGGCGGGGGGCCGCGGGCAGTAGCGGGGCAGTGAGAGCGTGCCACTGCTGGCGGAGGGTAGCGAGGCTTATGACGAGGAAAAGGAGTTAGCGAAGAGCGTAGATGCGCTCGATAATTTCCACCACCTTCAACCCTTCGAGCACGTTGGTAGTGGCTTGGCTGCGCTGCTGCAAGGTACTGATTACGTTGTCGATTACCTGCACGTGGTTGGCCGCCGAGCCCTGGTAGGCCCCGTAGCTGTTGGCCGGATTGGTGGGGGGCAGCGTCGGCAGGTCGTAGTCTTGCAGGTGGCAATACTCGACCTTATCAAGGTACTGCCCGCCAATTTTAAGCGCCCCGCGGGCGGCTACCACCGTGAGCGAGCTTTCGAGATTGCGGTCCCACACGGCAGTGCTGTAGCTGAGCGTGCCGCTGCCCCCGTGCACGAGGTCGAAGGTGACCAGGCCGCTATCCTCAAACTCCGTCAGGCCGTGGTGGGCAAAGTCCCGAAACCGCGCCGTGATATTCGTAACGTCGCCGAACACCCAGTATAGCAAATCGACGAAGTGGCTGAATTGCGTGAAGAGCGTGCCGCCGTCGAGCGCCCGCGTGCCCCGCCAGCCACCGGGCTGATAGTAGCGGGCATCGCGGTTCCAGAAGCAATTGAGCTGCACCAAGAATACCTCACCCAGCTGCCCTTCCTCGACCACCTGCTTGAGCCAGGCGGCGGGCGGCGAGTAGCGGTTTTGCATCACGCCGAATACCAAGCGCCCAGTCTGCTGCGCGGTGCGCACGATTAGCTCCGCGTCGGCCGTACGGAGCGCCAGCGGCTTTTCGACGACCACGTGCAAGCCTGCGCGCAGGCCAGCCATCGCCTGCGGGGCGTGCAGGCCGTTGGGCGTGGCGACCGTGAGCACATCGGCGGCGGGGCCGTGGGCCAGGTAATCGTCCAAAGAAAGAAAAAACGGCACCCCGGGAAATTCCGCCGCGAGGCCAGCCCGCAGTTCGGGACGCACGTCGATGAGGGCAACCAGGCTGGCCCCGGCGTGGCGCGCTGCCAGCGCCGCGTGGCGCCGGCCAATGTGGCCCAGCCCGCAGATGGCAAAGCGAACGGGAATACTATCGGCCATTCAATAAAGCAGGCAAGTCATCGGTAAGCAGTGTAAAGATGCAACCTAAACGATTGCCTACATACCCAGCCAAATGCTCCATGCCAACCAAACCGGCACCAAACCTAAAAACAATAAAATCCAAGAAGTACCGGCCCAGCCTACGCTACCCTGCCTGCGCCGTCGCAATAGCATCCATTGCCACAGCGCCAAAAAGGAGTAGTACATCTCGGCCAGCAGAATCATGAGCAGCACGCCACCTAGCCCCGTGAGGCACCTAGGTGACTCACTGTCAGTAGTTGCGTAGAGGCAGACAGTACTACACCACAACCAGAAACCCAGGACCGCAAACCCCAGCATTATGGCTACTTGCAGGAGCAGCAGTCGCCCTTCCACAAACTGCCAGACAAGCTTCATACGCTCTAGAGACTATTGCTAGTGATTGAGGCTGTTTATTCCCTCACACCCCTGACGTAACCCACTTGCTATCTTATTAGCAATAAACTCCACTTGCCCAGCCGTCAGCCCCGGATGCACGGGCAGCGACAGCACCTGCTGACACAGCAGCTCGGCCACCGGAAACTGCCCTGATCGATAGCCCAGGTAAGCATAAGCTGGCTGCGCAGGCACCGGCAGCGGGTAATACACGACGCTCGGCACACCCTGCTCTTTCAAAAACGCCTGCAAGGCATCGCGCCGGCCCGCGCCCTCAATCTTAATAGTATACTGGTGAAAGACGTGGCTGCTGCGCCCGTCGCGGGTCGGGATGCGCAGGCCGGGCAGCCCCGCCAGGGCCTCGTCGTAACGGCCCGCGAGCGCCTGGCGGGCCGCCTGGGCGGCGGGCAGGTGCCGCAGCTTCACGCGCAGCAGGGCGGCTTGCAAGGTATCGAGGCGCGAGTTGAGGCCGACGCGCTCGTGCAGGTATTTCTGGCTTTGGCCGTGGTTAGCGAGCTGGCGCAGTCGGGCGGCGCGGGCCGCGTCGCGGGTGAAGAGTGCGCCGCCGTCGCCCAGGCAGCCCAGGTTCTTGCTGGGGAAGAACGACGTCGTACCCACCTCTCCTACCGTACCGGCGTAAACCGTTTTACCACTGGCGAAAGTGAACGTGGCCCA
>CAJYVK010000072.1 GCA_913778455.1 uncultured Hymenobacter sp. | reverse complement strand
AGCCCTGCACGCCCTCCGCTCCAGGGTTGGTGGCCGCCTGGAGGCGCTGCTGCAAGTAGGTGTGGCCGGCCGTAATGCGCTGCTCGGCCTCGGGGCCGAGGCGCACGGCATCTTTGGTGCGGAGCAGGTCGGCCAGGCTGGCCAGCGTGAGCGGCTGGGTAGGGGAAAGGTGGGGCATGGTGGCGAAATAACAACGAACCCCGTTAAAGTTTGGCCCGGGTACCGGCCCGGCCCCGCCGCTGGGCTTGGCAACTGGCTGAGCAAAAAGCCCCCGGCCCAGGCAATGGCTGCCGGGGCCGGGGGCTACTCAGTAAGCGCAGCGCAAGCAGCCTAGCCAGCGGCTAGCAGGCGCTCGGCCAGGGCGGTATGCTGCTCGTCGGCCTGCTTGGCGTCTGCCACGCTCTGGTGCAGCGCCTGGGCAGTCCGGGGGAGGCCCGCCGCCTGGGCGTACGCCGCTACCGTACCAAACGAGGCAATCCAGTAGTGCAGGGCCAGTTGGCCGCTGGCGATAATACCCAGGTCGCGCACCTGGTCAGTATCGGCCTGGTCGCGAATGTCTTTGCTCACTTCGTAGTGTGCCTCCAGAATTTCATTATCCTGCTCATCAACCCCGCCGGCTTCGGCGATGGCCTGCTTGATACGTTGCTGCCACTGCTTGGCCGTGTCGTTGCCGCGTTGCAGCAGGGCTCTGAGCTCGGCATCCGTGGCATCGTCCAGGATGTCGGCGGTGGCTTCGGCGGCAACTTGGCTGCCCGCCTGCTGGGCGGCCAGGCCGTTCTTGATGAGTTGCTTGAGGTCGTCGGTTTTCATAGGAAAAGGAAATGGGAACGAATGAGTAGCGTACCCGCTTGGCTGGCTGCGGGTTGCCTGGTAGGTCAGTAGTGCCAGGCCGGCCACTCGGGCCGTTAGGCTATCGGCGCGAGCTGGCGACGTAGCAACGGCGCTCTCCGCAAGCTGCCTGCTGGCCGGCCACGTGCAGCTTACCCAAAGAATCAATTTCCAAAAAAATAATAAGATTTTACTCTGGCAGCCAATCCGCCGGACCTGCGCAGTAGCGTAGCTGCGGTGGCTTACCACAGCCCGCGGGTCCGTAGCATGCGAGCTAGCGGCGTGCCGGGGCGCACCAGCGGGCGCAGCTCGCGGTAGGAAAAAAATACCGTGAAATGCTCTCGATACGAGGCGTCAATAAAGTCATCCAGCCGGCACTCCAGTTCCATGCCGGCCCCGGTAAATATGGGTTCGGGCAGCACCTGTTGCACCCAGCGTGTGGCGGCACGCAGCGTATCGTGCTCCTGGGTCAACAGCTTGCGGAGCTGCGGGTTCCACTCGGGGGTGCGTTCGCTCAGCAGCTTGTTGCGCAGCAGGCGCTGGGCCAGCAGACGGCTCAACTCCAGTTCATAACCGGGGCGCAGCTGGCTTTCGGGGGCTAGCCAGCGCCCGGCCCGCAGGTCAAACAACGCATGCTGGTAGTCCGCGTCACCCGAGCCACCAATGCCAGAAACCATCCAGTAATACTGATAGCCGAGCAGACCAGAATCGTTGAGCCGCACGGTCAGCTCGTTGCTGATGGAGCAGTCTATATCGCCTTTTTCGAGCAGGAGCCGGCGGCGACGCGCCGGGCTGGGCGACAGCAGCGGGCGCAGGGCCGGGGGCACGCTGGCTGGGTTGGCCAAGTGCATAAACTCCCACTGCACCGTAGGTACTGAGTTGTACGTGAGCCCCCTGCTGGTAGTGAAGGTATAGCGCCCGCTCACCCGCCAGGTCTGGATGTCGAGGCGCACGGCGTCGTGGTAGTCTTCGTGCAGTCGCACGGCCTGCGCCCGGCCGCTGGGCCCACCGCGCCAGGTGCCAGTGAGGGTGGCCCCCGGCCGGCCGGGCAGGTGCCACTCGCCGGAGGCATCGCTCACCTGGAGCACGTTCCGGGGTAGCCTACTCAGATGATCTAGCTTATACTCCGGTCCCCCACGGTGTAAGTAAAAGCGGCCCCGTGGCCAGTCGGGGTGCTGCCAGTCGAGCAGGACGGTGGCCGGCTGGCCGCCCACCGTGCCCACGTAGCGCCGTAGCGTTCGACCCAGCGGCCCGACGCGCTTAAAAAGTGGGCGCGGGTCGTGCGGGCCGGTCGCAGCGGAGCCCTCCTGAGTTGGTGTCGGGTCGGGCGGGCTGGGGGCGGGTGCTGGCAGCGGGGCCAGCGTATCGACTACTGTATCGGCCAGGGTATCGGCTGGTGCCGGGCTGTCGGGCCCAGGGGGCGAGGCGGCTACCGCCTGGCCGGGCCAGCGCACGGCAGTGCGGTAGGCACCAGCCAGCCCGCCTAGTATGAGCAGGGCCGCCAGGGCCGGGCGGAAAGCAACTGGTACATTCACGAAGCAGAAGAAAAAATAGGAGCCTACCATATCCCCCGCGCCCGTAGCATGCGGGCCAGCGGGGTGCCGGGGCGCACCAGCGGGCGCAGCTCGCGGTAGGGGATCTCAACAGTATAACTGCTTCGGCCGAATTCCAGATAGTCCTGGCTGGTGAGGTCGAAGATAGCGCCGCCGGAGTACTCAACTTTCAGGCCGCTGCCCGCTAGGGATAGGCCAGAAGGGTCGCCCTCGTTTTGGGGGTCGGTCTCGGGCGGGGCCGTCAGGCTGGCGGCTTGGCGGGTCGAATCCTGCCAAATCCAGGAAGTACGGTGGTCTTTGTTAACAAAGTCAAACTGGTCGTCGTGCAGCAGGTGCTGCTTGATAAGCCGGTTTAGCCGGGGCTCGTACCCCGGTCGCAGCTGGCTGGCTACGGTCAGCTGCCGACCCGTGGCCAGGTCAAACAAATAAAATTCCACCCAGTCATCGCCGTGCTCGTCGGTTATGAAGGTGCTGTACCGTGCCACGTGGTAGCTGAGTAAGTTGAAGTCATTGAGTAGAAACCCGGTCAGCAAGCGCTCCTCGTCGCGGCTATCGTTGAAAGCGGCCCGCACCCGACGGCGCACCTCGGCCAGCGGTGGCCCCAGGGTGCGCCGCAGTTCCGGGGCCACCGGCCAGGGGCCCCGGAACTGCAAATACGCGTATTTGTAGCTGCCCCAGCGGCACGCCCCATCGCCATATTCCGTCCGGTACGGCCGGCCCCCAACCAGCTTTAGCAGCTGCATATCGGCCCGCACGGCCCCAGCGTAGCTTTCGCGCAGCAGCACGGGGCGGGCGCCGGTGGTGTCGTGCCAGGTGCCGCGCAGCACGGCACCCGGCCAGCCGGTGAGGTGCCAGTCGTTGCGGCCGCCCGCACTGGCTGGGTCACTTACCTGTAGCACGAGCGTGGCGGGGCGCTTACCCGGCGAGGTTCCGGGCGCTAAGCTCAGGCCGTAGGTAGGCCCACCCCGGTGCCGGTAGAAGGTGCCGCCGATGCTGCTTAGGTCGGTAGGCCAGTCCAGCAAGACGGTGACGGGCTGGCCGCCCACCGTGCCCACGTAGTGGTGCAGGCTCACCGGCTGCTCCGACCGGTTCAGTGGCTCAAAAACAAGGCGATGGCTGGGGCACGGGGCCGGCTCGGGGTCCGGCGGAGAAGCCGGGGCGACCGGCGAGCTCACGGGTACCGTGGTCGTATCGGCGACCACGTCGGCGCTGGCCAGCTGGTGCGTCGCCCCTGGCTGAGGCAGCCGCCAGGCAGCTACGTAAGCGGCAGCCAGCACCGCCAGCATGGCCACAGCCGCCAGCCCGGGGCGAACAGCGAATCGTTTAGCTGCTTTCATAGGGTGAAGGAAACGTAGTCGCTACCACAATCCCCGCGCCCGTAGCATGCGCGCCAGCGGCGTGCCCGGGCGCACCAGCGGGCGCAGCTCGCGGTAGGGCACGAGCAGATGCACCAGCCAGTTGTAAGGTGCTGGCGCGTACGCGGCTTCCAGGCCCGCTTCGGTTAAAGTAAGCGACTCATTATCACCGGGAAGCTCTATCAGTAGGGGAGCAGTAGGCGGAGCTTCGTCCGCATCATCCTGCCCTGGCTCCAGGCCCGCCTCGCGCACGGATGCCAGCGCTGGGTCGTGGAGCAGGTGCCAGGTAAGGCGTTGGCGCAACGGACGCTCGTAGCCGGGTCGCAGTTGGCTGTCGAGGTCTACTTCTTCGCCCGTGCGCAGGTCATACAGCCAGCTCGCCGCGCTCACCTCCGGCGTGCCGCCGTAGCTGCGGGTGTAGGAGGTAGTCTGGTAGCTGAAAAGCTGGAAGTCATTGAGCCGTACTTCATCCTGGTAGGAGGAAGAAGCATCGCCGTCGGCTACGTCTTCCTCCACGCGGCGGCGCAGGGCCGCGGGCGAGTTCGCCAAGGCCGCCCGCAGCGCCGGCGGGGCCGCTTGGGAACCAGGCAGCGTCAGTAGAATGTGGTGCACCGTCGGCACGTAGGCGCAATTTGTCGGCACGCGCCAGTCACCCAGTAAGAAGCGTTGCTCGAACGAATAGCGTAACGCGCCGCCGTAGCTTTCGCGCAGCCGAAGGCGCTGCGAGCGGCCGGCCCAGTGCCAGGTGCCCGTTAGCGTGGGGCTAGCCAGGGTCGGCGTTGCTAGCTGCCAGGTGCCCCGGGGCAGCTCACCGCGGTCATCCTGCGCCTCGCCGACCGCTAGCTGCGTCGTTCCTGGCCGCGGCCGGGCCAGGCGGAGGGTATACGCGGGGCCGCCCCGGTGCAGGTAGAAGCGGCCCGTGGCCGAGTCGGGAGTTTGCCATTGTAGTACGGCCGTGGCGGCTTGGCCGCCCACGGTACCCACGTAGCGTCGGACCACCCAGGGGCGCTGCTCGGCGGGGCTGCCCCCGGTAAATACCGTCGCCCGTGGCGGACAGTCCGGCGCGGTGGCAATCAGGCTATCCGCCTGCGCGGTAGCTACCGGCCGCGCGGGTAACCTAGCCCGCTCTACCAGCCCTGGCTGCCGCACGGCTACCCGGTAGGCGGTGGCAAATACCGCCAGCAGCACTACGGCGGCCAGCGTAGGGCGCCAGGAAAACGGGGCAAGTAGTTTCATTCCCGAAAATAACGGCCCAGCTTACCACATTCCCCTAGCTTGCAGTAGGCGGGCCAGCGGTGTGCCGGGGCGCACCAGCGGCCGCAGCTCGCGGTAGGGAACGGTGGTGGTATTGGCGTAATGCGAGGCGTAAGCAGCCAGGGAATAGTCGCTGTATATAGCGCAGAGGCCGCCGGGTGTCAGCGTAAAGGAATCCGGAAGGGGCGGTACGGTTTTCCAATTCCAGCTGTTATCCTCGTTCATGTCAGGATAATCGTGGCGGAGGTGGCGCGCCAGCAGCTTCCGCAGCGCCGGCTCGGTGCAGGGGCGCAGTAGCTCCGGCATGAGGCACTGGCGGCCGGTGCGTAAGTTTACGATGAAGCCGGTGGAGCTGTTGACGGGGTGGTTGCCGTAGTAATCGGCTAGGGTCCACACGTTGTAAGAAAGCAGGTCGTAATCGTTGAGCGTGACTTCAATTCTTTTATTAATTTGGCGGCAGGCACCGTCTTGCAGCAGCCAGCACCGCAACGAGTCGCGTCGGGCGGCTGGGGGCGGGGCCTGCCAGCGGGCCAGCCGGAGCGAATCGGCGCTCAGCACCCGCACAAACTGGCTGGAGTAGTATGGCTCCGGGCGCCCCGGCTCGTCGCGGCAGTAGCTGCCGTGCGCCGTGAGGCGCAGCAGCTGGTAGGGCACGGCCCGGCTATAGTCTTCGCGCAGCGCCACGGTCTGCCAGCCGGTGCCGGGTAAAGCCCGCCGTTGGCCGACTACCACCCGGCCCAGTGGCCAGCGCAACTGCCACGCGGCAGTTGGGCCAGTGTACCGAATGCTGACCTCCTTTTCTTCGGCTAGCTCCACCCGGTTGCCACGGCGCCGCCGAAACGCTAAAACGCGTTCGTGTACTTGTTGGCCCGTACGGTAGTACCAACTGCCCCTCACCGAGCCGGCTTCCACGGCAAGCCGCACCACGATGGTCTGCCCCCCGAGCGTGCCCACGTAGCGGCGCTCGCGCACGGGGTGGGCCAGGGTATCCCCGGCGAGTGGGTCGTAGGTCGCGAAGCGAATCGCCGTATCGGTTGGAATTACCTGCGGGGACTCTTCTTCCGCCGGGGCCGCAACGACCCCAGCCGCGGCTGGGGTCGCTCGGGTAGTGTCCGCTGCGCCTGCTTCGCCAGGCTGGCTGACAATTGGTAGTGGCGGCTGGGGTCGCGTCCGAGGCAGCCAGCCGCAGCCGCCGGCCAGCAGCAGCCCGGCTACGACCGTGGGCCACCACGCGGCGCGGGCGGGGCTGCTCACGCCGTCAGGCTGGCGACCACCTCGCTCAGCGCCAGCGTTTTTTCCTCGCCGGTTTTCATGATTTTGATTTTGGCCACGCCGGCCGCCAGCTCTTCCGGCCCCAGCACCAGCACCAGCGGAATACCCTTGGCATCGGCGTACTTGAACTGCTTTTGCAGCTTGCTGGCATCGGGATACAGCTCGGCCGGAATGCCGGCGGCCCGCAGCTCGGCCAGCAGGGGCAGGGCGGCCCGGCCCGCCTCGGGGCTGAAGTGCGTGAGCAGCACCCGGGTGGGCGTTTCGCCGGTTTCGGTGAAGAGGTTGAGGGTTTCGAGGCAGTCGTAGAGGCGGTCGACGCCGAAGGAGAAGCCCACGCCGCTCACGCCGGGCAGCCCGAAGGCACCCGTCAGGTTGTCGTAACGCCCGCCGCCGCTCACGCTGCCCATCGCCACGTTGTTGATTTTCACCTCGAAGATGCAGCCCGTGTAGTAGCTCAGGCCCCGGGCTAGGGTGGGGTCAAATTCCAGCCGGTCGAATTGCTTGAAGCCGCTGGCTTGCAGCAGGTCGCGCACCTCGGCCAGCTCCTGGAGGCCGCGGTAGGAGGCGGTGTTGTCGTCGTCGTGGCTGGCCGCGGTGGGGCGCTGGCCATCGGGCTCCACGCCGGCCGTGACGAAGCCCGCCAGCAGGCGTGTCAGCTTCTCGGCGTAGCTGCCTTCTACCCCCAGCAGGGCGAAGAGCGTGTCGATGGTTGGTTCCGAGAAGCCTTTCTCCAGCAATTCCTTGCTCACCCCATCGCGCCCAATTTTGTCGAGCTTGTCGATGGCTACGAACAAATCCGTCTCCTTGCCCTCGCCGCCCAGTGCCTGGTAAATGTTGCGCAGCACGCCCCGGTGGTTGATTTTGATGGTAAAATCTTCCAGCCCGAGGTCGTTGAAAACCCGCGCCATCATCAGCACAATCTCAGCCTCGCAGAGCAGCGAGTCAGTACCCACCACGTCGGCATCGCACTGGTAAAACTCGCGGTAACGCCCGCGCTGCGGGCGGTCAGCCCGCCACACGGGCTGCATCTGGTAGCGCTTGAAGGGGAAGGTGAGCGTGCCCCGGTTCATGGCCACGTAGCGGGCGAAGGGCACGGTGAGGTCGTAGCGCAGGCCCTTCTCGGCAATTTTGGGCAGCACGGCCTTGGTGCCGGCCTCCAGGTCCTCGGCCGTCACGAGCGGGGTGATTTCGCCCCGGCGCTCCTTCACCAAGAAGTTGCCGGAGTTCAGTACTTTAAACAGGAGCTGGTCGCCCTCGTCGCCGTACTTGCCGGTGAGCACCGACAGGTTTTCGAGCGTCGGGGTTTCGAGCGGCGCGTAGCCAAACGTTTCGAACGTGCGGCGGATGACGCCAAAAATGTGCTGGCGGCGGGCCACCTGGGCCGGGCCAAAGTCGCGGGTGCCTTGCGGAATGCTGGGTTTTTCCATTACCCCGCAAAGGTAGGTTTCGGCCCCGGCACCCCGGCTACTGCGGCTGGCCGGCCGGCTGGGGCGTACCCGCCTTGGCCGCGCCGGTTACGGCGTTTACCTCGGCTCCCTTGGGCATGCCGATGGCGTAGTGCGAGCGCCGGGCGCTGTCGCGGATGGCCTGCCGCCCGGCAATGGTTTTGGCGGGGTCTACGCCGTAGGGCGTGCCGTCGGGCTTGGTGCCGCAGGCCGTGAGCAGCGTCAACGAGAACGCCGCGAGCGCTGCGCGGGAGCGAAAAAGGGGAGAAGGAAACATGAAGTAAAGATGAAAGATGAAGTATATACGGTTCAGGTAGGCGGATTGGTATGCGCTGCCCGGTAAAAATTCATGTTTAATAGGCCGCGCCGCCGTCCCCCTAGGCCGGTGGCTGCGTATGCGGAGCCCCGCCCGTTGCTTTTCTGCTTATGCGTACTTTTTACATCTGCCTGGGGCTGGCCTCGCTGCTGGCTGGCCCCGCCGCTGCCCAGGCGCAAAAGCCGCTCAACGATACCGTAGAGGTCGATAAGAGCCGTTATCATCTCTTCAACCCCACGCCGCGCAAGTACATGCGGCCCATGGTGCCCGACCGCCCCGGCATTACCGAAAGCCCGTACTCGGTCGATGCGGGCCACTTTCAGTACGAGGCCGACGGACTGCGCCTGCTCACGCGCCGCGAGGGCACGACCCGGGGGCGCGACTGGTACGTCAACCACGCCCTGGCCAAAATCGGCCTTACCAATAGGACCGATTTTCAGGTCGAGTTCGATACCTACACCACCACGCACACCTACGACGAGGCCGACCCCAGCGTGAGCCAGCGGGCCCGCGGCATGGGCGACGTGACGCTGCGCCTCAAGCACACGCTGCTGGGCGACGACGACAGCCGCTGGGCGCTGGGCATTATCGGCTACGTGGAGCTGCCCAGCGGCCGCATGGGCGATGGGGGCTACGAGCCCGGCCTGGTGCTGCCCGCCATCGTGCAGCTCAGCAAGGACTGGAGCGCGGGTGGGCAGCTCGAAGCCAACCTGTATTACGACCGCGAGCAAAGCCAGCACTACGTGCAGCTCACGCCCACACTCACCACCGACTACCAATTCAACAAGGTGCTCGAAGCGTTTGTGGAGCTGGTGGGGTACCGCGACTTGCGCGAGCAGCAGTGGCGCGGCTCCATCAACCTGGGGCCGCAGTTTGACATCGGCGACAACCTTCAGCTGGACGTTGGGGCGCACTTGCCGCTCACCCACGGCATCGACCACGAGTTTTTTCTGGGTTTCAGCTTCCGGCGGTAGAACGGCTGGCCCCACCGCCCGCCCTACGTTGCCAACCCGCTTGGGTTGGGGCGGCTCGCTACGCCCGAAGCAGCCGATTTTGTCAAGTAAAGTGCTGATTTACAAAGATTATAACTGAATAAGGGCCGTGTGAAGACTGGTTGATAAGCCACTCATAATCAAGTAAAAATACCTGAGTGAATCAGGTATTTTTACGTTTGTCCGCCCTGGTTAGGCCCGTCTTCCTTTGTGGTATGAAGTAAAGCGAATTATGCTGTATCAGCATACTGCATTTACCTCGTTGGCTGAAGTTGGCTGAGCGCAATGCTGGCCGGCCCAGCCAGTTTCCGGCTCTGGTAGCTTCTTCCCAATTCCCACCCTTTTCGCGGCTATAGCTAGCTGAGGCTAGCAGCTACGGGCTCGTCTGGCTACTGCAGTAGTCAGGCGGGCTTAGTACAACGCCGGGTAGCCACGACTCATGACCGTGGGCCCGCCGGGTCGGGTGCGTGCCTGTGTAATTGGCTTGCAATCAATTTACTGGGTGCTGCGAGTGCGTTGCCTCTTTTTTCTGCCACTTTCACGCTGTTTGCTCATGCAACAACTTTATCCGGGACGCTTGCGCGCCCCCCTGCTGGCTATTGCCGCTGGCGCGCTCACTCTGCTCGGGGCGGCCACCTTGCCGCTCACGCCACCGCCCGCCGAGGTGCGGCTCGACCACCCCGCCGAGCTTCCCAAGGACGTCTTCGACCTGGCGTATTTCGACCAGTACCGGCACGACGGCCGGCTCGATCTGCCGGCGGCCCAGCAGGCGCTGGAGAAGCTCAGCGACAGCGGCCAGGCGGGTCTGACGCAGGCGCAGGGCTTGTTCGACGAGTTCGCCTGGCGGGCCTTCATCGCCCTGAACTGCCCGACCAAGGCCGATGGCCAGCCCGACCCCGGCAAGGTGTTCGACAACGGCGACGTGCGCCGGGTGTGGGATTACTGGAAGCAAACCAGCGACGTGTTTCTGCCCAACGGGGCCAAACCTTCGCCCTGGGGCAGCTCCAGTCAGCCTTCGGCCGACTCTTACAAGGCAGGCTGGCAGCAAACGCCTTCGGCCGACCAGGGCAAGCAGGCGTTCTCGGGGCCGCTGGTCGACCAGAACGGCCGCTGGCTGCATTACACTGCGTTGATCAACCACGAAGACTTTGACTACGTGGTAAATAACGAGCTGTACAATCTGGAAGGCCAAGCCGTTTTTCAGCGCAGCAACCGCATCCAGTTTCCGCAAAACGACGACACGCACTACGGGGCCATCGAGCTCAAGCTGGCCTGGAAAATCCTGACCCCGGAGGAAATCAAGGGCGGGCGCTTCCTGATGCAGCGCCTGAAGGTGGTGCCCTATCGGCCCGCCAGCAGCGCGGCCGCCCTGGCACCGGGGCAGGCAACTGGCCGCCTGGTACCGCAGGCACACCTGACGGGTAAATCGGCCGGCAATGCCACTGCCGCCCAGGTAGTAGCCAGCGCCGCTCCCCAGGCCAAAGCCGGTAAGGTAACGGCCAACGCCGCCACCCCGGGCTACGCGCTGAGCAACAACGGCGCAACCGAGGAAACGGTGGGGCTGGTGGGCATGCACATTGCCATGCGCACCCGCTCGTCGCCGCAGTGGATTTGGGCTACTTTCGAGCAAATCGATAATACCCAGCTCGACCCCCACTCGGCCAGCGACCAGCACCCACTGCCCAAGCGCCCCAGCCTGAGCAACCCCGACGACCCTTACGCCCTGGTGCGGGCCAATATTCTGCCCGCCCACAACGCGGCCAATGGCACCGACTGGGAAGAAGTTACCGGCCCTAACGCGCTGGCCCCGGTGCCGGTGCTGCGCCTGGTGCCGCCCCCCACGAGCACAGCCACCCTCAACGCCGTGATGCAAAAGCTGCTGGGCCAGCAAAACTCGGTGCTGCGCTACTACGAGCTCATTGGCACGCAGTGGCCTACCCATCCCAAAGCGCCGGCCGTGCCCGGGGGGCAGGGGACCGCTCCTGAAAGCATCACCCGCAAAATGCCCGGTGAAGTAGTGCCGGTATACTTGATTAACAGCACGATGGAAACCTACTTCCAGAAGGGCTACCAGACGGCCGGCCCGCTGGAGGAGGACGACCGCGTACCGGCCCTCGACATCGATACCACGCCCGTGTTTGGGACCGAAAGCTGCACCGGCTGCCACTACTCGGCTGGGGCTTGCATCAGCTTCCGCAAAAAGCCCAACGGCCAGTTTCTGCGCGACAGCCTGGGGCGTAAGATGCCCATTTTCGGCGAAAACAGCACCGATGGCCTCACGGGTAGTGCCAACTACAGCTGGATGCTGCAAATCGAGGCGCAATCCAAGGAGAAGCCCGTGCTGTAGGCTCCCCGCTTATTCCCTTTCCGATCCTAAACATCCGGTCTCCTATGTCTTTCACTTACGTCAACGTCAACGAGTTCACGCCCGAGCAGGGGCAGTGGACGAGCTTTGGCAACATCGCCAGCTACTCGCAGCAGGGCAGCGTGCTCACCCTCACGCCCCAGCAGGGCCCGCCGCTGCAACTCACCTTCTTGTCGGACACCCTGTTTCGGGTGCGCTTCAACCCCGCCGGCAACTACACCGCCGATAATTCGGTGGCCGTCGTCAACCGCGATTTCGGCTCGTTTTCGCCCCAGGTGCAGGACGCTGGCGGCACCCTCACCGTAGATACGGGCGTCATTCAGGTAGTTATTACCAAGGCGCCCTACGCCCTGGCGGTGTACCGCGCCGGGCAGCTCATCCACGCCGATACCGCCAGCTACAACCTAGTGTACATTCCCGGGCAGGAAGTAGTCGCCAATTTCAAGCAGTACCCCGCCGGGGCGCGTTACTACGGCTTCGGCGAGAAGGCGGGCTCTACGCTGGCGAAGAATGAGTTCGCCCTCACGTTCTTCAACTTCGACAACTTCAGCTACGGCAGCGGCCCGCTGCCGCAGGGCGAAGCACCCGGGCCGCTCAACCCCACCGAGCCGCTGTACTGCTCGGTGCCGCTGCTCATCGAAACCAATCCCACGCCCGCCAGCGGCACCCGCTACAGCTACGGGATTTTCTTCGACAACGTCTCGCAGTCGTACTTCAACGTGGGGGCCGACATGACGGCCCCCATGAATGGGCGCTACTACTTCGGGGCGCTCTACGGCGATCTGGATTACTACTTCATCTACGGGCAGGAAGTGCCGCAGGTGGTCAACCAGTACACGCAGCTAACGGGCCGGCCCACCATGCCGCCGCGCTACGTGTTTGGCTACCACCAGGGCTGCTACGGCTACTACGACCAGTTTCACGTGCTGGAAGCGGCCAACGCGTACCGCGCCGCCCGCATTCCCATCGACGGGCTGCACATCGACGTGGATTTTCAGGACAACTTCCGCACGTTTACCAACAGCCAGCTCAAGTTTCCGCAGGCCAAGCAGATGCTGGATTTTCTGCACCTGCTGGGCTTCAAGTGCAGTACCAACATCACGCCCAACGTGACGAGCAATCCGCTCAACGAGTACGGTAATCTGGTACCTTACCCGACGTCCGAGTCCGGGGCCGCGCTGCCCGCGCCGGGGGCCTTCATCTACGATACCCGCTACCAGGAAGGCGAAAGCCCCAACTTGTTTGAGGGCACGGTCGATTACGGCGTCAACCCCGGCTCCAACCCCTACCTGGCCCGGCCCACGATTATATCGAACGACCCGCCGGGCTACTCGTTGCAGTTTCAGGGCAATTACCCCGACTTCGGCCGGCCCGAGGTGCAGGAGTGGTGGGGCGAGCAGTACACGCACCTCGTCAGCGAGCTGGGCATGGACATGATTTGGCAGGACATGACCTGCCCGGCGCTGCTGTGCACGGCCGACACCACCGTGCATACCTTTCCGCTGGACCTGATGATGACCTACTTCGGGGAGTACGTGCCCTCGGCCAAGATGCACAACGCCTACGTGCAGCTGCTGCTTAACGCCACTTCTACGGGGCTGGCCAAGCTGCGCCCGACCCAGCGCAATTTCATCATTGCCCGCGGGGGCTACGCGGGTATGCAGCGCTACGCGGCGCTCTGGACCGGCGATTCGGCCTCCAGCTGGGATTTTCTGCGGATAAACCTGCCCGAAGTACTCAACCTGGGCTTGTCGGGGATTACCATTTCGGGCTGCGACATCGGGGGCTTCGCCAATGGCAGCACGCCCAATGCGACGCTCAGCGACGGGCTGGGCAGCGAGGTAGTGGGCGGCGTCACCAACTACGAGCTGCTCACGCGCTGGATGCACCTGGGATCCTTCCTGCCCTGGTACCGCAACCACTACGACGGCTACACCAAGCAGTTCCAGGAGCCCTACCAGTACGGCGAGCCGGTGCCGACCAACTGCCGCAAGTACGTGGAGCTGCGCTACCGCATGCTGCACGTGTACTACAGCGCCATGTACGAGGCGCACACCACGGGCATGCCCATTGCCCGCGCCCTGTTCCTGAACGACCCGCAGGACCCGCAGGTGTACCAAAGCCCCACCTGCGACACCCAGTTTTTCGTGGGGCCGCACGTGCTGGTAGCCCCCATTCTCGACCCCCACGAAACGGCCGTGCCCGCTACCCAGCCCCTGCGCGACGTGTACCTGCCGGCCGGCAGCGACTGGTACTCGTTCATGGACAACCAAGCCCCGCTGCAAGCCCCCGTGCCGGGCGGGACGCTGATTACCAACTATTACGCTCCGCTGAGTCTGGTGCCCATCTACATCCGGGCCGGGGCCATTCTGCCCATGCGCGAGCTGGAGCAGTACGTGGGCGAGCTGCCCGAAAACCCGCTCACCATCAACGTGTACCCGGGAGCCGACAGCTCGTACCAGCTGTACCAGGACGATGGCCTGAGCACGGACTACGAGGCCGGGAAATTCCGCCTTACTACCATCAGCCACACCGGCGTTACCAACGGGCAGAGCATCCGGGTGCAGCGCACCATCGACGGCTACACTCCGCCCGAGCCGTTCTACTACATCGGGCTGCCCGGCACCGAAGCCCCGCAGGCCAACGGCGTGCAGGTGAGCAAGGCGCAGGCCAGCGGCGGGCCAAGCACGACCACGCTGACGAACGCCGGCGGCTCGGCCAACCTCGCCGCCTCGCCCACCGATGCCTACTACTACAACGCCAGCATCAGCACCACGTTCCTCAAAATATTTGACACCAGCGCCGATGTGACGGCCACCGTGTTGTTTCCCTAACCTTGCCCGCTTGCCCGTCATGGCTAAAAAACCAGTTACCCCGAAAACTGCCACGCCCCCGGTGCCGCCCGAGTCGGCCCCGGCCATCACGTCGGCCACCATGCCCCCCGCGCCGCCGGTTGGGCCCATTACCTCGGCCGCGGCCCCGCCCGCTCACGCCGGTCCGCCGCCCACCAAGAAGGGCGCGCTGCTGGCCAAGACCAAGCTGGGCGTGCCCCCGACCCTGCTATTCCGCAGTGGGTTTCAGCAGGTCGTGCGCGGCGACCTGCACCCCGGCACCGTGCTGACGCTTTACTATAGCGCTGCCCGGCTGCCCCAGGCCACGGCTGGCCGTACCGACTGGCAGGCTACGGCCTACCTGCGCTTCGGCAACGGCGGCGAGCCCCTGGCCCTGCCGCTGTATTCGCCCGCCGGCTTAGTCTCGGCGGCCAGTGCCAACGCCGGCCTCGACGCTGGCCCCTCGCTCACGGCCCGCACGCCCGCGCCCATTCCGGCCGATGCGCAGGAGGTGGAGGTGTGGTTTGAAGTACGATTTGGGGATGGGCAGCAGTTTTGGGACAGCAACTTGGGCCGGAACTACCATTTCCGCTTTACCCACGCTTTGGTAGTGGCCCACGCCGAAGTAGTGGTCCCCAACCCGCCCGCCCCCAACGACGACCTGGCCGTGCGGATCGAAACCGATACCGATGTAGAGAAGGTATTCATTGATTATCAGGTGACGAACACCGCGCCCGACTCGCCCCAGCGGGGCCAGGCCGAGCTCACGCTGCTCCCCGAGCTTACGCCCGCCGGCTGCCGCCAGTGGCAGGTAACGGGGGTATGCGTGCCCCACCGGGCCGTGGTGTATTTCACCGTCGGCTACTTTGCTGGCGGGCACGAGTTTCACGACGACAACAACAACCACGGCTACCTCGTGTCGTGAGAGTGGCCGGCTAAGCTCGCGCACCGAGGATTCGGCTTGAGTTTAAAAGTCAATTGAATAAAAACGTAAAAAAGCACCGGCCATTTGGCCGGTGCTTTTTTTTGAGATTGTTCGGCAAGCAGATAGGCGACAGGCGGAGCGATTAGACTGCTACGCGCACCATTGCTTGGTTGTTAGGCAGTAAGCAGCTTACAAAAAACTGCCGACCCTGCTTGGCAGGATCGGCGGCTTAAAAGCGCAACACCCAGCCACCACCCGCTGCCCTATATGGTTTTCGCGCCCGGCAGCGAGCGGCAGCCAGATGCTGCATGTTAGGAGGCCAGTGCTAGTGGCTGGCTGGCATGATGGCCACGTAGGTAGGGGAGGCGGGCAGGTGGCTGCGGTCGAGTACCACCAGCACGCGTTCGCCGGCCCGTACTTTCTCGGTTACTTGCTGGGCCAGGCGCTCGGCCCGGAAGGCGCGCAGGCTGTCATCGATGGTTTGCATGAAGGCCTCGGCGGGGTGAGCCGTCGCCCCGGCCCGCTGCCACCAGGCCCCGCTGGCCGGGCAAAACTGCTGGTAAGCCTCTTCAAACTCGCGCATGGTGCGGATGACCTGCTCGGTGCCGGGTGCAAAGCTGGCGCTGTTGCGCAGTAGCTGCTGCATGGCGGCGACCAGTACCTTCTTCGAGGCGCCGGTATTTTGGTGCAGCCGCTCGCTGGCTCGCAGCAGGTAGTAGAGCTTGAGCTGAGCCGGCTCTACCCGGGTGCGCAGGTAGTCGTATTCGGCCACCTTGTCGTCGAAGCGCTCGGCCCGGATGCCGCGCTGCTGGGCCAGGAAGCGCACGTAGCCCGATTCACCCAGGTGGGCGATGGTCGCGGCCTCGGTGCTATCCACGCCCATATCAGGCTTTTCGTAGAGAATAACCGTAGCCTGGCTGGTGGTCAGCACCTGCCGCAGCCGGGCAAACTGCTCGTGGGTGGCATCGTGCGTATTCACCACGCCGAAGTAGGTGACGCTGCCCTTCGCCGGCGTGGCCGCCTGGGCGGCGGGGTAGCAGCCGGTAAGCTCCTGCAAGTCGGCCGCCGGGGCCACGAACGCAAGGGGCTGGGATTGGGCAAAGGCGCGGGCAGCGGGCAGCAGGAGCGCGGAGGCGAGGAACAGGGCAGCAAGTTTCATGACTCAGAAAGAAAAGAAGGGTGAAGGGGATAGTCGGTTAGCAATCAACTGATTTCGCGAAGCGGCCCGGGGCTAGCCGCCAAACCCGCCGCCACCGCCCGGGGCCGACTCGATGCGGCCGGCCTTGGCCTTGGTGGCGCCGATGTACCAGGTAAAGCCCAGCCAGCCCACGCGGGTCTCGCGCTTGCTGTAGAGCGAGGTTTGCAGCTCGGGCGTGGCGAGCTCGTAGCGCCGCACCTGGGTATTGAGCAAGTCGGAAACGCGCAGGGTGAGGGAGGCCCGGTCGCCAAACATCCGCTGGCGCACGGCTACGTCGAGGCCGCCGGTGGGCAGCTGCCGGCCCTGGGCCGTGAGTACCGTCGAGCGCACCGTGCCGGTGAGCTGCACGTCGAGGCCCTTGCGGGGCGTGAAGTTGTTGGAGAGGCGGACGTTACCGGCCAGGGCGGCGCGGTTGGCCTGGTCGGCGGCGTTGGTGGCAATCTGCGAGCGGTAGAGTGAGCCGCTGGCTTGCACGCGCCACCACTTGGCGAGGGACTGGGCGTAAGTCATTTCGACGCCCAGGTTGGCAGTGCTGCCGTAGTTCTGGTAGGTTTCGGCCGTTACCACGCCCACGCCGTTGGTGCGGGTGGCTACGGTATCGATAAAGCGCAGGCGCTGAATAGCTTGCTGGGTAAAGCGGCCAAACACGGTGGTCGTGATGCTGGCCCCGTTGGCCAGGTTGAGCGAGTGGCCCAGCTCCAGGTTGTGGCTGAATTCGGGCAGCAGGCCGGGGTTGCCGGTGCGGTAGTTGCGCGGGTCGCGGTAGAGTTGCAAGGGCAGTTGGTCCTCGAAGTCGGGCCGCTCGACGCGGCGGGCGTAGCTTAGCTGCAAGCGGCTCTGGCCGGGCTCTTTACCCAGCTCGCGGGCCAGCGTGGCGCTCGGAAACAGGTTAAGGTAGTCTTTATCGACGCTGGCGCGGCCCCCAGCCACGCTGCCGTGCAGCAGCGTGCCCTCGGCCCGCAGGCCGCCCTGGGCGCTCCAGCCGTGGGCCAAGGTGCGCTGGTAGGTAACGTAGGCGGCGGGTACCGTCTGCGTGAAGTCGTAGGCGTAGGAATTGCGGGCGTCGAGCTGATAAGCAGATTGGGGATCAGCCGTAGCGGGCTTGCGCATCTCGGCGCTGCCAGTAGTGTGCTGGGCCTCCAGCTTCAGGCCCGCCTCCAGCTTGCTCTTATCATCGGCAGAAGGCCGCACGTAGTCAACCTGCCCGAAATAGATGCCGACATCAACCGATTGGTTTTGCCGGAAGCCGGCCGGCTTCGTGCTGCCGGTGACTACTTGGCTCACTGGGATGTCAGCCGTGATCCCCACGAAGCCGGCATTGGCAGTCAGCTCGCGGCCCTTGTGGGCTTCCCAGGTGTGGCGGTAATCGGCCGACGATTGCAGCACCCGCACGTTCACATCGGCCTCTTGCAACCCCGTTTGGGTGAGTACGGTGGGCGAGCCCACGGTCTGCTGGGTCAGGTTTTGCAGCTCGGTTTCGCCGTGACGCTCCCAGTGGGGCGCTACGCTCAGGCTCAGGGTCTGCTCCTTGTTCAGGTCGTAATTCAGGCCCAGGTTCAGGGTGTGGTTCTGGTTGTGCTGACGGCCGCTGCCGTCCTGGGTCGTGAATAGCTGCTTGCCGTCGGTAAGAGCCGTCTGGTTGCTGCGCGAGGTATTGCGATACACTTGGTCGTTGCCATTGTAGCTCAGGTTCCAGGTGGCTTTGCCCTGGTGGCGGCTCAGGCTCAGGCTGGGAGAGTATTTATCGCGGGTGCCCACCATGAGCGAGGCCTGGCCGTTCCAGCCCTCTTTCTTGTTCTTTTTGGTGATGATGTTGATGACGCCCGTACCGCTGGCGCTGTACTTGGCCGAGGGGTTGGTCATTACCTCCACCTGGCTGATCTGCGAGGCCGGAATCTGGTCGAGGCGCGGGCCGGAGCCGCCGTTGCTGGTGCCGGCCGGCTTGCCATCAATGAGAATGGTCAGGTTGCTGGAGCCGCGCAGGCTCACCGTGCCGCTGGCATCCACGGCCACCGAGGGTACGTTTTCGAGCACGTTCACGGCCGTGCCACCCACGCTATTCAGGTCCTTCTCCACGTTAATTACCGTCTTACCCAGCTCCTGTTGCACCACCGCTTTCTGGCCGGTTACGGTTACTTCACCGAGCTGCTGGGTGGCGGCGCGGAGCTTCAGCAGGCCCAGGGCTACGCTGGGCTGGCCGGGCACTACCCGCACGGCCTGGGCCAGGCTTTGGTAGCCCATGGCTAGCACCCGTAGGCGGTAGGCACCGGCCGGCACCTGGGGCAGGGCAAACTTGCCGTCGAGCGCCGTTTGGCCGCTGGCTACCAGGCTGGTGTCGCCGGCTTCGGCGTGGCGCAGCAGCACCGTGGCGAAGGGTAGCGGCTCGGCCTTGGCCCCGCCATCGACGGCGGTGCCGCTCACGGTAGCGCGGCTGGCGGGCGCGGTTTGGGCGGCCAGGCTCAGCGGCAGGCCCAGGGTAGACAGGAAGAGTAACGAGTTGAAGGTCAGCGAGGAGT
>CAJYVK010000071.1 GCA_913778455.1 uncultured Hymenobacter sp. | reverse complement strand
GCTGGAGCGAGCGAGCGGGCAGGGTTCATAGATGCCCCGCTGAGCGGACCACCCACTAACGCTTCTAGTCCTACGGTGGCGCTAATGGTAAGACCAACCAGTAAGCCTTGCTCATAATAGCTTGACGTGACGCGCAGAATAATGAGCATCAGCCAGAACGTGAGGCCCAGCTCTACCCCAAAAGCTTGCGTGGCGCTGTGAGCGGGCAGCGTAGCGCCCAGCGACGAGCCGGGGGCAGCCAGCAGCCATACTACCCCACTGCCCAAGAGCGCCCCCAGCAACTGCGCTAGCACGTAAGGCAGCACCCGGCGGCCCGGAAAGCGTCCGGCAGCCCAGAAGCCGATTGTCACGGCTGGGTTGACGTGAGCTCCGCTCACGTGTCCGAGGCCCTGAATGATAATGAGTACGATAAGTCCAAAGGCAGCAGCTACCCCGCCATGGCCAAGGTTGTGTGCCTGCTCATCCACTGCCACCGCACCCGTCCCAAAAATCAGCAAAAAGGCTGTGCCGAGTATTTCGGCCAGCAGGCATTGGCGGAGGGTAGGCGTCATAGGGTTGCCCCGCTTTAGGGCCTGAAAAATAAGCGCCCGCGCTGGGCGCGGGCGACTGACTTAGAAGGAAAAGAAAGAGTTAGGGCTGCCTACACTACCGTGCCCCCACAACTAGAGCCGGCGCCGGCCGTGCACCCGTAGCAGTGCTGATTTAGCACGATGGGCCGCTGCGCCAGCGCCGCCGCGTCGAAGTCGCGGATGTGCTGGCTGGTACTGGCCACGTGCAGGTCGAGCATCTGATTGAAGTCACAGTCGTAGAGGCCACCGTCCCAGCCTACCGAGATGGTGTCGCGACACATCACCCCGGCCGCCGCCGTGGGGTTAAAAGCGGTCACCAGTTTCTCCATGTAGCCCGCGTAGTTACCCGATTCTACCAGGTAGTCCAGGAAACGGCTCACGGGCAGGTTGGTGATGGCGAACAGGCTGTTAAACACAATGCCGTGGTCTTTGAGCAGAGCCTGCTTGAACTGCCGCTCCAGTGCGGCCTGCGGGCCTGGCATGAAAGCCCCGGCTGGGTTATACACTAGGTTCAGTATCAGACCGGTGCCCGGTTGACCGTAGCCCACGGCGTTGAGCATTTTCAGGGCTCTTATCGAATCATTGAACACGCCGTCGCCGCGCTGGCGGTCGGTTTTGTCGGCCGAATAAAAGGGCAGCGAGCTGACCACTTCCACGCCGTGCTTTTTGAAGAACTCGGGCAGGTCGTGATACTTCTTGTTGGCCACGATGATGGTGAGGTTGCAGCGCACGAGCACCTTGCGGCCTAGGGCCGTAATCTGCTCCACAAACCACCGGAAGTCGGGATTCATCTCGGGGGCTCCGCCGGTAAGGTCCACCGTTGGAATATCCGTTTGGGCCAGCGCATCGAGGCAGAGCTGCATCGTTTCGCGGGTCATGATTTCCTTACGGTCGGGGCCAGCATCGACGTGGCAGTGCTTGCACACTTGGTTACACATCTTGCCCACGTTGATTTGCAGCACCGCTGGCGCCACCGGCTTCAGCGGAAACAGCCCCGACTCCTTCATTTTGGCGTGAAAGGGCGGCAAGTGCAGCACGTCCACTACTTCCTGGCGCAGCACAGTGAGTTGAAAAGCCGAATCGGCGAGTTGACTGCCGGTGGCTTTGAGGGATTTTGTCATGAGGAGCAGGCTACCAGGATCTTGTTCTAGTCAGGAAGATAATCAACAAGAACGTCCTGCTTCAGCTAGCCGACGCTAACTGAGCAGGACGTTCTGCATCACCATTACATCGATAACTCTTTGACCTTATTCATCATCTGCACGCCGTGCACCAGGGTCGCGCCGCCGCGGATAGCAGCGGCTACGTGCACGGCTTCCATCATTTCAGGCTCGGTGCAGCCTTTTTCGAGGGTATCGGCCGAATAGGCATCAATACAGTAGGGGCACTGCACGGCGTGGGCGACGGCGAGGGCAATGAGGGACTTCTCGCGGGCCGTTAGGGCGCCTTCGGCAAAGACAGCGCCGTAGTAGGCGAAGAACTTATCGGCAAACTCCTTCTGAAACTCGCCGATGTTTCCAAATTTCTTGAGGTCAGCGGGATTATAATACGTTTCCATAAAGCAGGTTTTACTTAAATACGAAAAAAGGATGGGCTACAGATTGCCGAAGACTATTCGTAGAGGTTTCGCATTCGGCGCTGGGAAGTTAGCACTACCCAATCGCCCAGCCGCGGCAGCAGCGAATGCACCACCAGGATGAGCCGGCCCAGGGCCGAAATAACCGTGCGTTGCCGCCGCCGCCGCACGTGCCGCAGGATGATGGCCGCCACCTGCGCCTGTGACTTTTGCCAGCGTGGCGGACGGTGCGCAATGGGCACGGGTTGGCCCGCCGCGTCGAGCACGCGCTTGTCGGGGTCGTTCTGGGTAAAGCCAATGTGCACTACCCCGAAATGCACGCCCGTGTCGGCTAGTTCGAGGCGTAGCGTGTGGGCCAGGTTAGCCAGCGCGGCTTTGCCGGCGCAGTAAGCCGAGCCGCTCGGCATGCCATTGAGGGCCGAAATAGAGGAAATGAACGTGACGTTGCCCCTAGTCTCAATAAGGTAAGGCAGGGCCGCTTTGAGCGGGTACACCGAGCCGTACACATTGCTATCAAGCACTTGCCGGAACACCTCCGGCTGCATGTCGGCAAAGTACGCCCGCTGCGAAATACTGGCGTTGGTAATTAAGATGTCAAGCCGGCCGAAGTGCGTAATAGCCGTGGCCACTAGACGCTCGCAGGCAGCATAGTCGGTTATGTCGGCCACGCAGGCTGCCACTTGGTAGCCCTCGGCGGCTAGGGCCTGGCGGGTGTGCTCCAGGCGCTCGGCCTGGCGGCCATTGAGTATCACGGCGGCTCCCTGCTGGCAAAAGGCGCGGGCCGTTTCGCGGCCAATGCCGGACTCAGACCCCGTAATCAAGGCAACCTGGCCCGCCAAGCGACCCACCTGGTTACGAAACATAGCCATGCGTTTTAAACCAGTCGAAGGCTTCGCCAACCGCTTGGCGAATAGAAGTTTGGGGCAGGGCCAATTCCGTGCGGGCTTTCTGCGGCGTGAAGTAGTGGCCGTCGTTGGCCACGGCTACCATCGCGGAATTTACCTGCGCCGGGCGACCCGTAAAAAGCGTCTTGAGGTCACATACTAAGCCGTAAAAGTTGGCTAGCGCTGGAGGTACCGGCCAACGCGGCGGTTCTACGCCTACCACGCGGGCCATGAGAGCGAAGGCTTCGCGGTAGCTCAGGTTTTCATTGCCTAGGATGTAGGACTCACCCACCCGGCCTTGCGTGAGGGCATTAACCGTGGCCACGGCCACGTCGTGCACGTGCACGTAGTTTTTGCCGCCTAGCGGGTAGCCGGGTAGGCGGCCCGCCAGCAGTTCGAGCAGCAGCGTGCCCGACGTAGGTTTGGCATCGCCGGGACCCAGCATAAAGGTGGGGTGCACCAGCACGGCGGGCAGCTGCTCGTTGGCTACGGCGCGTAGCACGCGGTTGGTGGCGGCGCGTTTGCTGTCCATGTAGGCAAGGCCGTAGCGGCGGCCGGCGTAGGGCCGGGTTTCGTCGCCGGGCCGGGCCTTGGTGCCAAAGCCGAAGACGTTGGCGGTGCCCACGTACACCAGGCGTTCAACCCCTCCCTTGCGCGCCAGGCGCAGGGCCTGCTCGGTACCGTGAATATTGGTATTCCAAGTGGCTCGGCTGCGGGCCGGATTTACTTGCGCCACCGCAGCGGCATGAATGATGGCGCCACAACCCCCGATAGCTTCGGCTAGGGGTGCTTTACGCACTACTTGTGCGAGGTCTAGTTCACACACCTCAACGGGCATCGACTGCAAGGAGGGTAAGGCCGCCGGGGCCGCGCTGCCCGGCCGCACCAAAGCCCGCACAGGGTAGCCCCGGCGCAGCAGTTCGGCCACGAGGTGACGACCCAAAAAGCCGTTGGCACCGGTCACGAGCACACGGGGAAGAAGAGTCAGCAACACTAGCTAGCGGTAGTTAAGCATCCGCTTGTAGGTGCGGGCGATGCGGGGGGTAGGTTGCTTGAGGAAGTACAGGGCGAAGGCCGTTAGGTTCGCAATTTGGACGCGGAGCCAGCTATTAGTCTCATACTTCCGGGCCGACACCACTACGTCCAGCGGTACGATGTAAAAGCTGGCCACCCGCTGAATACGCTGAATAATCTCGAAATCCTCCATGATGACAAACTGCTCGTTGAAGCCCCCCAGCTGCTCAAACAGCGCCCGGGTGACAAACAGCGTCTGGTCGCCTCCCCGGCTCATAATGCCTTTAAAGCGAGTGCCGTAGCTATTGATGCGCAGCAGTGGGTGCGGCGAGTCGAAACGAAAGCGATAGCAGCCTGCCGCGTGGCCCTGGGCCACGGCTGCTTGCACGGTGGCCACGTAATCGGGGTGAATGCCCACGTCGGCATGCACGAAGTAGAAGATGTCACCGCGCGCGTGCTGGGCACCATAATTCAGCTGGGTCGCGCGGCCAGGCTTGGGGGCTTCCAGTACGGTTGCGCCGGCGGCTTGGGCGGCCTCGGCCGTGCCGTCGGGACTGCGGGCATCTACCACCAGAATTTCGATGGAGCCCGGCGGCGCATAGCGGCGCAGGTCGGCCACCAGGCGCCCGATGTTGGCCACTTCGTTGTAGGTCGGAATAATTACGCTGAGCATACGGGCTGAACTGCTACGGAACCGCAACTTCCGCATGAATTGGCAAAGACGAGGTTTGACGGATTAAAAAGCTTCCCCGACCGTAAGGCAAAAGCCACTTGATTGTTGCCCCAGGCCGTCATCGAGGCGCACGTTGTAGTGCACCTACGCCCCCGAATACTACCGCGCCGAGGCGCTTGAACACGTCCACGCGCAACTCCGCTTGCACCAAGGCACTATTCTGGTCGCGGTAGCGGCCTTCGTAGTAGCCACGCAATCGACGCGAGCCACCTAGCAGTGACAGAGCATTAAATGGAGCGGTGTTCAGCAGCACGGCAGAAAAGTAAATTTCTGAAGTCTACGAAATTGCGGTGGCAGAGAGATTGCCGGGCGGCAATCTTTACGGCGGCCCTTTTCCGTATGTAGCCCCCAATGAATGAGCTCATGAAAACCTCGACCCTGGCCGCCCTGGTGCTGGCGGCCGGCACACTTACCGCCGTAGCCGTAGTGGTGCCTGGCCTCAACCCGGTGCCGGAGCCCACCTACACCGTGGCTGCCACCGGGGCGCTTGTTGACCACAGCGCCTACGACAAGCTACTCAAAAAGCACGTAACTGTCCAAGGATTAGTTGACTACAAAGGGTTTAAGGCCGATGAGACGGTTTTCAATCAATACTTGGCCTTATTAAGCAAAAACCCACCGGCCGCCAACTGGAGCAAGGCCGACCAGATGAGCTACTGGATTAACGCCTACAATGCCTACACCATCCGCCTTATCCTCGACCACTATCCGGTGCAGAGTATTAAGGACATTGGCTCCAAAATCAAGATTCCCTTCGTCACCACGCCCTGGGCGGCCAAATTTTTCAGTATTGGCGGCGAGAAGATGAGCCTCGACAACATCGAGCACGGCATTCTGCGCAAGAAATTCGACGACCCGCGCATCCACTTCGCGCTGGTGTGCGCGTCTATCTCCTGCCCGCGCCTGCGCAACGAGGCCTACACGGCCGCCCAGCTGGAAAAACAGCTCGACGACCAGGGGCGCGACTTTTTGAACAACCCGGCCAAGAATAAAATCAGCAAGTCGGAGGCCCAACTCTCGAAGTACTTCGACTGGTACAAGGGCGACTGGCAGAAAAATGGCCAGTCGGTGGTGAAGTGGGTCAACCGCTACTCGACCACTAAGATTGACGACAACACCAAGATTACTTACCTAGACTATAACTGGAACCTGAACAAGCAGTAACCCAGCCGTAGCTTCGTCCACCACGCTACTTCTCTCCCTATTCATGAGTTACCTCGAAACCACCGCCGACGTGTACCGCCAGGCGGTGGTTTCGAGGTAACAGATCGGAAGAGCACACGT
>CAJYVK010000070.1 GCA_913778455.1 uncultured Hymenobacter sp. | reverse complement strand
GGCCAGCGCCACCGGCCGCTGGCGATAGGCGCAGTACTCCTCGTCGTTTTTGCCGATCACCCACTGCCGCAGGGCCGGGTCGCTGAAGCAATGCTTATTGACGTACTGGTAGCGGCCATCGGCCCCGAATACCGCGACCTCCACTTTCAAGTGGTCGAAAATAGTTTCGAAGGTGGCCTGCTGTTCCCGCAGGCGTTGCTCGGCCTGGTGCAGAGCAGCCTGAGATTCGGCTAGCGCACGCTGCAAATCAGCGACGGTAGGCTCGGGCTGGCTGGGAATAGTTTCGACCGTATTCGACCGAATAGGAGTAGGGGAATCGGAAAGAGAGAAATAGTAATTATCCGCCATAAGATATAATCTCCAGTCAGCACACAATCACCAAATATACGCTATTCTCCCAACTTAAAGCACTATAACCGACTGGCAGGGGAGTTTACTTAAAATAATGATTTGTATTAATTAAAGACGGGCTAGCGCTTTTTTTATAGGAGATTAGCTGCTGAGATTACCGCGGTAAATGCAAAAGCGCCCGCCTGATTTTAGTCGGGCGGGCGCTGGGAGCGGCGCAGTAAGCTAGCTAGGGTGTGCGACGCGTTCGGCAGGCTTACGCTTGGCCGTCGCAGCCGGGCTCGTTCTGGCGCGAGTTAAGCAGGCCAGCCGGCACATCGAGCTCGCCCGAGTGGAAGCCGATGAGGCCGTTGCGCTCGTCTTCGATATTGGTGGCCTGGGTGTACACGTCGCCCGCGATGGGGCGGGCACGCAGCTCGCGCTTAAAGTCGCGGATGGCATTGGTGCGGGCCTCGGCATCGGCCGGGCCGCCGTAGTCGGAGAAGCCGAAGCCGCCCCACTCGCTCACGATGAGCGGGCGCTGGCCCCGGTAGAAATAGGGGTCGCCTACTACTAGCGGGAAGGCAGCCGTGCCTTCCAGCTCGCCGTGAATGAGGCGGTCGAGCAGCTCGCGCCAGCGGCCCAGGTCGGGGGTGTAGAGGTGGGCCGTGAGCAGGTCGCTCTTGAGCGAGCCGTGGTAGCTGATGTGGTGCCAACCGTCGTTGTCAATCACCAAAAACTGCGGGTGGGCCAGCTGCATGAAGTTGTACATCTGCACGATGTAGCGCTGGGTGGCCGGGTTGGTGGCAATGTCCTGGGCACCCCAGTCCTCGTTGTAGAGGCTCCAGATCACGATGCTGGGGTGAGTTTCCATGAGTGAGAGCATGCGCAGCAGCTCGGCGCGGTGGTTTTCGCGGCTGCGGGGCGTGCTGGAGTGGGGCGAGGGCACCTCTACCCACAGCAGCAGGCCCAATTCGTCGGCCAGGTTGTAGATGCGCGGGTCGATGCCGGCGATGTGCACCCGCACGAGGTTGCAGCCCAGCTCCTTCATGGCGTGCATGTGGCGGCGCATCTCGGCGTAGGTAGCGGTGCCGGGCTGGTAGAGAATGCCGTCGAGGTAGATCGGCTCGTTGTTGAGGTACACCTTGCGGCCCCGCGCCTCAATCTTGCGGAAGCCGAAGCGGGCCTCGATCTGGGCCGAGTAGCCGGTATGGTCGATGAGCTGGGCTACCAGGCGGTAGCGGTGCGGATTTTCGGGGCACCATACCTCGGCCCCGGGCACTTCCATCGAGAAGCGCTGCTCGTGCTGGCCGGCGACCAGGCGCAGGCCAAAGTCGGAGGTGGCCAGCGGGGCGTCGCCGGGCGCGGCCTCGGGCTCGAATATTTGCAGGCGCACGGTGTACTCGCCCGGGTCATGAATGCGCAGGGTGAGGTTGAAGCGCACCAATTGGTCTTCGATGGTACTCACCACGCCCACCCGCGAGCGTAGGCGGTTGCGCTCCACGGCCTCCAGCCACACCGAGCGCACGGCCCCCGAGTGCGTTTGATACCAGATGCCGCCGCGCTTGTATACGTGCGATTCCTGCTTGCCGCGGGTGGTTTCGGCGTCCATCGTGTCGGCGATGCGCACGGTGAGACGGTTCATGAGGTGCAGCTCGCCCTCGGGCAGTTCGTAGGTAAACGACGTGTACTCGCCGTAGTGCACGTCCTCGCCCTCGATGGTGCGCAGCTGCCGGCCGTTGAGCCACACCCGCGTTTCGTAGCCGCAGGCCCCGAACGTGAGCTGGATGAGCGAGTTGCCACTACCGGACGTAGCCACCTCGGGCAACGGAAACTCGCGCTCGTACCAGGCCACAACTTTGTCCTGCCAGCCGGTGGCCCCTTCCGTGGCGTGGGCCTGGGCAATGTGCTCCTCGATGGAGCCCGGCCACTGGGCCGAGTAGCGGTAGTCGTGGCCTTCGTACCACTCTTCCACCAAGCCCGCGTCGTCGGGGTCGAGGGCAAAGCGCCAAGTGCCGTCGAGTAAAAAGTGCGTGCCCGAGCGCAGTACCGCGCGGGGCAGCGAATTGTCTACCTCTTCGGTAGCGTTGGCCTCCGGGGGGGCTGAGAGGCCATAATTGGCATGGGTGAGTTCTTCCATAAGACTAAACTAACGGGAGAGTACAACAAACGGATGCTTCTTGCAGCAAGGGATTTGCCAAAAAAATAACGAGCGGCGCAGGAAAAAGTGCCCGCCGCTCGCGAGCGGCGGGGTGGTTACCCGCCCGGATAAAGGTCCTCCGAAACCAGCCCGGCATTTACCTTTACCCCGTGCCCACTTCCACCATTACTTCCCCCGACTACGACGTGGCCCTCGTGGGGGCTGGCCCGGCCGGGACGGCCTGCGCGCTGGCCCTGCGCGGCAGCGGCCTGCGGGTGGCCTTGTTGGATAAGTCCACTTTCCCCCGCGACAAAGTGTGCGGCGACGCCATTCCGGGCCACGCGCTCAAGGCCTTAGCCCAGCTCGACCCGGCCTACGTAGCGGCCCTCTGGCGCACGGAGCCGCTCGACGCCGTGCGCCGCAGCCGCCTGGTGGCCCCCGGCGGCGGCAGCTTCTACCTGCACTGGAAGCTGCCCACCTTCAACAGCCCCCGGCTGGCCTTCGACGCCGCCCTGCTGGCCCTCGTGCGCCAGCACACGGCGACCGCAGTGCTGGAAGGGGCCACCCTCAAGCACGTAGAAATAACCGCCGCTGGCGTCCATTTGCACCTGGCCGATGGCCAGGCAATCAGGGCCGGCCTGGTCGTCGGCTGCGATGGGGCTAACTCGGTGGTGGGCCGCCGCCTGCTACCCGAGCCCCGGCTGGCCCGCGCCCACCACAGCGCCGGCGTGCGCGCCTACTTCGAAAACGTGGCCGGGGCTGAGAGTGGTACTACGGAGTTCTTTTTCAGCCGCAGCCACCTGGCGGGCTACCTGTGGCTGTTCCCGGTGGGAGCAGGGCGCTACAACGTGGGCCTGGGCATGCTTTCGGAGCTGGTTTCCCAACACAAAATTGACCTTAAAAAACTGCTGCTGGAGCAGCTGGCTACCCATCCGGGACTAGCCAGCCGTTTCCGCGAGGCGCGTCAGCTCGGCCCCATCCAGGGCTTCGGGCTGCCGATGGGCGGCGGGCGGCAGCGCCCGGCCAGCGGGATGCGCTTTATGCTGTGCGGCGACGCGGCGTCGCTCATCGACCCCTTGCAGGGCCACGGTATCGACCTGGCCATCCGCAGCGGTATCCTGGCAGCCGGGCAGGTGCGGGCGTGCTTCGAGCGGCAAGATTTCAGCGCCGACTTTATGCGGGGCTACGACGAGCAGCTGCGCCAACAGCTCGGGCCACAGCTGGCCCACAGCTACCGCTTGCAGCGTCTGCTGGGCACCCGGCCCTGGCTCATGAACCTGGGTACGCGGCTGGCCCGGCTGCCCGGCCTGCGCGGCTGGGCGCAGCGGCTGGTGGGGTAGGCTGATAGTTTGTCAAGGGCGTCATTCCGGCCAGCGAGATGCTAAGCTTACCACCCTTACCCATCGTCACTCATTGGAAATACTAAAAACGTCCGTCATGCTGACGAAGGAAGCATCTTATCACGCTAGCACGCTTTATTCTAGCGTGATAAGATGCTTCCTTCGTCAGTATGAAAGTCGAATTGATTGGCGTGAAGCTGGTTGAGCCACCTGCTGACCCGGTATGCTAAAGTACCTTCTTCGTCAGCACGACAACCAATTGCCAGTACTTTATCAAAAAGAGTAAGCCCTTCCCCATGCGTCGCTTTCTACTGCTGCTACTATTCGCCGCGCTGGCCCTGCTGGGGGTGCTGCTCATCAACACCCTGCGCCTACCCAACCGCCAGCTGGCTGCCGTACCGGCCGCCCCGGCGGTGGCCCTCGCCCCCGATTCGGCCCTGGCTCACCTGGCGGGGGCGCTGCGCATCCCCACCGTCTCGCGCAGCCGGTACGCCGACACGGATACCGTGCCTTTCGACCAGTTGCAGGCCTATTTGCAGCGCACGTTTCCGCTCGTGCACCAGCGGCTTCGGCGGCAGACGGTCAACCACTACGGCCTGCTCTACGAGTGGCCCGGCACCGACCCGGCCCTGAAACCGCTGCTGCTGCTGGCCCACCAGGATGTGGTGCCCGTGCTACCCGGCACCGAAGGCCAGTGGACGCGCCCGCCCTTCGCCGGGCAGCAGGCCGGGGGTTACCTCTACGGCCGCGGCGCCCTCGACGACAAGCTCAATGTGCTCGGCCAGCTCGAAGCCGTGGAAGCCCTGCTCCGCGCCGGCTTCCGGCCCCGGCGCACGGTGCTGCTGGCCTTCGGGCACGACGAGGAAACCCTGGGCCAGCGCGGCGCGGCGGCCCTGGCCGCGCTGGTGCAACGGCAGCACCCGCAGCTCGAAATGGTGCTCGACGAGGGTGGCCTCGTAAAAGCCGACGGCGTAGCCGGCCTGACCCAGCCCGTGGCCCTGGTGGGCGTAAGCGAAAAGGGCTACCTCACCCTGGAGCTGTCGGCCACCGGGCAGGGCGGGCATTCGTCCATGCCGCCGGCCCTCACGAGCGTGGGCCGGGTGGCGGCGGCCGTGGCCCGGCTGGAAGCCGCGACCTTCCCGGCCCGGCTCGACGGTGGGGTGAGCGGCCTGCTGGCGTACCTGGCCCCGGCCGTGCCGTTTGGCAAGCGGCTGGTATTCGCCAATCAGTGGCTGTTTGGCGGGCTCATTAAGAAGTCGCTGGCCGCCACGCCCTCCGGCAACGCGGCGCTGCGCACTACCACCGCGCCCACCATCATCCGGGGTGGGGAGAAAGACAACGTGCTACCCATCGGAGCCACGGCCACGGTCAACTTCCGGCTGCTGCCCGGTGACTCGGTCGCCGCTGTACTGCGCCGGGTGCAAGAAGTGATTGACGACCCGCAGGTGCAAGTGAAGATGGTTGGGTCGGGGCGGCCCGCCTCGCCCGTGTCGGGTACCGACAACGCGGCCTTCACCATCCTGCACCGTACTATCAAAAGTGTATTCCCGCAGGCGCTGGTGGCCCCCTACGTGGTGGTCGGGGCCACCGACGCCCGGGCCTACGCCCACCTTTGCCCGCAGGCTACTTACCGCTTCATGCCCGTCCTCATGGACCAGGCCGCTATCGAAAGCCTGCACGGTACCAACGAGCGCCTGCGCCCCAGCGCCTACCAGAACCTCATTCGCTTCTACGCCGCCCTCATCAAAAATGTAGGGTAAGCTTTAGCTTGCCCGGCGCCCGGGCGGTACTCACCTCACGCCGGGCAAGCTTTAGCTTGCCCGGCACCGAAACATCTACCGGCTCTCTTTGTCAAAAACTATGTCCTTTACTTCTGCCCAGCCCATCGACCTGCTCTACGACGCCGCCCGCCGCGGCGACGTGACCGAAATCAAACGTCTTTTGGAAGACCCCAAAATCTACCTCAACGCCCAAAACGGCAAGGGCTACACCGCCCTCATCCTGGCCACCTACGACGGCCACCTCGACGCCGCCCGCGTGCTGCTCGACGCCGGGGCCAACCCCAACCTGCAAGATGCCAGCGGCAACTCGGCCCTGATGGGCGTCAGCTTCAAGGGCTACGCCGACATTGCGCGCCTGCTCATCGAGCGCCACGCCAGCCTCGACCTGCGCAACGGCAACGGCGGCACGGCCCTCATGTTTGCCACGCTCTTCGGTCGCAACGAAATTGTGAAAATCCTGCTCGACGCCGGGGCCGACGCCTCCCTGCTCGATCACCGCGGCTTGTCGGCCCTGCACCTGGCCGGCCAGCAGGGCAACGAAGAAGCCTGGAAGTTGCTCGGCGGCCCCGAGCAGGAGGATTGAGTCAACTATCGATCAGCAAAAAAACGTCGGTCATGCTGACGAAGGAAGCATCTCGTCAGGTAGGAGCGGCTAGCCCTGTTCTACCCTGATAGGATGCTTCCTTCGTCAGCATGACGGA
>CAJYVK010000069.1 GCA_913778455.1 uncultured Hymenobacter sp. | reverse complement strand
GTGAATTCGTGGACTTACCCAGGCGGCCGGTGAGGTTGCGGGCCACGTCGCGCGCCCGTTGCAGCGTGGCGCGGTGCAGGGCCAGGCCGGGCAGGGGCGGGCGGCCGCTGGCCAGGGCTTCGAGGCGCAGGCGCAGGTCGGGGGGGAGGGGGCGTGGATCGTTGGGGGTATTCCAGCGCAGCAGGTCGCGCTCGGCCAGCAGGGAGGCCAGGGCGGCGGCGGCCGGGCCGTGGCCCAGCTCCGTACCGCGCACTACGAGGTGGCCCAGGCGCGGCGGCAAGCCCAGCTTGGCGAGCTGGCGACCGTGGGGGGTGGGCTTTGATGGGGTAGGAGGGCGGGAGGGTAGGGGAGGAGGAGGGGGCTGGTTGGTGAGGGCTACTGCTTCTCCTGCTTCCCTACCCTCATACCCTCCTACCCCCTGACCCTCAAGCCCTGCCAACGCTCCCAATCGCAGTAGCAGCTCGCGGGCCTGGGCTACGGCGGGAGCAGGCGGCACGTCGAGCCAGCGGAGGGCGGTGGGGTCAGGGCTGCCCCATAGAGCCAGCTCTAGCACGAGGCCGCTGAGGTCGGCGGTTTGAATTTCGGGGGGGCGGTGGGCGGGCAGGTGGTGGTGCTCGGCTTCGGTCCAGAGGCGGTAGCAGGTACCGGGGGCCAGGCGGCCGGCGCGGCCCCGGCGCTGGTCGGCGGCGGCGCGGGCCACGGGCACGGTTTCGAGCGAGGTAAAGCCGGTGCGCGGGACAAAGCGCGGCACCCGCGCATAGCCGCCGTCGATTACCACCCGCACGCCCTCGATGGTGAGGCTGGTTTCGGCGATGCTGGTGGCTAGAATGACTTTGCGCCGGCCCGCCGGGGCGGGGCGCAGGGCGGCGTCCTGGGCTTCGAGCGGTAGCTCGCCGTGCAGCAAGTGCAGGTCGGTCGCCGCGGGCAGGCTGTCGGCTAGCTTGCGGTCGACGCGCTGCAAGTCGGCCACGCCGGGTAGAAATACGAGTACGTCGCCCGCGTGCCGGGCCAGCGCCTCGCGCACTTGGCCGGGCACCAACTCGGCCAGTCGTTCGCTGGGCTTAGGGGGCAGCGCGGCGGCGCGGCGCGGGTCGAGGTAATGCGTTTCGACGGGAAATAAAAAGCCCGCCGACGAGACCACCGGCGCGGGCAGCCACTGGCCCAGCCGCTGGGCTTCCAGGGTGGCCGACATCAGCAGAATGCGCAGCTCGGGCCGCAGCACCGCCTGGGCGTCGAGGGCCAGGGCCAGCCCTTGGTCGGCGTTGAGGCTGCGCTCGTGAAACTCGTCGAAGACCACGCCGGCCACGTCTTCCAGGGCGGGGTCATCTTGCAGCATCCGGGTCAGAATGCCCTCGGTAATGACTTCGATGCGGGTATCGGCGCTCACCCGGCTGTCGAGGCGCACGCGGTAGCCCACGGTGCGGCCCACGGGCTCGCCCAATAGCTGCGCCAGGCGGGCGGCGGCGGCGCGGGCGGCCAGCTGGCGGGGCTCCAGCACCAGGATTTTTTGAGCCGGCGGCCGCCAGGCGGCGGTGAGCAAGGCCAGCGGTACCACGGTGGTTTTGCCCGCGCCGGGGGGAGCTTCGAGCACGGCGCGGGGGTGGTGGTCGAGCGCCGCCAGCAGTTCGGGCAGGGCGGCTACTACGGGCAAGTCGGGGTAGGTCGGAAGGCGAAGGTCAGCGGACACCTCACAAAGGTCGTCGTCCCGTCACCCTATTCCAAGGTTAGCCCGACTGCACATAGGCTAGTGAAACGCCTACTGATAATATTCTACCCAGCCCTGCAGGCTGCGCAATAATAGATGAACGCGAGTACTGGGATTAGTTTCCAATAGAGGCCTTTCGCCATGCATCGCCAGCAGCGTCTCGGCACGGTGGTGGGCCAAGTTGACATTGCCTAATTCCAATACAGCTTGTAGTACGGCGACAGCTTTACTCTCTTTATGATTATAGCCGGTAGTGGCAAACAGGGGATGTGGCCGCAAAGCCTCTGCGAGTTGCTCGTACACCTTTGCGCGAGTCAGCGGCACATCGGCAGCGACTTCTGCAAAATGTAGCAGTAACCATAATTCAAATGACTCATTGCTAAAGGCTAACTGCATATTTTCGCTTGCAGCCAACTGTAACGCCTGCTCAAAACGAACCTTCTTGCTTGGTTCCTTATCAGCATCGTCTTTATCGAATACAAGCCATACTTCATCTACCTCGCGTTTAGCTTCCAGTTGTAAGGCAGCACGTTCTAATATCGCCTGCTCTGCCACACCCAAAGGGTCACGGCCTGTGCCAACAGGGAGTACATAGACTGTGTTCTCAGGCAAATTGGGGAAGGCCGTTTCAAAATACAATCTTTCTGTTGTCTCGTCTTCGCATACAATCAATACCAAATGTTTGTAAAACCGCCAGCGTATAGGACGCTTATCTTCGGCTGGGGTACGGCCCCGCCGACTCTTCCCTATTAGTTTGCCGGCGTGAGCCATGAGGTATGCTGAGCAATGAATCGTTGAAAATCAGCACTGGCTGGAATAGCTCCATATCGGCCTTCTAGATAGCGCTTTTCTTTGTCAGTGTCGGGGCGTTCCGAGCTCGATGCTACATTACTATGCTTGTTAGCCCCTGTGAGGGGTAAATATTGAAAATCAGAGAGTGCATAAGTTTCTGTTCCTTCCCAAGAATTTTTTTCAGCGAAGCAAATCTGATCTCGCCGTAAGTCGAGATAGGTTAGTAAGTTGGTATCGTGCGTAGCAAAGAGTAGTTGAGCTCCACGGGGGTTAGTAAGTGGGTTTAGGAATAAGCTAACTGTATTTTGGGTCAGTTGTGTGTGCAAAGAGGCCTCTATCTCATCAATCACAAGTACGCCTCCATGTGCAAGAGTCCATATGATAGGACCGCTTAACTCTAACACCTTCTTAGCTCCCGCTGATTCACGGTCTTCCCATTCCCAATTGCGGGTCTGGTCAGTGGGCTGACCTTGCGCATCGTAGATTCTATGTGTAGCCATAACTACCGGCCTAGTTGCTCCCTGCAATTTCTTTATTACTTGTCGCCGCATAGCCTTGGGTATATTGGGTGGAAGCTCAGATTCATCAAATGCTACCCGTTCTATTTCGACGCCTAATACTTTCAAGCCCAAAGAAGTCAAGTAGTTTCTTATAGGCTCGGATACATCAGAATTCTGCAACATATTAGCAGTAACTATACCCTCAAAATGGGTATCAATGCTGTCTACCGTGCGTAGTTGGTCAAACCACTGCCGAAGTTGCTTGGCCTCAGCTATATTGTAGCTGTCGCACCATGATAAAAATAAAGAATTAGGCCGAGTTGATTCGATTGCTGCTGCTAAGACAGTAGGTAAAGCTTTCAAACTTGATGTGGTTTCGATAGTATCACCCTCGCGCTCAAATAATGCTACCTCGCGGCCCACACCCTTGCGATAGAGCCACTCACTTACCACCTCAGTAGCGGTATAAGCTAATCCATAACGGTAACGATTCGCATTTGAGATGAATGTAATCTCAAACTCCGTTGGTTTGTGCTCCCACCCTTGTCGCAGTAGGAAAGGGTCGTATGGTAAGAGGTCTGTTGAAGCTCCTTTAGTTGAATTGCTAACTAGGGAATCTAGTTGATTAATGGCCTCTAGTAAATTGCTTTTACCGCTATCGTTCGAGCCATAAATCGCCAAAATATTAAGGGCACTGTGTTTACCTTGAGTAAGTACATTAGTCGGTACCTCCTTATGTTTATTTTCAGGACGTAGACTCAGTATCTGCTCCTCACAAACCGAACGAAAGTTGGTGACTCTAAATTCGAGCAACATGGGGCTAGTTGTTAGTTTTAGTCAAAACTACACAAGTTGGCGCAAAGATTAACTTTGAACACTTTTTTATAAAATTTAAAAGCGTATCTATTTTTATAATGTCACACCCGCTCCAGCCGCCAGAGGTCTACGCTCAGCGGGCCGCCGGCGTGCAGCAGGGGCCGGCCCGGGGGCGTGGGGAGGCCGTGTCCCTCAACCAGGTCGGAGCTGTAGTGCAGCAGCTCAGCGGCCCGGAGCGGCCAGGTGCGGTGCGAGATGCGACCGCGGTAAAGCTTGTCGCCGCGCCCCGGCCCCATGCCACCGGCGGCGTACAAGGCGTAGCGCTCGGTGAGGAAAAAGGCCAGCGAGCCCGGCTCGGTGGGAGGAAGTTTGTCGCCTAGCTCCCAGGTGGCGGCAAAATGCCCTTCGGGTGCGCCGTTGTGCACGCGGTGGCCCACGTAGTGCAGGCGCTCGGGCGCGGGCCGCCCCAGCTTGAGCTGCGCCCGGAAATATGGTAAGTGAAAAAACGTGCGGGCCGCCCACACGGCCAGCGGATTGCTGGCATCGAGCGAGAAAAACCACACGCCGGGTACGCCGTCGAGGTGCACGTAGGTACGCACGTTCAGCTCCAGAAACTCGCGGGCGCCGGGCACGGGTGGCGTCACGCGGCTGCGCACGTCCCACATTCGAAAGGGTACGACGCCAATCCAGGCCTGGCCCTCGTGCAAGTCTACGCGCAGGCGCGGGGGCAGCTGAGCCTGAATAAGCTCGGGCTCAACGGGCCAGTGCATGAAAAGCAGGTCGCCCCATTCCTGGTGCATGAGCGGGTGGCCGCTGGGGCGCTCGCGCAGGGCCAGGCGGTCGGCTAGGGTGGGAGAATGCATGGAGATTAGTTATGAGTTAGAAGTTATGAATTATGAGTTGCTACTGAGCTGCGACGCAGTTGCTTGTTCGTGGCCAGCTGTCCGCATCCTACGCTCAGCCGTAGTGTTCTGTGCTTTTTAACTCATAATTCATAACTTCTAACTCATAACTCCCTCAGTACACTGCCACGCTGGGGTCCACATCCCGGCTCCAGGCGTCGATGCCACCCTTTAAGTTAAGCAAATTTTCGCGTCCCAGCCGGTGCTGTAAATACGCCAGCGCCTGGGCCGAGCGCACGCCGTGGTGGCAGATGAGCACCACCGGCCCCGTGGC
>CAJYVK010000068.1 GCA_913778455.1 uncultured Hymenobacter sp. | reverse complement strand
CCAACGGCCTCGCCTTTTCCTTTACAATTCGTGCTCTGCGCGCAGAGCTGTACAATTTTAGTATTTGGGAGAAGCATTGACTTGCGCTTTGCAACAAATTAGTTCAGTGCCTTTTCCGGTACTAGCGCTACCAGCGCCCCCAAAAACCGGTCGACTTCCTCCCGGGTAATATTGAGCGGCGGTAGTAGCCGCAGCACCGTCGGGTCTGAGGCGTTGCCCACAAAGATACGGTACTCGGCGAGCAACTTGTCGCGAATTTCTTTAATTGGGAAATCATACTTGACCCCAATCATCAGGCCGCGGCCGCGAACTTCGGTAGCGCCGGCGTGGGCCAGCAGCTCGGTGCGCAGGTAATCGCCTAGGGTGCGGGCGTGTTCCACGAGGTTCTCTTGCTCAATGACTTCGAGCACGGCCAGGGCGGCCGCGCAGGCCAGGTGGTTGCCGCCGAAAGTGGTACCCAGCAGCCCGTACGAGGCCTTCAAGTGGGGCGCGATGAGAATACCGCCGATAGGGAAGCCGTTGCCCATGCCCTTGGCCACCGAGATGACGTCGGGCCGGATGCCAGCCCACTGGTGGGCGAAGAACTTGCCGCTGCGGCCGTAGCCGCACTGCACCTCGTCGGCGATGAGCAGCGCGCCGTACTGCTGGCACAGCGCCGCCAGCCCGCGCAAGAAATCATCGGAGGGCATGATGATGCCGCCCACGCCCTGGATGGGCTCGATGATGGCCGCGCACACGTCGCCGGCTTGCAGCGCCTGCTCCACGGCCGCCAGGTCGTAATCGAGGAAGCTCACGGCGTGCCAGGCGTTGAAGGGAGCCACGATTTTGGGGTTGTCGGTGGCGGCCACCGCGCCGCTCGTGCGCCCGTGAAACGCGCCCCGGAAAGCCAGCACGCGGGTTTTGCCAGTGTGGAATGACGCCAGCTTCAACGCGTTCTCGTTGGCCTCGGCCCCCGAGTTGCACAGAAACAGCGCGTACTCGGGGTAGCCCGACACCTCGCCCAGCTTCTCGGCCAGCTCGCGCTGAATCGGAATCTGCACCGAATTGGAGTAGAAGCCGATGTTTTGCAGCTGCTCGCTGAGGCGCTGCACGTAGTGCGGGTGGCTGTGGCCGATGGAAATGACGGCGTGCCCGCCGTAAAAATCCAGGTACTCCTGGCCCTGGTCGTCCCACAGCGTCGCGCCCAGCGCCCGCACCGGCGTGATGTCAACCAGCGGATAAACGTTGAAGAGGTTCATGGTTTCTAGATTTAGTGTAAGCCTTGGCTAGGTTTCGTGCAGGTAAGTTTTAACTACTTTGCCCTCTTTCAGATCAAGGACTAATTCATCAGGATCTAGGTCAAGGCCTACTGTGGGTCTCTCTCCGATGTCAAACCTGATAGTATGGTCAGTATTATCCCAATCGCGATAAGGCAGACCGAGAAGGTCAATAGCTTGCTGTTTAGTGAGGCCGATCAACATCTGTGATTCAACCACGTCATCAGCCATTTTAAAACGTTGGGAAACGTTAGTTGCCCAGTCGCTTCTGTCAAATTTGTAATGGGGATAGACTGGGAATACCATTATAAACAGAAACCACATATACAAGTCAAGTAGCGTTACCGGAACTAGGACAAGTAGCCCTAAGAAACAGAGAGCCATCTTATTTCCTTCGCCATTTCTTCTAAATTGCAAGAACCCTTTGGCCAAAGGTCGGAATGCATATAGTAGAAGGAAAGGAGAAATAAAAAGGATGCTAATAGAGATATTGTAAGAGGTTAGCATGGTAGAACAAAGCTAAAGCCTTCTTAAAAAAATGAAGCTTTGCTTTTCAATCCTGCCGTTTCCTCCAAACCGAACAGCAGGTTCATATTCTGAATCGCCTGCCCCGACGCACCTTTCAGCAAGTTATCTAACGCCGTGGTGATGAGTATTTGGTCGTCGTACCTAGCCACATGTACTAGGCATTTATTAGTGTTCACCACTTGCTTGAGGTGAATTTCCTTGTCCGACACGAGCGTAAACGGCGCATCTTGATAATAATCAGAGTACAGCTTTTGTACTTCTAGCATTAAAAGTTCGCAAGTGGTATAAACCGACGCGAAGATGCCCCGCGTGAAATTGCCGCGGTAGGGGATGAAGCGCACGGGTTGCTTAAATCCTGGCTGCAAGCCAACTAGCGTTTCGCCAATCTCGCCCAGGTGTTGGTGCGTGAAGGTTTTGTAGGTCGAGATGTTGCCGGTGCGCCAGGTGTAGCCGGTGGTTTCGACGAGGCCGCGGCCCGCGCCCGTGCTGCCCGTGATGGCCGACACGTGCACGGCGTCGTGCAGCTGCCCAGCGGCAGCCAGCGGCAGCAGCGCCAGTTGAATGGCCGAGGCAAAGCAGCCGGGGTTGGCGATGCTGTCGGCGGTGCGAATCTGCTCGCGGTTGGCCTCAGGCAGGCCGTACACGAAGTGCCGACCGGCCACGTCGCGGTCGGCGGCCAGGCGGAAATCATTGCTCAGGTCAATAACTTTGGTGCTAGCAGGCAGATTAGCTTCGAGCAGCCACTTGCGCGAGTTGCCGTGGCCGAGGCACAGGAATACCACGTCTTCGTCGCCGGCCAGCTCGCTGGCAAAAGTAAGGTCAGTATCGCCCAGCAGGTCGTCGTGCACGGTGTACACCGGCTGCCCGGCCTGGGTCGAGCTGACAACGGTGGCTACGCTGGCGTACGGGTGGTGCAGGAGTAGGCGCAGCAGCTCGCCGGCCGTGTAGCCCGCGCCGCCCACGATGCCGACGGTGATTTTTTGATGTTGCATGGCATTACGTCGCCCCTCGCGGGCAACCTCACCCCCCGGCCCTTTCTCCTTGGGGAGAGGGGGAGCCACGGCGGCGTAGACGTGAACTAGACTAAAACTATAACTAGAAACTAGTCTCCCCTCTCCCCAAGGAGAGGGGGCTAGGGGGTGAGGTTACTCGTTGAAGCTGGCGTGAATCTTCAGCTGATTGCCGAAAATCTTGATAAAGCCCCGGGCATCACGCGAATCCCAGGCGTTGTTCTCTTCGCCATAAGTCGCCACCTTCGACTGCATCATGTCGTACGGCGACTCAATGCCTAGCAATTCGAAGTGATACGGCCGCAATTCCACGAACACCGTGCCCGTCACGCGCTCCTGCGACGAAGCTAGGAAGGCTTCAAAATCGCGCATCGCCGGGTCGAGGTACTGCGCCTCGTGCAGGAGCGTGCCGTACCAGGTAGCCACCGGCTCCTTGTGCAGCTGCTGCCAGCGCGAAAGCGTGTGCTTTTCCAGCAAGTGGTGCGCCTTGATGAGCAGTAGCGCCGCCGGGGCCTCGAAGCCCACCCGGCCCTTGATGCCCAGGATGGTATCGCCCACGTGCGTGTCGCGGCCGATGGCGTAGGCCCCGCCCAGCTCGTTCAGTTTCTGGATGAGCGCCACGGCGTCCATCTTCTCGCCGTTCAGCGCCACCGGCTCGCCTTTTTCGAAGGTGATTTCCAGCTGGCTGGGCTCGGTTTTGGACAGCTGGGTGGGGTAGGCACTCTCGGGCAGGGCCTGGCGCGAGGTCAGCGTTTCGACGCCGCCCACGCTGGTGCCCCAGATACCCCGGTTGATGGAGTACTTGGCTTTTTCCCAGCTCATCTCGAAGCCCTGGCTTTGCAGGTAGTCGATTTCCTGCTGGCGCGAGAGCCGCTGGTCGCGGATGGGGGTGATGATTTCGACGTTGGGCGCAATCACGGCGAAGGCCACGTCGAAGCGCACCTGGTCGTTGCCGGCCCCAGTGCTGCCGTGCACGATGTACTCGGCATTCTCCCGCTTGGCGTATTCGGCGATGGCCAGCGCCTGGAACATGCGCTCGGCGCTCACGCTCAGCGGGTAAGTGTCATTTTTCAACACGTTGCCAAACAGCAGGTAGCGCAGGCAGTCGTGGTAGTAGCGCTCGGTGATGTCGATTACCTCGTGCTTCACCGAGCCCAGCTCGTAGGCCCGCTTTTCAATGGCCACCAGCTCGTCCGCCGAAAAGCCGCCCGAGTTGACGATGACGGTGTGAATTTCGAGGTCGTGCTCCCGCGAGAGGTTCACCACGCAGTACGACGTATCGAGGCCGCCGCTGTACGCTACAATTGCCTTTTTTTTCATTATTCAGAAATGGTAGAAGTCGTAGAAGGAGTTGCGCTTTCGATTTCCTCGGTGGGCAGCGGCGCGGTAAGGTCGTCGAAGACCATGCCCGTGCACAAGCACATCTTGCGCTCGTTTTCCATGAGGATGCCGAAGTTCTTGCAGCTCTTGCAGCCTTTCCAGAAGTCCTCGCTAGTGGTTAGTTCCGAGAACGTTACCGGCTTGTAGCCCAGGTCGCTGTTGATTTTCATCACCGCCAGGCTGGTGGTGATGCCGAAAATCTTGGCGGTGGGATACTTGGTGCGCGAGAGGCGGAAAACGGCGCGCTTGATGGCGCGGCCCAGGCCGTGCTTGCGCAGCTCCGTATTCACCACGAGGCCCGAATTGGCCACGAACTTGCCGCTCTCGAAGGTCTCGATGTAGCAGAAGCCCGCCAATTCATCGTCTACGAAGGCGATGACGGAATTTCCCTGGCGCATTTTTTCGCGCACATATTCGGGGTCGCGCTTAGCGATGCCCGTGCCCCGCTGCTTGGCCGATTCGATGTACCATTGACACAGCAAGTCCGCATACTGCGTGTCTGCTGCCGTCGCAACCCGTATTGTCATTTATTTAAGAGGAAAGACTTAGGAGAGAAACGCAGTTTACCGGCCCTCGGCGATGCGAGTTGCGGCAGAAAACCCGAAATCTATCGGTAAGTGGCCAAGCGCGTTTGTCGGTGGCTTAGCAAAGCTGGCTCGCGGCCAGCACCCGGCGGTTGAGGCCGGCTAGGGTCGTCGCAACAACGCGCAAACGAGTGTGCGCACACTTTCCCCACCCAACTGGGCCGGAGCGGAAAGTAAAGAATTGGTGCGAACCAAGTTAGTCATTGCGAATATGGGGCCGTGGCCTAGTCAGGCAGACTAGCAAACCAAGGGCCATAATGATGCCGCAAAGGTAAAAGTTCCTACTTTTGCCTGCAATAGAAAAGGTGATTTTTTTCGCGGCCGGGGTGAATGGCCGGGATTAACAAATTATGAATAAGTCAGTAGTAACGATTTATAAGATTGGGGGCGGCATTATCGACGATGCCGGAGAGCTTAGCAAATTTCTTGAGCTGCTGACCCAAACGGCGGGCCTGAAAATCCTCGTGCACGGCGGGGGTAAGGGTGCCAGCACCATGATGCGCGAGTTGGGACTCACCCCGCAGCTCATCAACGGCCGCCGCGTGACGGACGCCGCCACGCTCGACATCGTCACCATGTTTTACGCCGGCAAAACCAACAAGCAGGTGGTGGCCGAGTTGCAGCGCTTCGGCGTGAACGCCCTGGGGCTGAGCGGGGCCGACGGCAACGTAATTCGCGGGGTGAAGCGCCCCGTGAAGGATATTGACTACGGCTACGTCGGTGACTTAGAGCCGGCTAGCGTCAACGCCGGCTTGTTGCAGCAGCTGCTTTCGGCGGGCCTGCTGCCCGTGCTGTGCCCCATTATCCACGACGGGCAGGGGCAACTACTCAACACCAATGCTGATACCATCGCCTCGGCCGTGGCCGTCGCGCTGGCTGGGGCTTACACGGTGAAGCTGCACTACTGCTTTGAGAAAAACGGCGTGCTGCGCGACGTGGCCGACGAGCAGTCGGTTATTCCGCAGATTGATGTGGCCAGCTACGCCGACTTAAAGCAGCAGGGGATCATTGCCGACGGCATGCTGCCCAAATTAGAAAATGCCTTCGCGGCCTTGCAGCAGGGCGTGAGCGAGGTAATTATCGGCCACGCCCGCAACATTGGTAATTCGCTGCACACGGTGCTATGTCTGAAGTAATTGCGCAGCTCAGCGAAGACGCCATCGGCCTGCTGAGCCAGTTAATTCAAACGCCGTCTTTCTCGCGGGAAGAAGCCGCGACGGCCACCATTATCGAGGATTTTCTGACGCGGCGGGGTATCCCGCCGCAGCGGCAGGGCAACAACGTGTGGGCCATGAGCCAGCAGTTTGACGCGCGCAAGCCTACCATTCTCCTTAATTCTCACCACGACACCGTGAAGCCCGGCGTGGCTTGGACCTACCCGCCCTTCGGCGCGACGCTGGAAGGCGATAAGCTAACGGGCCTGGGCAGCAACGATGCCGGGGCCTCGGCGGTGAGCTTGCTGGCGGTATTCCGGTATTTTTACGACCGGCCCACGGCGTTTAATTTGATTTGCGCCATTACGGCCGAGGAGGAAGTTTCGGGGGCCAACGGTGTTAAAAGTATTCTGCCCGCGCTGGGAAAAATCGACCTCGGCATCGTGGGCGAGCCCACCGGCATGCACGCGGCCGTAGCCGAAAAGGGCTTGCTGGTGCTCGATGGCGTGGCGCGGGGCCGCACCGGGCACGCCGCTCGTAATGAAGGCGATAACGCCCTGTACAAGGCGCTGGATGACATCAACTGGCTGCGCACCTACCAGTTTCCGAGCGTATCGGACATGCTGGGGCCGGTGAAAATGACGGTGACGCAAATCAGCGCGGGCACCCAGCACAACGTGGTGCCCGACGAGTGCCGCTACGTGGTGGACGTGCGCCCCACGGAGTGCTATTCCAACGAGGAAATTCTGGCGACAGTCCGGGCCAACGTGCAGGCCGACATCACGCCGCGCTCTACGCATTTGCAGTCGTCGGGCATTGCCCTGGACCACCCGCTGGTGCGCAAAGCCGTGGCGATGGGCAAAACCACCTACGGCTCGCCCACGCTCTCCGACCAAGCGCTGATGCGGTTTACCACCCTGAAAATGGGACCGGGCGACAGCGCCCGCTCGCACGCGCCCGACGAGTACATTTTGCTGAGCGAAATTCGCGCCGGCATCGCCGATTACATTGAGCTGCTGACTGACTTTGAACTGTAACACCAAGCTCCAGCTTGGTGCCGCCATCAGAGGTAATCTCGGGCACTAACCAACGACTCGCCAAGCTGGAGCTTGGCGTTACAAGTATGAAAATCTGGGAAAAAGGCTTTTCCGTCAACGATAAAATCGAGCAGTTCACCGTGGGGCAGGACCGGGAGCTGGATATGTACCTGGCTCCCTTCGACATGCTGGCTTCCAAGGCGCAGGCGAAAATGCTGGCTAGCATCGGCTTGATTTCCAGGGAGGAAGAAGGTCAGCTACTGACCGGTCTGGATGAACTGCTGGCGCAGGTCGAAAACGGGACGTTTCAAATCGAGGCGGATTTCGAGGACGTGCACTCCAAGATTGAATACTACCTGACGGAGAAATTCGGCGACGCGGGCAAAAAAATCCACACGGCGCGCTCGCGGAACGATCAGGTGCTGACGGCCATTCAGTTATTTATCAAGGATTACACCGAGCAAATCAGCGCCAAGGTGCTGGAGCTGGCGCAGCTGCTATTGCAGCAGGGCGAGAAATACAAAAATGACCTGCTGCCGGGCTACACGCACTTTCAGGCGGCTATGCCGAGCAGCTTCGGGCTGTGGTTTGGGGCCTACGCCGAGCACCTGCTGCTTGACATGAGCCTGCTGGAAGCCGCGCACCACGTAGCCGACCACAACCCGCTGGGCTCGGGCGCAGGCTTCGGCAGCAGCTTCGGTATCGACCGCGAGCAGACGACCCGGGAAATGGGCTTCGGCCAGGTGGCCGTGAGCGCGGTGGGGGCGCAGATGCTGCGCGGCAAAACCGAGAAAACGCTGGCCTTCGCCATCGCGGGCGTGGCGGGCACGCTCAGCAAGCTGGCTTACGACCTGGTGCTGTACAACAGCCAGGACCTGGGCTTCGTGAAGCTGCCCAAGGAATTTACGACGGGCTCCAGCATCATGCCGCACAAGAAAAACCCTGACGTGTTTGAGCTGGTGCGGGCGCACTGCAACCGCCTGCAAGCCCTGCCGACCGATATCATTCTCACCACCAACAACCTGCCCAGCGGCTACCACCGCGATTTCCAGATTCTGAAGGAGATTCTGTTCCGGCCCATGACGCAGTTTGCCAGCATCCTCGACATCCTGCTGTTTGCGGTGCCGGCGCTGGAAGTGGTGCCCGGCGTAATCGACCAGCCGAAGTACGACGCTATTTTTTCGGTCGAAAATATCAACCAGCTTATCCAGAGCGGGGTGCCGTTTCGGGACGCTTACAAGCAGGTGGGGCAGGCCGTGGACGCGGGTACGTACGAGCCGCATAAGGAATTTTCAACTAGCCACTTAGGTAGCGTGCACCGGCCCGGGCTGGCCGAGCTGGGGGCCCGGTTGGCGCAGCTGCGTGCCCGTTTGCCCTGGGCCAGCGGGGCGTAGGTGGGATAGGGGACGGGTAGGAACGGTGCCCCGCACTGCGTAGTTTAGCCGCGAGACTGCCGCTATTCCTACCAAAACCCGTATGAAAATCACGAAGTTGCTCGTCGCTAACCGCGGCGAAATAGCCATCCGCGTGTTCCGTGCCGCTACCGAGCTGGGCATTTCCACGGTCGGTATCTACACCTACGAGGACCGCAATTCGCTGCACCGCTACAAGGCCGACGAGGCCTACCAGATTGGGAAAGACGACGAGCCGCTGCGTCCCTACCTTGATATTGAGGCGATTATCCAGGTGGCAAAGGAAAACGGGGTGGAGGCCATCCACCCCGGCTACGGCTTTCTGAGTGAGAATGCCACCCTGGCCCGGCGCTGCCGCGAGGAGGGCATCATCTTCGTGGGCCCGCGCCCCGAGGTGATGGAGGCGCTCGGCGACAAGGTGGCCGCCAAGGAAGTAGCTCAAAAATGCGAGGTGCCGCTCATCGAAAGCAGCGAGACCGACCTCACCGACATCGACGTGGCGCTGGCCGAGGCGCACCGCATCGGCTACCCCGTGATGCTGAAGGCGGCCAGCGGCGGCGGCGGGCGCGGTATGCGCGTGATCCGCGACGACGAGCAGCTCCGCAAAGGCTTTTTTGAGGCTCGTAACGAGGCGCAGAACGCCTTCGGCGACGACACGGTGTTCCTCGAAAAATTCGTGGAGCGGCCCAAGCATATCGAGGTGCAGCTGGTGGGCGACCAGCACGGCCACCTCACGCACCTCTACGAGCGCGACTGCTCGGTGCAGCGCCGCTTCCAGAAGGTGGTGGAGGTGGCCCCGGCCGTGGACCTCACCGAGTCGTTGCGCCAGCGGCTGTACGAGTACTCGCTGAAAATCGGCCAGGCGGTGGGCTACGACAACGTGGGTACCGTCGAGTTTTTGGTCAACCCCGAGCTGGACCGCATCTACTTTATCGAAGTCAACCCCCGCATCCAGGTCGAGCACACGGTGACCGAGATGATCACGGGCGTGGACATCGTCAAAACCCAGATTTATATCGCCGCCGGCTACCCGCTGGAGTCGCCCGAAATCGGGCTGGGTCCCGACGTGAAGGTACCGCGCATGGGCGTGGCCGTGCAGTGCCGCATCACCACCGAGGACGCGACCAACGACTTCAAGCCCGACTACGGCACCGTGGTCGCTTACCGCTCGGCGGGCGGCTTCGGCATCCGGCTCGACCAGGGCTCGGTGTACCAGGGCGCGATCATCTCGCCGTTCTTCGATTCCCTGTTGGTGAAGGTCTCTACCCAGGCCCCCACGCTGGCCAGCGCGGCCCAGAAGATGCTGCGCACGCTCGACGAATTCCGGGTGCGCGGGGTGAAGACCAACATGCAGTTTTTGCAGAACATCGTGCGGCACCCCGAGTTTCAGGCCGGGCACGCCACCGTCGATTTTATCAAGGACAACCCCGAACTGCTCAAATTCAAGACCCGGCTCGACCGGGCCACGCGCTTTCTGCACTACATCGGTGAGGTGGTGGTGAACGGCAACCCCGACGTGGCCGGCCGGGTGGACGAGCATCGGCAACTGCGCAAAGTGCCGCTGCCCCAGGCCGACCTCAGCCAGCCCGCCGCCCCCGGCACCCGCCAAAAGCTGCAAGAGCTCGGTCCCGAAAAATTTGGCCAGTGGCTGCGCGACGAGCCGCTCATCCACTACACCGATACCACGCTGCGCGACGCCCACCAAAGCCTGCTGGCCACCCGCATGCGCACCATCGACATGCTGAAGGTGGCCGACCGCTACGCCCGCCAGCACCCGCAGACGTTCTCGCTCGAAGTGTGGGGTGGGGCCACGTTCGACGTGGCGCTGCGCTTTTTGCACGAAGACCCCTGGGCCCGCCTCGCCCGGCTGCGGGCGGCCGTGCCCAACATCCTGCTCCAGATGCTCATCCGCGGGGCCAACGGCGTGGGCTACAAGGCGTATCCCGACAACCTGACCGAGCGCTTCGTGGCCGAGGCCGGGGCCAAGGGCGTGGACCTGTTCCGCATTTTCGATTCCCTGAACTGGATGAAGGGCATGGAGTCGTGCATCCAGTTTGTGCGCAAGCAAACCACCGGGCTGGCCGAGGGCAGCATCTGCTACACCGGTGACATCCTCGACCCCAGCCGACCCAAGTACAACCTCGACTACTATCTCACGCTGGCCAAGCAGCTCGAAGACGCCGGGGCGCACATTCTCTGCATCAAGGACATGGCGGGCCTGCTCAAGCCCTACGCCGCGCAGGAGCTGATTCCGGCTCTGCGCGAAACGGTGAAGCTGCCCATCCACCTGCACACCCACGACACGAGCAGCCTGCAAGCCGCTACCTATTTGAAAGCCGTTGAGGCGGGCGTGAACGTGATTGACGTGGCGCTGGGTGGCCTTTCGGGCCTCACCTCGCAGCCCAACTTCAACTCCGTGGTGGAGATGCTGCGCCACTCGCCCCGCCACCGCGAGTTCGACCAGGCCAGCCTCAACCAGTTCAGCGACTACTGGGAGGCGCTGCGCGAGCAGTACTACCCCTTCGAGAGCGGCCTGCTGGCGGGCACGGCCGAGGTGTACGAGCACGAGATTCCGGGCGGGCAGTACTCCAACCTGCGCCCGCAGGCGGCGGCGCTGGGGCTGCTCGACAAGTTTGAGGAAGTAAAGCACCGCTTTGCCGACGCCAACCAGCTGCTGGGTGACATTCCCAAGGTGACGCCGTCTTCGAAGGTCGTGGGCGACCTAGCCTTATTTATGGTTTCCAATAAATTGACGCCCGAGGAAGTGGTGAGCAAGGGGGCCAGCCTGAGCTTCCCCGAGTCGGTGCGCGAGCTGCTGCGCGGCGACATCGGCCAGCCGCTGGGGGGCTGGCCCGCCGACGTGCAAAAGGCCGTGCTCAAGGAAGAAAAGCCCTTCACCGACCGGCCCAACGAGCACCTCGCGCCCATCGACTTCGACAAGGAGTGGGCGGAGTTTGAGAAGACGCACCCCTACGCGCAGTTTACCGACTTGCTGTCCAGCCTGCTGTACCCCAAGGTATTTGCCGACTACTGGAAGTTCCGGCAGGACTACGGCGACGTGAGCCGCATCCAGACGCCGGTGTTCTTCTTCGGCCTGAAGGAGGGCGAGGAAACCATTATTGAAATCGCGCGCGGCAAGTCCATCATCATCCGGCTCCAGTCCATCGGCCCGGTCAATGATGAGGGGATGCGCACCGTGTTTTTCACCCTCAACGGCCAGACCCGCAACCTCGAAGTGCGCGACCAGCACGTGGAAGTCAAAACCGTGCACAACGCCAAGGCCGACCGCGCCAACCCCAAGCAAGTAGCGGCCCCGCTGCAAGGCTTGCTCAGCAAAGTGCTCGTCGAAGCCGGCCAGCAGGTAGCCAAGAACACCCCGCTGTTCGTCATTGAGGCCATGAAGATGGAAACCACCATCACCGCCCCCGACGACCTGACGGTGGGTACCATCTCGCTCACCGAAGGCACCCGCGTGCAGGCCGACGACCTCGTGCTGACGCTGGCGTAGGCCAAACGTGCTAGCTTTGGCTTGTTGACTAACATGCGAGCTATGCGTAAATTATTGCTAATGGGCCTGCTGGCGGCGTCTGCGCTGCCAGCAGCTGCCCAGCGAGGTGCCCACGTGTCGGGGGCTACCGTGGAGCGGGTACTCACTACCCTGGCGGCCGACGACATGCAGGGCCGCGCCACCGGCCAGCCGGGCCAGTTGAAGGCGGGGGAGTTTCTGGCCGGCGAGTTCCGGCGCATTGGCTTGCAGCCGCTGCCAGGCGCGACGAACTTTTTCCAGGAGTTTCCGGCGTATCAGACCACACCCGGCAGCGTGACCGTAACGCTGGACGGGGCGGCGCTGCCGGCCGGTCGGGCGTTTGCCCGGACAACTCAGCCGACCCTGACTTGGACTGAGCGCGACAGCGTAGACGTGCTGGTGCTAAAAACCAAGCAGGAGATTCAGCCCAACTTTGAAGCGATATTCCGGCCCAAGAAGAATACGCTGGTGCTCTTCGATCCCGCGCTGGCCGACACGTTTAGCTCGCTGGTCGAGCAATTTGGCAAGCCGCAGCTACGTGCCAACGCCACGGCGGGCCGCTACGCCAGCGTGTGGGCACTGACGGCGGGGCCAGCCCCGCGTACTTTCCAGGTGACCGCCAGCACGATTACTAAAACGGTGAATATTCGCAACGTGGCGGGCTATCTGCCCGGCCACGACGCGGCCCGTGCGGCCGAGAAGGTGATTTTTTCGGGGCACTACGACCACCTGGGCTACATCAAGCCCGTGGCGGGCGATTCCATCGCCAACGGGGCCGACGACGATGCCAGCGGCACCACGGCCGTCGTGGCGCTTGCCGAGTATTTCAAGAAGCGCAACGACAACGCCCGCTCGTTGATTTTCGTGGCTTTCACGGCCGAGGAAATCGGGGGCTTCGGGGCCCGATATTTTTCCAAGCAGCTCGATCCCAAGGAGCTGGTAGCCATGTTCAACATCGAGATGATTGGCAAGCCCGCCAAGTTTGGGCCGAATACGGCCTTCATCACGGGCTACGAGCGGTCGGATTTTGGCCCGCTGCTGCAAGCCAACCTAAAGGGCACCAAGTTCAAGTTTGAGCCCGACCCGTACCCCGAGCAAAATCTGTTTTACCGCTCCGACAACGCCACCCTAGCCCGGCTAGGCGTGCCTGCCCACACCATCAGCACCGACCAGATTCCGACCGACAAACTCTACCACTCCGTCAATGACGAAGTGAGTAGCCTGGACGTGAAGAATATGACCGCCGTAATAGAAGCCATTGCGCAGAGTGCCAGCGGTATCGTAGCCGGCAAGCAGACGCCCACGCGCATCGCGCCGGAAAAGGATTAAGCGAGCATCTGCTGAGGAGCCGCCCGTAGTAGCGCGGACTTTTAGTTTGCATGCAGCAGGCTAAAAGTCCGCGCTGCCGCATTAGGGAAGGTTGACGGCTTCCAGTTGGGCCAGCGGCGTGCCGGTGCGCTCTGCGGTGGGGTAGAGCAGCAGCAAGTTGCCCGTGATGCGGTAGGCGTGCGTGTTGTTGAGAGCCTGATTAAAAGACTGTTCGGTCGTGAGGTCGGGGCAGGCCATGCGCGTGCTCATGAGCGGCGCAAATTGCAGCTCCGCGTCTTCGGTGACGGGCTTGAGGCCGCCGCGGAAGCGGTTGCAGCCACCCTGGCCCTCGGCCGTACCCGCTGCGCTGATAAACAAGTAGGGTTCCTGGCCGGGCGTGGTCGGGGCCGCAATGGGCTGGCCATCAACTTGGCGCAATACCCAGCGGGTCTCGCGCAACGGGGCATCAGGAACGACGGTAGTAGCGCCGGGGGCCGTGTTAGCACGGTCGGTAACCCGCTGGCAAGCAGCGCCGAGTAATAACAAGCAGGGCAGAAGAAAGGCAGTACGTTTCATTGGAAAAGTCCATTTAGAGAGAACTAGCGCCGGTTTATACGGGGCTGGTTGGCTTTAAGTGGCAATTGCCGGGCCGGAAAAGTGACTACATACTTAAGAAGCGGCTGCCGCAAACGTCGCCGGCGTGAGCTGATTCATTCCCGCTACAAGAAAGGGCGGACCCGCGCAAGCCGGTCCGCCCCTAGATACACTAGTAGGAAGTAGTAGGAGCTACTTATTGCCGCCCAGCCGGAAAGACATGCCCACGTTTACGGTGTTGGCCCCGGCGTTCAGGCCGCCCAGCACCCGGCCCACCGTAGCGTCAAAGCGTAGGCCGGTCCAGGGGCGGTAGTAGAGGCCGGCGTTGGCACCGGAGGTGAGCTGCGCCCGGCCGCGGCCGTAGCCCTCTACGAAGTAGCCCATTTTATCGGTAATGGGCGCGGTAAGGGCCAGTGAGCCAATGTACTGACCGGGGATCTCGCCATTGAACAGGTCGGTCATGGTGAGGCCCGTTTGCACGAAGCCGAAGTTGCCCTCCAGCGCGGCGCGGCGGCCGATTTGCTGGCTCAGCAACAAGCGGCCGGCCGGTGCCCAGGTAGTGCGGCGCAGGCCGTTCTGGCCGGTATTCGGGAGGCTGGCCTCGGCCAACAGCGAGGCTTGAAAGCGGCTGGCCCGGTCGGGCGTCAGCATCAGCTTCACGCCGACGGTTACCGGTGCCCAGCCCACCGAGTCGGTGCGCGGAGTGGGGACGTCGCTCGTGCTGCCCGTCGCCAGGCGGGGCGTACCGAAGACGTAGGGCTGCGTCACGCGAAGCTCCATGCTGTTCCAGAAGCCGATGCGCAGCGTGTTGACGTTGCTGGTTACGCCCACGCCCACGCGGGGCGTGAAGCGCTGAATGCCAGTTTCGAGCTGAAACTCGCCGGCCCGTAGTACGCCGGCCGAGATAGTCTGGCCGGGGCGGTCGGGGCGAATATGCCGCACGAAAGGCGCGTCGCCGTTGTCGTTATTTTCTTCCGGCGAGTTTTGGGCCAGGGCGGGGGTGAGGCGGCTTGCAAGCAGAGCGGCCAGCACCAGCGGAGTGGTCTTGCGCATGTCTAGTTGACACGCAACCTTTCGCGATAGTTCGCCGTAGGGGCTGCCGGCATGTTAAGTTTTAACTATTGCTGGTCGAATAATTGTAAGCCGGACAGCAATTTAGGGGCTCTGACGGCTGAGTGTCAGCCTATATGGCCGACTCACCATGTGGAGCGCGTTCAGGGCTGCCGGTGAGGGAAAAATCTTCTTTAGGAAGAAAAATTTAGGTGCGCAACCCAGGGGATAAGGAAGCCTGTTGCCGCGTTGATGATGGCGTAGGACGCAGCCGGCTCGTCCGAACGGCCTCTTCCCAGTAGCTTATTTGCTGAAGCCCCAGAGCTATCTTAATCGACGACGCCATCGACGCTTGAGAAAATGAATTCTGTCTTCGCGTTATCTCGTTGCACGTCGAATCGCAGGTTTTTCAGCTCGGCGTTGTGGTAGCCCATGCCTTTGTTGGCTACTAGCTGCTCAATGCCTTGCAGCGAGCCTTTGATTGTTAAGGGCATCTGGGCGCACAGGCCGTCGCCTTGCAGGCGTACCACAAGCCGCTGGCTATTTCCTTCCTGTTGATAAGCATCCAGCCAGTAAGTAAGGGTGGACTTATCGACAAGCTTCAGCTGCCTAACCAGCTCGTCTGCGTACTGCTTGGTTGAGGGCGGGTAGCTAGCAAATACCGCGTTGGCCTGGCGGCAGGTAGTACGGTTGCAGCTTGCAGCCGCGAGTATGGCTCCTGAAGCAAATAGGGCGAGAAGTAGGCTTTTTGGCATTGCGCTGAACTATTCTGGAAACGGAACTGGCGGCTTTACGGACCCGATGAGAAGCGAAAATACGCGATGTAATCAGCTCCTTGCTCTTGTGTACTAATACAAAAGGTGCCGCAGTTGCGCACTGCGACACCTTTTGAGGGAGGCGTTTATTCGACGGCTTACTTGCTTTCTTCGATAGCCTTGATGGCCGCGGCGGCCGTCGCCTGGTTTTGGGCCGCGTTGGGCTTGCCTGCCTGGGCGTCGGCACCTTTCTTAATGGCTTCCATCATGCGCTTGTCGAAGCCATAGGCTTTGAGCTGGGGCAGCATGGCTAGCTCCTGCAAGCGTTTCACGTCTTCCGAGAAGGCGGTCGGGTCGTTGAGGCGACCCAGCATCTGCACCATCGGCTGAATGAAGTTGTAGCGGTTGTTGCCTTCGGCCTGGTCGTAGGCCGTGCGGATGTAGTTCCACTGCTCGGCACCGCCCTGCTGCGCGTACACGCTCATGACGGCCGAGCCCAGGTGCTCGTCCTGCTCAAACGCCTTGGCGCGGGCCAGGGCGGCGGGGGCGTCAATCTCGCCCAGGGCTTCGAGGCCGGCGCCCTGCACGGTGTAAGACTGGTGCGCGAGCGCGTCGGTCAGCGTTTTGCGGTCCTTCTTGTCTTTGAGCTCGCCCAGGGCTAGCAGGGCGGCGGCACGCACGTGGTTGTCTTTTTCCGAGGCGGCGAGCTGGCGCAGGGTGGGCGCGACGGCCTTGGCTAAGTCCTTGTTATCGAGCTTCAGGCCCTGGATGGCCGCGACACGCAGGCCGTAAAACTTATCCTTGAGGGCAGCCAGCACCACAGCGCGGGCGGCGGGGTTGGTGGTTTGGGCGGCCAGGGCGGCGGCCAGGGCCTCGCGGCGGTCGACGTACAGCGGGGCGTGGCTGTACTGGTAGAGGCTCTCGGTGAGGGGTTTATTATCAGTTTTCTGCCACACCGTGAATTTCTCGGCGTCCACGTTCACCAGCTCGGGCTTGGCGGCCAGCGGGGTGATGAAAGTCTGGGTAGCCTCGGTCATGGTCACGCGCTGGCGCTGGGCCTTACCGTTCACGTAGTAATCAATGGCCAGCGGCAGGCGGAACACCGTGCCCGGCTGGGTCTGCTTAATGGTCACGCTCTGGGTTTTGGTGCCCGCGTCCCAGCCGTAGTCGATGGTCACGACCGGGTGGCCCGGGCCGTAGTACCACTGGTTGTAAAACCAGTTGAGGTCCTGGCCCGACACGGCCTCCATCGCCAGGCGCATCTGGTGCGCCTCGCCGTTGCCGAATTTGTTATCGGTCAAGTATTTCTGCAAACCGGCGAAGAATACGTCGTCGCCCAGGTAGGTGCGCAGCATCTGCACGATGGCCCCGCCCTTCTGGTAGCTCACGAGGTCGAAGACGTCCTCGCGGTTGTTGTAGTGGAAGCGCACGAGGTTTTTACCCGCATCGCGGGGGCTGCGCAGGTACGATTGCAGGTAGCGGTAGTTGTGCGCGTCGGAAGCGTCCTGGCCGTACTTGTGCTGGGCATAGAGGGCTTCCGAGAAGTCGGCCATCGATTCGTTGACGGTGATGTTCGACCACGACTCGGCCGTGACGTAGTCGCCAAACCACTGGTGAAACAGCTCGTGGGCAATGACCGACTCGCTCTGGTACTCGCGGTCGAGCAGCTCGCGGCCGTCCATCTGCACCTGCTCGCCGTGCAGGGTGGCGCTGGTGTTTTCCATCGCGCCGCTCACGTAGTCGCGGGCCACTACCTGGGCGTACTTATTCCACGGGTACTCCACGCCCAGCCGCTGGCTGAAAAACTCCAGCATGTCGGGCGTGTTGCCGAAAATCTGCTTGGCGAAGGGCGCGTACTTGGGCTCCAAGTAGTACGTCACGTCTTTACCGCGCCAGGTATCCTTGTAAATTTTAAAGTCGCCCACGGCCATCATAAACAGGTAGGGCGAGTGGGGCAGGTCCATTTTCCAAGTGTCGGTGCGCAGGCCGGGGCCGGCGGGCGTCTGGCTCACGAGCTGGCCGTTGGAGAGCGTGGTGTACTTGGCCGGCACCGTCATGGCGATTTCCTGGGTCGTCTTCTGGTTGGGCCGGTCGATGGTTGGAAACCACGCCGATGAGCTCTGCGTCTCGCCCTGCGTCCAGATTTGTACCGGCTTGCCCTTCGTCGCGCTGTCGGGGTTGATGAAGTACAGGCCCTTGGCGTCGGTGATGGCCTGCGAGCCCTGCACTTGCAGCTCATTGGGCTTGGCCGTGTACTCGATGTACACCACGTACTGCTCACCGGGCTTGAACACCCGGCCCAGGTTGATGCGCAGATTATTTTTATCCGAATACTCAAACTTGAGCGGCTGCTGGCTGCTACCGTTCATCAGCGCCACGGTTTTAATATCCATGCCCTGCGCATCGAGGCGCAGCGTGTCGGTGGCGTAGGCGTGGGGCTTGAGCGTCACCCATTCCTGGCCGTAGAGGTAGCGCTTGGCATAGTCAAAGCGCACCGCCAGCTTGGTGTGCACCAAGTCGTTGGTTTTGGTAGAAGAAGGCTGGTAGGGCGCGTTGGGAGCCGCAACGGGAGTGGAGGGAGCCTGCGCCTGGGCCGTGCCAGCGAGCAGTAGGCAGCCGGGCAGCAGCGCGGCAAGCAAAGTAGGTTTCATGAACGAAACAGCGAAGAAATAGCAGAATAGGGTCAAAGATGCGGCCCGCCCCGTAAAGTTGCCTCAGATGCCGGGTTTGGTTGCAGGGCCGCCCGCTGGGTAGCTTGCCAGGAAAATGCGGCTGCGGCCGATTCTATTTTCTAGCCCATGAACAGATCCGTACCCGCCCGGCGCTGGCTTTGGCAACTGGCGTGCTGGGGTGGCCTGGGGGCGCTGCCGCTCGGCGCCGCCGGGCAGCCCGCCAGCGCCGCCCTGGGCCAGGGAGCCACACTGATCGACCGGCAGGGCCGGGTGTGGGAAGCTACCCAGCGGGGCTTGCGGCTAAGCGAGGGTACCCACACCACCCACTTCACCACCCAAAACGGGCTGAGCAACGACACTATCACGGCGCTCGCCCAAGCGGCCGACGGCCAGGTGTGGGTCGGTACCCGCGAGGGCTTGCTGGTGTACGAAAACCCGGGCTTTCGGGAAATTACCTACGCGCAGGGGCTGCCCAGCAAGCGCATTACGGCGTTTTATCAATCGCCCGAGGGGCCGCTGTGGGTGGGCACTCCGGTTGGCGCGTTGCGCTACGCCGATCATCGGCTGGCCCCGCTACCGGCGCTGGCTGGCCTGGCCGTGCGGGGTATCGGCGAGGATGCGCAGCACTGGGTGTTCGTCACGAGCCGGGGTATCCGGCGCGTGCCCAAGGAGCAGCCGCTGGGCTGGCAGTGGCTGGGCTGGGCCGCGGGCGGGCTGGTGGTGCTGGGCGGGGGCCTGTGGGGCAGCCGACAGCTGCGCCGGGGGCAGCGCGTGCAGCTCCGCCTGGCGCAAACCGAGCAGCGGGCACTGCTGGCCCAGATGAATCCGCATTTCATCTTCAACTCCTTGCAATCCATTCAGAAGTACATTCTGCGGCACGAGGCCGAGGCGGCGCAGCACTACCTCACGCGCTTCGGCGGGCTGATGCGGCTGATTCTGGAGCAGTCGCGCCAGCCGCTGCTCCCGGTACGCGCCGAGCTAAATATGTTGCGTAGCTACTTAGAGCTGGAAGCCCTGCGTTTTGAGGGGCAATTTACCTATGAGGTAACGGCCGACGAGGCGTTGCTCGACGAGGAGATTCCCGCCATGCTCCTGCACCCGCTGGTCGAAAACGCGGTGTGGCACGGCTTGGCCCACCACGCCGGCGAGGGCCACGTGCTGGTGCGCCTCACCCAGGAGGCCGACTACCTGCTGGCTGTGGTGCAGGACAACGGAGTGGGGCGGGCGCGGGCCGCCAGCCAGCCCGGCACTCACGCGGGCTACCCGTCGCGCGGGTCGGCTATTCTGGAAGAGCGCATCGCCC